>JADKIX010000010.1:300000-597552 GCA_016722635.1 Rhodospirillaceae bacterium | reverse complement strand
CAGTTCCTAAAAACTTTTACCAAAACGTCGGTGTTTATCGATGTCAACACTGCAGGTGTTGAATTGGCTATCCGGGTAAGTGCCTGCGCGGTTGAACTTATCACCCAGGAATACAGCCCGTGCAGCGGCAAAGAGCGCGTTTGCAACAACTGAACCAAATTGTATACGTGGTCAATGATGCCTGGCAAAAGGTTTGCGGCGACATCTGGGCCATGATTTGAATGCGGAAAACCTGCCCCCGCTTGGTTCAGGCGGTGCAACCTGGGATGAGGTATCCATTGGCCATGCGATTGTGTCAGAAGCCGTGATGGCTGGATCATTTCAAATCATCCGCCAATATGCCCAGATTATCCAGCAGGAACCCCAGCATCACCCAATGGGTAATCAAGCACCGATGGCCTTCATCCAAACAATTATTTTGAAATACTTCAGAAAATGACGGAGTAGATCATTATATCGGCACTTACATAGGAACTCGTTACACCCACCCCCGTTGCGATATGGAGATAGTTTTTAAGATGGGTGGAGACATGCACCCAAAACTTTGGAAGACGCTGGACAATTATGAACTGAAACATGTAATAACCTGCCCATGTATTGGCTGCCTCGATAGCGCTTTGTTGTTTGCAGTAGTACTCCTGGCCAAATGGTTATCAAATACAAATCCTTGGTTTTTGGCTGGTTTGTTTTTATTTAGGATCGAGATGGGGCTTTCGCTGTACCGCGTCATGCGTGAGGACACCATCTCCCAGTGAATGGCCTTGGTTGATTGGGGCAATTCTTGCAGGCGGCATCGTTGCTCCGGTATTGCTTATGTTTGGACTGGCAAGATGCCGCTTCGGAGGTCATCTCTATTGAATATGGAAGGCGTATTTACAACCTTACTGGCGTGGTTTGCTTTCCGGGGAAATTTTGACCGGCGGATTGTTTCGGCACGGTTACCATCGTTGGCACCACCCTGTTGAGCTGGCCTGAACAGATTCAGTTCTCAACCCTATGGCCTTTTAGCTATTGTGGGGCGCTTGCCTCGCATGGGGCATCGATCAAACTCTAACGCGCAAGATATCGTTGGCCGATACCACCTGGTTGTTGCCATCAAAGGGTTGATAGCAGGTAGTGTAAACGTAACGATCGCTTTATATTGGGCGCAACCTGGCCACCTCTCACGACAATGATGGCAACCCTGTTTTATTGGTTGGCTTGCTTTATGGCATCAGTCTCTTTTTTATTTATTGTGGGCTTGCGCCATCTCGGCACCGCTCGAACGGTCGCTTATTTTTCCGTTGCGCCGTTTTTTGCCGCAGCTTTGGCAATCCCCTCTTCGAGAACCGCTGAGTATCAGGATAGCGATCTCTGGTACCCCTCATGGCGTTGGGCACATGGTTACATTTAACGAGAGCAACATAGGCATAGAACATCTTCCACGAAATGCTGGATCATGACCATGAGAGCATAGTCATGATGAACATCATTCCCATAAGCATCCGGCAATATCCCCAACAAACAAGCATCGCCATCAGCACCGTCATGAGCCGCTGATACATACCCACCCACATTTCCCAGACACCCACCACCGTCATCAACATTGAGGTTGGTGGAGTTTTTCTATTCGCTATCACGGATAATTAGTTCATCAGGATTCAGAGCGTGGTTTTTATATCCCGCACGGCCCTACAAACCTATTGTCTGGATCGCGAGTTTCAATATTTCGGCACTACGGCGTAACTGATGGCGTTCGGTTTTATCCAAAAGCGGGTATGGGGTTTGCCGCACCCTTGCCCCTGCCACAATATGGGGTAAGGAAAAGTTACATCTGTAATCCCCTAACCTCCGGCAAGCGCACGCAGCAGGTTAAAACCGCGTGCTCATCTTGTAAAAATGGCTTGGGCGATGCAGGCCTGCCAGCGCCAATCCCATACCAAGTGGCCCCCTTGCCTGAATAATGCGGTAAGGACGGCGCGGCGAACCCGCTCATCAATCTGCGCGCGCGGTTTTGCGTGATCAGGGCTACCTGGGCCGCCATATCAACTAGCGGCATGTTTGCAACCGGTCGCCCTCGACCAATGCAATACCTCAATACACCATGTTCTCCCAACACATAAGCCTGAATAGAGTGGGTGAAACGTCCCCAAATGCTGTCCTAACAAAGCCCGAAAAGGGCGGTATCCAGGATAGTGCCGGAATCAATCACCCGCCCCTTCGTCTGGTCCTTGCCAAAATGGTCGATCGGATGGGTCGATGACATCAACGGGATTGGTCGCATTAACGAGGATAGCATGCGGGGCCGCCGCCCGAATTTTGGGGATGATATCCGCAAAAACCTCAGCATTGCCTTTTACCAAAGATCAAGCCTACTTTCATGGGTTTGTTGATTAACACCCGCAGCGATCATCACGATGGCGGCCCCTGCCAATTTCTTCATATGATCCAGCGTGGATAGGAATGGGGGCGGCAAAGGGGGTGGCATGGAAAATATCCTCGGCCTGGGCTTGGGCCAAGGCGTGGTTTTTATCCACCAATACTAATTCTGTTCCCACCTCCGCAAAACACAGGCATAGGCGGCGGTGAACCCATTCCCACAGCCAACAATCCCGATTTTCATTTTTCTTCTCCCTTGATGAATAAGTTGATAGATCCGTAAAAATTACATTTCCTTTAGCAAATCTTGGCTTCATGCTAGTCTATCCCTGTTTTTATCATTTATCGAGCATATTTTCATGGCCTGGACCCATTTAGATACCGCAACCGTTGCCTCACACCAATTCGACCTGTATCACCGGGATGGCCGGTACATGATCCGGGTGGACGGGATGGAGCTGATGAATGGCTATAACCATGAATCCCAAGATAGGTTGGGGAAATGGCCGTTTCTTTTGTGCAGCAACCCCACCCCCCATATCTTGCTGGGTGGGCTGGGGTTAAGGCTATACCCTCGGGGCATTGCCCAAAATCTGGGTGCCCGGGGCAGAATAGAGGTGGCCGAAATTTCCGCAGCTGTCATGGGATGGTACCGGCAATATCTGCAAACACAATTTTGAAGAATTGTCGCAGTGTGACCCTGCACCACGCCGATGTGGCGGCCATGATGCAATCTGGCACACGCTATGATATGATTATCCTGGATGTTGATAACGGTCCACAGGCCTTGTCCCAAAACAGCAACCATTTTTTGCACAGCCCCAAGGGTTGCAAGCCCTGTGGAATGGCTTGGCCACAAATGGGCAAATGCTGCTATGGTCGAGTTTTGAATCAGCGCATTTTCTGGAAAGGGCTGTGGATTCAGGTTATCAGGCCAGCTGTTTCCCGCAAACGCTTGCTGGCAGGGAAACCCCTTTCCATTACATTTACTGCCTTGTTAAAAAGGCTGATGCCGAATTATTTGCCAAAACCCAATCCCAACCTGCTGCAACTGATTTCATATGTTGTTTTACCCCCTACCTGCTACCAATAATTGAACAGCCGGGGCCATCAATTCGCGCTGATCTTTCTTAATCCAGGCGGCCTCAGTAATTTCAGCCGAGGGTTTGAAGGAATTGGGGATATCCCCGGCAAAACAGATCAGTGTCACCTGATCTTTGCCATCGTAAACTTGGGCCAATAACAGTTGTAACATAAGTTAAGGATTCGATCGGAACCGTAATCCCTAGCTCCTCCGCAAGCTCACGGATAAGCGTTTTTTTGGGCGATTCCTCATGTTCAATCTTCCCCCCAGGCAAATACCAAAGTTTATGGTTGCGAACCTGGCCAATAATAAGCTATTATCTTTTCCGCAGCAAACAGGCGCAATGGATCATATCACCCCAAATTTATCTTAATTCCTCAAATATTCTTAAAGAATGATATTTTAAGTAACCTTACTTTGATTGTCGATTGGCAAGTGCTACCCTTGAAAAGGCAAGGATTTCGCCTATAATAAGGCTATGACCACAAATTATGGATTAATTTTTGACAATCGCTTTGCAACTTTGCCCACTGATTTTATACATCAATGGCAGCAGAGGGTTGCAAAATCCCCTTTCCTCATCCACTTGAATCAAGATATGGCTGAAGAGATTGCCCTTAATCCCCAATCAACACAGGATTCTGATTTTCCTGCTTATTTTTCCGGGAACAAAAATTTGTTGGGTTCCAAGCCCGTGGCGATGGTTTATTCTGGCCATCAGTTCGGCGTGTGGGCAGGGCAATTGGGAGATGGGCGGGCTCTATTGCTGGGCCAAGTTCGGGGGAAAAGAACCCGTATGGGATATGCCCTCAGGGATCGGGGCAAACCCCTATTCCCGTATGGGTGATGGTCGAGCAGTATTGCGCTCGTGCATCCGCGAGTATTTATGTGGTGAGGCCATGCAGGGCCTGGGCATTCCTACCACCCGTTCCCTGTGCATTATCGGCAGCGGTGAGCAAGTGGCGCGGGAAAAAGGGAGCCCGCGCTATTCTAACCCGCCTGTCACCCTCGCATATCCGCTTTGGCCATTTCGAACATTTCTTCTCGCACAAACGACCTGATCTGATCAAATTATTGGCTGACCACGTTATCAACTGTATTTTAATGGATTATCCTATCAAGACTGGTTTGCCGAAATTGTCCAAACGCACGGCGCGGCTGATGGCGCAGTGGCAGGCGGTGGGCTTTACCACGGGGTCATGAATACCGACAATATGTCGATCCTTGGCTTAACGCTGATTACGGGACGTTCGGTTTTATGAAGCCAAGGATCCGCATTTTATTTGCAACCATTCTGATCCAACCGGGCGTTATGCTTTGACCAAGCAGCCAGCGGTTGCTTACTGGAATTTACAGGTGCTGGGTTATGTATTGCAATCGCTGATCCCCGAGCAAATGGCGCGGGATATTTTAGCCACCTTCCCCACCGAGTATAATTCGTTCTATCAGGAATTGATGACGGCTAAATTTGGGATAACCAAACCCAATGCACATGACCAGGAAATTTGGATAAAGCTTCTCGATTTAATGGCCAAACACAAAGCGGATTATACCAAGGTTTTCCATATATTAAGTGGGGTAGTTGCGGGTCAGGATAATAAGGTTTTTAAGGCCTTGTTTCAGGATAAGGCCCTGGTTCAAGATTGGTTAAGTTTATATTTGAATCGCATGCGGCAGGAAGCGCCGGGTTATCGAGCCAGAATAAAAAAATAAACCCCAAATATATCTTAAGGAATTGGGTGGCGGAAACCGCCATTCGCGCCTCGAACCATCAGGATTATACCGTGATTGATGATTTGATGAAAATATTCAAAACCCGTATGCCGAGCATGCGGGAATGGAAAAATTTGCCCAGGAAGCGCCCCAAGAAATGCGCGATTTATGCGTGTCTTGCTCGTCGTAACGCACGTCAGTTTATTTCATTCAATAAATCAACTCCTTAAGAACTTTCTTTGCCAACGTGATCCCCGCGCGGGATATTTGATCAAGTGATCAATTGTTCTTTTGCTATTCGCGGTGAAACCATAACGAAATGACCCGCCCCTGCTATATATCTTTCGCCGCTGAATAAATTCTCGGCCATTAATGCGTGACCGCTACCGTTGTGAAACGTTCCGTAACCTCAAGGTTTTTACTCGACAAATCCATAATTGCTCCCGCTTGGAACTTGCCTCTGAAAATCAACATCTTTCGCTGAACCTAATACCACTGCCTGTCGGCGCTGGCGGGTGGCCGTAATAAAAGCAGCTTTGGTCATGGCCGCTAATGCCCGCCCTCCTAACAAGTTTCCATGATGACTGGTGCGATTGGGAAAGACCATTTCCAACCATCCGAACTTCTTGAGAACGACTGGCTGATTTTGTTTTAAGCAGGGCGGTAACTGATAATCATCAGCAGCCCCCACGGCAACCATATAAAAACGCCGCGCGTACATAATCGCTGTTCGCCAGTCAGTAAACCTCCGCCGTCATCGAAACCCTCAACACTTAATGACCTTTTCCCCACCCGTATGACCTGGCCGGTAAATTCGATAATTTCGCCAACATTGGCCGCAGCGCGAAAATCAATACGCTCAGCCAAGCGGTAACAAATTTCACCCGCCCATGTTGCGTTGCCGCAATAAAGGCAATTTTGTCCATAATCGCCAAGCCCAATGCCCCCAAACAGCGTACCGTGATGATTGGTATCACCCGGAAAAACCAAATCAATGAGACGCACGGGTTGCATGTTATCCTCCATCCGCTGGTGTTTGCCATACCATTGTTATACGGTTTTTTGCAGTGCAGCACAAGTATGAATCGAGGAAACATCCGCACAATGAGAGCTAAAAATGGGCCTCTATGCAAATGTGACAAAGGAAATTTTAACTAAATAGAAGAACCCAGGCTTTTTAAGGCAGTTGAGGTTTTTCCATGAAAATCACCCAATTTCATTTCAGCGCCGATTTTCACCCCGTCACCCACCTTGACTATGCCGCCGTTCGGACCCAAAACATTCACGGTTAACCGGTAGGAATTTTTTTCAAAACGGGGATCTTGCTGTAAATGCCTTGGCAAAGTAGCACGCCTTCTTTCCATGAATTTTTTCATGAATTGGTCCGTGACCACTCCGGTTTCAGGATTACGGGTTGGCACAACACAGCGCGAACACGGGTTGGTGACAATTAATTCGTTTCGACCCAAATTTAACAGGCCACCCACTCCTTCTTGACCATAAAGGTATCCTCCCAATAGGCATCCACCCTAATGGCCATGATGATGTTCGGACGCATCCGCAAGGTCATTTCGTCAAGCCATTGATCAGGGGTCGAAATACCGGCCAGCCGCCTCAAGCGTGGCTTTTCCACAATGGTGGGGCCGGTGATTTGAAATCATCCGGAAACCCTATGACAGAATTTCGTTTGAGATGAAGGCCTGGAATATCAAGCTGTTTGGCAACCCAGGCGCTCAATGCCTCACGCTGGTGATCAAAAGTGAAAGTTTCTTTTCAGGGAATGCTTCAGACCACAGCGTGATGGTGCGCTTGGGCAAATTATATTCAGCCCGGATTTTGTGAATTTCAGCTAGGCGTTTGGCATTGACCACTCGGCCATCCGGTGATTCAAAAGCAAACTCCCGGTCGCCTTGCCAGCTGCCCGCCGCAGTGAACCGAGCGGCGATACTTCAATTCCTGGCAGTGATTTAAAAGGATATATGATGATTTTGAGATAAAAGGCATTGAAGCATTACCTGGAAGGTTTTGAAAAATTTTCAACTAATTGGTCTAGCATTTCACTCCAGCCCGTTTTGCACATGTCACTCTCGGCACTATCGGGTAGATCAGCATGCTGTAAGGTTACCTTCGTTTTATTGTTTTCATCCGCAAAGGTCACGGTAATTCGTGATTCGGCTGGCCATTCGGCACTTAATCCGTGGGCCTTGGGCGAGACTTGATTACCCTTCTCATCTGCAAAACTATCCACATAAACCAGCTTTTGCCCGGAGACAATTTCCCGGTATACCCCTTTACCCCAGAAATCTTTACCCTCAGGTGAGCGCATGCAATAAAGAAAAGTTCCACCCATCCGCAAATCAACTTTACAGCTGGGGCAGGTAAAACCCTTTGGCCGCCACCAACGCATGATCTGGCTGGGCTCTGTCCACGCCTTGAACACTTTATCACGCGAAGCATTGACAATACGGCTGAGGGTAAGGGTTTGCAATTTACTTGCTTTGGCCGCTTTTGGCGTTTCATTCATTTTTTTATGGGTCTTATCCATCATATTTCTTCCCTATTCGTGATAGTGTTCTTGTTCATCGCGACTGTGTCTTCAGCTATTATATGTGATAAATAAACGATTGAAAACCTTCTTTATCAGCATGAAAACAACAGACAGAGGCAAGATTTATATACAGATAACAACTGCTTTCAAAATCATTCTAGCCGAGGCATTAAATTACTGAAATTCAGGAGGAATTTGGTCGCCAAATAATAACCACATCGGGTGTTTGTTCAGGGCCTTAGCCAGGATGATTATTTCATAGTCCTTCACAAAACGGTTACCATTTTCCATTAAAGAAATGCTGTTCTGATCAACCACTAAATTATAATCGGTATTCAGCAAGGTGGCTAATTCTAGCTGATTCATTTTCGCCTCAACCCGCGCCACTTTAATGCGGTGGCCGCAGATATTGGTGGTTAGTTTTCTTTTTTGATTGTCCATGATGACCTGCCATTCTTTTTTGTCAGAATAGCAAGTAGCGTATTTACATTTTACGTCACTCAATGTAAAATAACGCTAGTCTAGTATTTATACATGTGAATATAATAAAAATCATTGGAACAAATGTGTGCTATCAACCATCAGGACAGCAACGAGATTTATTCGAGCCGCTTGATTTCAGCAATAAACAGGCAATGGCTGATTATGAACGGCAGATCAATCAACAAATTGGTATTTTCATCCGTACCCTGCGCCGCCAGCATGGCCTTACCCAAAAAGCTTTGGGCGACATGATAGGCGTAACCTATCAGCAAATTCAAAAATATGAGGCTGGAAAAAGCAGTATGAGTGTAGGGAAATTAGCCTTAATCCTAAGAGCCATGGATTATTTACTAAATTCTCATATCTCTGAAGAAGCCAAGTGATTATGAAGGTTATAAAAGAGGCCCTTTCTCCATGGCTGCAAGAGGATGAAATTCCTAATAGTTAAACATTATCACCCAATTTCGCCAATCGTTTTTGAGCTTTCAAAGGATTTTTATCAATTGACTTAATATTAAGAAGTGATTCTTTTGGGTGTTTCTCTATAACTTCATCAACATTAGCATATATTGTTTTATAGTTCTCTAACATTTTATAGCTCTATAACTATTAGCTATAGACCGCTTATATCCATCAGGCATAAAAAGACCGGGAACTTCTTGTATACTGAAAAGTTTTACTTCCTTATGCTCATGACTGACCGTCGGAGAACGATTTTTTCCTACTGTCTTGCAGAGGTAGGTTATAATAACAACTTCAACATTAGGTGAAACAACATAAAGCCAGCTATCAATAATACTATCAACTTCAACTGAAATGCTAAGTTCTTCAAAGGCTTCTCTAACCACGCAGCTTTCAGGACTCTCGCCCGGTTCAAGTTTCCCCCCTGGTAATTCCCACTCGTCTCTTTCATTTTTTAGCAAGATAACTTTCCTGTTAAGATATATAACGGACTTAATAGAAACAGGAAAATGAGAAGCTTTATGATCAGAATATTTTTGTGATATCATTACCTACTCCAGCAATTCTAACATTTTTCTATTTATTGTAACTTGTAGAAATACCCCACTTGCACCCTAAGATTTCTTGATATAACCAAAATTAGGGGATATTACACCTAAAAAAATTATCAGCATTTTAGGAACATGATTTCTTTTTTTGAACCAAGAGTTCTTATTTAAATGATTTAATAATTTCTAGGTTTAAATAAATTTGATTGCTGAAGTAGCAATGGCTAAAACTTATTAATGAACAAGTTAATGAATTGAAGGGATAGATGGTTGCGGGGGCAGGATTTGAACCTGCGGCCTTCAGGTTATGAGCCTGACGAGCTACCGGGCTGCTCCACCCCGCGTTAGGGTATGTGTGTTGGGGTGTGGTGGGATTATATGGAGGTGAGGAGAGGATATGATGTGTTGACGGGACCTGGCAGCGACCTACTCTCCCGCGCCTTAAGACACAGTACCATGGGCGCGGAGGATTTTCACGGCCGAGTTCGGGATGGGATCGGGTGTAGGCTCCTCGCTATAACCACCAGGTTTCGTCAACACATCATGCGTGAAGTATAGAACAGATAAGAAGTTGGGGTATCCGTGTCACTGTTTTTCCTTGATCCAACAGAGTTTGATCTCTGTGCGCGGATCAGCAAAGATGCGATAAGCCAATGAGGCGATTAGTACCGGTTAGCTACATGCCTTACGGCACTTCCACTTCCGGCCTATTAACGTGGTGGTCTACCACGGCCTTCATAGGGAGAACTTATTTCGAGGTGGGTTTCCCGCTTAGATGCGTTCAGCAGTTATCCCGTCCGTACTTAGCTACTCGGCGATGCCGCTGGCGCGACAACCGATACACCAGAGGTACGTCCATCCCGGTCCTCTCGTACTAGGGACAGATCCTCTCAATTCTCCAAACACCCACGGTAGATAGGGACCGAACTGTCTCACGACGTTCTGAACCCAGCTCACGTACCACTTTAAATGGCGAACAGCCATACCCTTGGGACCTGCTCCAGCCCCAGGATGTGATGAGCCGACATCGAGGTGCCAAACCTCCCCGTCGATATGGACTCTTGGGGAGATCAGCCTGTTATCCCCGGAGTACCTTTTATTCGTTGAGCGATGACCCTTCCACACAGAACCACCGGATCACTATGGCCGACTTTCGTCTCTGCTCGACTTGTCAGTCTCGCAGTCAGGCGGGCTTGTGCCATTACACTCAGCGGTTGATTTCCGACCAACCTGAGCCCACCATCGCGCGCCTCCGTTACCTTTTGGGAGGCGACCGCCCCAGTCAAACTACCCACCATGCAGGGTCCCGGCCCCCGTTTTTGAGGCTCGGTTAGATATCAGAGAACAAAAGGGCGGTATTTCAAGGTTGCCTCCACACTAGCTAGCGCCAGCGCTTCATCGCTCCCGCCTATCCTACACATCTCTTCCCTAATACCACTGCAAAGCTATAGTAAAGGTGCATGGGGTCTTTCCGTCTAGCCGCGGGTACTCCGTATCTTCACGAAGAATCCAGTTTCGCTGAGTTGATGTTGGAGACAGTGGGGAAGTCGTTACGCCATTCGTGCAGGTCGGAACTTACCCGACAAGGAATTTCGCTACCTTAGGACCGTTATAGTTACGGCCGCCGTTTACCGGGGCTTCAATTCAGAGCTTGCACTCCTCCTCTTAACCTTCCGGCGCCGGGCGGGCGTCAGACCCTATACGTCGCCGTACTGGCTTCGCAGAGCCCTGTGTTTTTGTTAAACAGTCGCTACCCCAATTATGTGCCCCCTATTCATGGTTGCCCACAAATAGGGCCTCTTCTTCCGAAGTTACAGGGTCAATTTGCCGAGTTCCTTCAACATCATTCTCTCAAGCGCCTTGGTATACTCTACCAGTCCACCTGTGTCGGTTTGGGGTACGGTCTATACGCTAGAGTTATTTCCTGGGACACCTTCACAGCCCTCACCACTTCCATCCGGCAAGAACAATTTACAGCATCCGTCACTTCTAGCAGGCCCTGGAATATTAACCAGGTTCCCATCGATTACGCCTGTCGGCCTCACCTTAGGGACCGGCTCACCCTGCGCGGATTAACCTTGCGCAGGAACCCTTGGACTTACGGCGAAAGTGTTTCTCACACTTTTTATCGCTACTCGTGTCAGCATTCTCACTTCCGATACCTCCAGCATTCCTCACGGAACACCTTCACAGGCCTACGGAACGCTCCGCTACCGCTTGTGGACACTCCCGTGTTTCACAAACCCGCAGCTTCGGTACATGGCTTAATCCCCGATACATTTTCGGCGCAGGACGACTTTTCTAGATCAGTGAGCTATTACGCTTTCTTTAAAGATGGCTGCTTCTAAGCCAACTTCCTGATTGTCTTGGTCTTCCCACATCCTTTCCAACTTAGCCATGATTTAGGGACCTTAGATGGCGGTCTGGGCTCTTCCCTCACGACCACGGACCTTAGCACCCATGGTCTGCCTATTGACTTCTACTCACCGGTATTCGGAGTTTGGTTAGGTTTGGTAAAGCTCGCGCTCCCCTAGCCCATCCAGTGCTCTACCCCCAGTGGTAATCCATCAACGCTCTACCTAAATAGATATCGCGGAGAACCAGCTATTTCCAAGTTTGATTAGCCTTTCACCCCTAACCACAGGTCATCCCCGTCTTTTTCAACAGACGTGGGTTCGGTCCTCCAGATAGTGTTACCCATCCTTCAACCTGCCCATGGCTAGATCACTTGGTTTCGGGTCTAATCCCACGAACTATCGCCCTATTCAGACTCGCTTTCGCTACGCCTACACCTATCGGCTTAAGCTCGCTCGTGAGACTAACTCGCTGACCCATTATACAAAAGGTACGCAGTCACCACACACAACCCGAAGGTCATGATGGCTCCTACTGCTTGTAAGCATTCGGTTTCAGGTCTATTTCATTCCCCTCATCGGGTTGCTTTTCACCTTTCCCTCACGGTACTTGTTCACTATCGGTCACTAAGGAGTACTTAGGCTTGGAGGGTGGTCCCCCCATGTTCAAACAGGATTTCACGTGTCCCGCCTTACTCAAGGATTATATTGCTTTCTACCCGTACGGGGCTATCACCCTTTCTCGCTTGCCTTTCCAGACATTTCCGGTTCTTACATTATAACCACTGGCCTCTTCCGCTTTCGCTCGCCACTACTCGCGGAGTCTCGGTTGATTTCTTTTCCTCCAGTTACTGAGATGTTTCAGTTCACCGGGTTCGCTTCACAAACCTATGTATTCAGTTTGTGATAACCCCTAAGGGTTGGGTTCCCCCATTCGGACATCCACGGATCACTGGTCATTCGCACCTCCCCGTAGCTTATCGCAGCGTATCACGTCCTTCTTCGCCTCTTAGTGCCAAGGCATCCACCAAATGCTCTTATTCGCGCTTGATCGCAACCGCTTCTCCTCGCACAGAGATCACTCCCCGCTCAATTCAAAACAGTCACACTTAATCCCTCAACTCATTTCTTTCTTCTTCGTAAACTCTCAGCCACTACCTCGCCACTATCAAGCCTAAGCTTAACAATAGCACAGCAATAGCCAAGGTTAACCTTCTTTCTATACTTCACGTATTCCGGTCTGTCACCTTCGCCCACATCAATCTGCAACCCTTAAGGCCACACCATCAACATAAACTTCGCCAACTAAGTTATACCAACTCCCTCAGCCAGCCTGGCTAACCATCCCCATCACCACAAGACTCACGTCCCACAGCAATAGCTACAGCTAACCCCTAACATTCCTTCCTCTCTCACCTGTCATATAACATTGGCTGCTTCGTAAAGTGGCCAAATATCATTACCAGAAACACTGGCAACGGGTTACGGTTATAAGCTGAAGATACCCCCCTGTCAATAAGTTTCTAATAATATTTTATTATGATTATTAGAATAAAAACCCTTATATAATAGATGGATAAATAGTTTATTTGCCCTTTAAAATGTTTCTGAATCTTATTCCTGCCGTTACTAATCGACCAATAATCACATTTTCTTTCAAGTCTATCAAGAAAAGAAGAAAAGAAACACTTCCCCAGTTGAACTTTTGATCATTAAGAATAAAGAAACTAACTGATCAACAAAAATAGCAAGTTTAGTCAAGCAGCTTGATAAAAAACTAGCTATCATCTGCCACACCAAGGAGAAATAGTTCAACCTACTGGTCGAAAACACGGGAAATCATGAGAATAAAAACTGGTACAACGCAAATATATATTGATGGCATCCAGCGTTCTTTAGAATATATTTGCCAGCATCTTGATCAATCCGTTTCTTTGGAAACGCTGGCCAAGATTGCCTGTTTTTCACCTTTTCATTTTCATCGGATTTTTCGGGGATTGACAGGAGAAACGGTTGCCGACCTAACCCGGCGCATCCGTTTGGAATATGCTTATTACATGCTTATGCAGCAAAACTGGATGTAACCGAAGCTACTTTTGAAGTTGGTTATGAGAATGTTGAATCATTCAGTCGGGCTTTCAAAAAGCATTTTGGCTTTAACCCATCAAAAGTAACCCTAGGAAAGTCAATGGCAGATTTTCAAACCCATGCTTCCTATGCTGTCCGGTTGAATTTTTCCCCTTAAAACTAGAATTACAACCTATTATCGGAGAGACCACCATGAAAGTACGAATTGAAGAAATCAAAGAACACCCCATTGCCTATATTCGCCATATTGGACCCTATCATGAAGTTGGGGATACCTATAAGCAATTATTTGCCTGGGCAGGCTCAAACGGACTACTGCACCCTATGCCAAATATGTATGGTTTTTCATGGGATGACCCAACCGTGGTTCCAGCCCATCAATTACGTTTTGATGCAGCTATTTCCATGCCAAAAGATACAAATTTAAAAGGAAAAACTTGTCCAAATCATTAAATTTCCTGCTGGGTTATGGGCGATTACTCGCCATCAAGGTTCTTATAAACAAATTGGGGAAATCTTTTCAAGAAATGATGGGAACTTGGTTACCAACAAGTGGCTATCTGCCCGACGATAAAAGACCATGTTTAGAAATTTATTTAAACACCCCTATGTCCACCCCAGAACCAGAACTTGACGGATATTTGCATTCCCATCCAAAAAATTCTTTGAAAAAATAAATTTTAACAACTAAGATTTAAGCGGTTTTTCTTTTGAAGCGACGATTCATGAAATGGATCATAAAAACAGGCAGTTCGGTGGCAATGGCCTCTGGTTTGCTCGATTAATGTGCCCGAAGTACCCCCCAACCTGCATGTCTCTTATTCATCAAATCTATCCCCATTAAGCTCGAACTGATTGTCATTCCGCCAACTGTCTACATGCTTAAGTCAGAAAATTTTAAAAATTTAAGTCCACGTGCTCAAGCACGCCATTTCTTAGGCCCAGGATTCCCATATCTCTAATCCAAATTAGTCGAGCGAGCAAAGGGCTTCTAAAAGTAGGGGCCTAATAAGTGACAAAGTTTAAACTAAAAAATGTTTCCCCTGCATGATCTTCATTTTTTTATAATTAAATTGGGTGAGCCGCTAATAAGTAGTTTATTTGTTTAAGTTGTATCTTACGATGATATCATCATACTTCTGGCAAGCTTCGTTCAATTTGCCCGCATAAGCCTGCAAAGCCGCTTCATCGGCCTGATTAACAATGTCGTCCATGTCACTTGATGATATTTGACCCATTATGGTCTTGTCGATAATAAATCGAGCTTTTGCGTCTATCTCCTCATCTGTGCAATCCGCATAAGAAATATTTGTTAATACAAAGCTTGATAATAAAGCTACAATAAAAGCGTATTTTTTTAAACATAATGTTTCCTTTCAAATATTTTTAGCATATATTTATACCACAAAAAACAAAATTTGGAACTTACTTCTCGTTCATCATTTTTATTTTCGTGAGAATAGCTTCGGCCAATATTTGATGTTGCGAAGCTTCCAATGCACCCCATCCAATTTACTAGAAGTGACAATCTTGGAAGCGTCTAAAAACCCAATTTCTTGTTTTTGCGATAATTTTTGGTAAAAAATAGGTAATTTTTCTGAATTTTTGATGGCTTCTAGTGGAAATTCAAGTTGAAATGAAGCAGAAAAAATTTCAGGTTGTCTGATGATCGGCGGCGCTATCAATAAAATTTCGGGGGCTTGGCCTGATGGACCTTTGTTGGAATTTTTAACTAATTCAATCAGTTGGCTCATTGCTTGCGTAATTTGCTCAGGCGTGCGATTAAATCGTGCCCTGATATCATTTGTTCCTAAGCTTAAGATAACAATCTCAAGGGGATAATGAGACTCTAAAAACAACGGTAAATCCTTCCAACCGTTTCTTGGGGTTTATTAGGAATAAGCTCATCAAGATTAGTCGTTCGACCAGCCAATCCTTCTTCAATAATATGATATTGCTTGCCAAGCTTTCTTTGCAAAATACCGGGCCAGCGTTGATCGCGCGCATATCTCGAATGGAGGGATGTTTTTTCATCAAAACTTGCTGGAATGCATCCCCGCAAATTTGAATCGCCATAACATAATATATTTTTCATAATAGTTTTCTTTCACCGAGCTAAGTTATAACATTTTATTTCGGTAAGACGGGGTGTAATAGATGATAATCTTCAATAACCTGATCATAGATTGTGCATGCTATTTGCAAATCGCGCGGATTTGCTACTGTTTGGATAACTTCCAGTCTACGAGAAATTTCTTCTGACTCAGTAATTAAGAACCTATTTTTATTTACGGCATCTTCGAGCACGCTTATTTTTGCCACAAAATCCTTTATTGAGCAGGTTCCTCTATACCGTGAAGCTGTTACGGCGCTTGGCATTATAATAAAAGTCAAAAAACTATTTTTCTGACGCTCATCCGCATGGGCTTTTATTAGAATTTCGTCCTTTAAATTAGTCAATTAATTTTTTGAATTTACTCAAATGTATAATTAACCTAATAAACAAAAAAAGCGATACCAACCAAATGGTATCGCTTCACAAATAAGAATCTCTAAAGATGATAAATGAGTAAAGGAGGAGAAGGGATGGGAGGGAGGTGGGTTGGGTGTGGGGTTGAAGATAGGGTTTGAATTAGTAGAATATTATGTAAGGTTGGGTTAACCATTGCTGGTTAACATCCTTAGAAAGGAGGTGATCCAGCCGCAGGTTCCCCTACGGCTACCTTGTTACGACTTCACCCCAGTCACTGACCCTACCGTGGTTGGCTGCCTCCTTGCGGTTAGCAACACCAGCTTCAGGTAGAACCAACTCCCATGGTGTGACGGGCGGTGTGTACAAGGCGCTGGGAACGTATTCACCGCTACCTGCTGATTAGCGATTACTAGCGATTCCAACTTCATGCTCTCGAGTTGCAGAGAACAATCTGAACTGAGATGGCTTTTGAGGATTTGCTCCAGGTTGCCCTATTGCGTCCCTCTGTCACCACCATTGTAGTACGTGTGTAGCCCAGCCCGTAAGGGCCATGAGGACTTGACGTCATCCCCGCCTTCCTCCGGCTTATCACCGGCAGTTTGTTCAAAGTGCCCAGCTTAACCTGATGGCAACTGAACATGGGGTTGCGCTCGTTGCGGGACTTAACACCAACATCTCACGACACGAGCTGACGACAGCCATGCAGCACCTGTGTGGAAGCCAGCCGAACTGAAGGATCTCATTTCTGTGACCCATACTTCCCATGTCAAGAGCTGGTAAGGTTCTTCGCGTTGCGTCGAATTAAACCACATACTCCACCGCTTGTGCGGGCCCCCGTCAATTCCTTTGAGTTTTAATCTTGCGACCGTACTCCCCAGGCGGAGTGCTTCATGCGTTAGCTGCGACACTGAAAGGTAAACCTTCCAACGTCTAGCACTCATCGTTTACGGCGTGGACTACCAGGGTATCTAATCCTGTTTGCTCCCCACGCTTTCGCGCCTCAGTGTCAGTTCCGTTCCAGATAGCCGCCTTCGCCACCGGTGTTCTTCCTAATATCTACGAATTTCACCTCTACACTAGGAATTCCGCTATCCTCTCCCGGACTCTAGCTTTACAGTCTCAAATGCCATCCCCAGGTTAAGCCTAGGCCTTTCACATCTGACTTGTAGAGCCACCTACGCGCCCTTTACGCCCAGTCATTCCGAACAACGCTAGCCCCCTCTGTATTACCGCGGCTGCTGGCACAGAGTTAGCCGGGGCTTATTCTCACGCTACCGTCATCATCGTCGCGTGCAAAAGAGCTTTACAACCCGAAGGCCTTCATCACTCACGCGGCATCGCTGGATCAGGGTTGCCCCCATTGTCCAATATTCCCCACTGCTGCCTCCCGTAGGAGTCTGGGCCGTGTCTCAGTCCCAGTGTGGCTGATCGTCCTCTCAGACCAGCTACGGATCTCAGGCTTGGTAGGCTTTTACCCTACCAACTACCTAATCCGACGTAGGCCCTTCCTTCGGCAATATATCTTTCCCCCAAAGGGCTTATAGGGTATTAGCTATAGTTTCCCATAGTTATCCCCTACCCAAGGGCAGGTTCCTACTTTGTACTCACCCGTTCGCCACTAATGATATTGCTACCATCCGTTCGACTTGCATGTGTTAAGCGTGCCGCCAGCGTTCGTTCTGAGCCAGGATCAAACTCTCAGTTTAACTTACTCGATCCACAGCCTAAACTGCAAATCAGAGCCCAATTTAATTCAAACCTTCCTCAAACGTCTCTCGTCCAAACATATCAAAGGCTCTCACCCTCAACATGCCTAAACGCTAGCGCTCATTTCTATCTTCAAAGAGTTAAAAGATACCCCTATCCCCCACTCACTCCACCTCCCTCCTATCCCTTCTCTCTCTCCTCTACTCACTTGTCATACAACACGCCAAACCGGCTAAAACTTCGTTTAAAGCAGCCAATCGATCATCCGGCTATTTTAAACAGCTCAGGGACTTTATAAACTACGCCACTGATTGTCAACTATTTTCTATAACAATTTATAGATTCTTTTAAATGGTAGATTTCTTCAAGATACTACAGAAAAAGCATTAATCTTTCTTTAATTGTTTCGATGCGATCGCAACACCCGCTTTTGATGAATTAGACCGTTTACAAATTTTGCTGATCCATTGCCCCACAGATACCAGCCAATCAAGGTTAATTCCTGTTTGGATGCCCATTTTATTTAGCCCATATACCACATCCTCAGTCGCCACATTCCCACTTGCCCCAACAGCATACGGACAGCCGCCGAGCCCTGCAACCGAGCTGTCAACTACCGTAACCCCCATCTGTAATGCGACTATAATGTTGGCAAGCGCTTGCCCATAAGTGTCATGGAAGTGCACCGCTATTTTTTCAATTGGGACTGACCGCCTAACCGCGTCGATTAACGCATAGGTTTCTGAAACAACACCCACCCCAATAGTATCACCCAAGGAAATTTCATGACATCCTATATCCCATAATTTTTTTGATAACACCGCGACTTTTTGAACAGAAATTTTTCCTTCATAGGGACAACCTAGAACACAAGACAAATATCCTCTAACAGGAATTTTTGCCTGTTTGGCAGCGTGCATAACCGGTGCAAAACGTTCAAAACTTTCGTCAATTGTGCAATTAATATTACGCTTTGAAAACGTTTCTGAAGCAGCCGCAAATATGGCAACTTCATCTGCTTTGGCAGCTAGTGCAGCCTCAAACCCCATCAGGTTTGGCACCAAGCCTGTGTATGTAACATTTTGTATGCGATCAATCCCTGCAAACACTTCGGAAGAATCGGCCATTTGCGGAATTTTTTTAGGGAAACAAATGCCCCGGCTTCAATATGTCCAATACCCGCCTGTGCCAAGCGGTTAATCAACTCAACCTTGGTTTTTACATCTAAAATATTGGGTTCATTCTGCAAGCCATCTCTGGCACCCACCTCAACAATTTTAACTTTTTTAGGAAAATTTGTTAGTTGGCCAGTTAGTTGGAATGACATGATCCATTCCTTTATTCAAATGTGATTAAAGAGCTATTTTCTTGAACGAATTGCCCTGTCTGGCATAAAATTTGGGCAATCTTCCCCTCCGCTGGCGCCCGAATTGTGTGTTCCATTTTCATTGCTTCTAACACCAATAGAGGGGTGGATTTTTCAACCTGATCGCCAACCTTAACAAAAATCTGTGAAATTTTACCTGGCATGGGCGCGGTTAATTTCGTTATAACGCCCACTTCGTCTGCAGCCACTACCTTCAAAGGATCTATATAGGTAAGCTTATAATTTTTACTATCCATAGTGGTATGAAATTCTTGCTGGTTCCAATAAGTCGGTATATTCCATCGATCATTGGCAAATTCGATCACCAGGTTTGTTTGGTTTCCAGATACTATCCCTACTTCAAATACCTGCTGATTTATATGGATAGCCAAAAGCAAAGATTTATCCCTCTTTTTCTCCACATAGACTTGGGTTTCTTGATCTTGACCTTTAAAAGATAAGGTTTCCGCTTGGATATAATTCATACGCCAATTATGATCATTATACCAGGGAGAAGAGATAGCCTGATTTTGCCGTTTTTTCAAGAAATCGGCCGTTGCAGCCAATGCCAATTTTTCTTGCAAAGACGTTGATGGTTTAGGCAGCAAATCTTGTTGATAGGTCTGAATAAAATGGGTATCGATAGTACCCTTAACAAAGGCAGGGTGGTTCAATACGGCCTGTAAAAAATGAATATTATTGGTTACCCCTAAAACAATGGTCTCTGATAAAGCGGTAGATAAATTCTTGATTGCCCTTCCGCGGTCTTCCGCCCAACTGACCATTTTCATCATCATCGGATCATAATGGATGGTCACATCATCGCCCGGACGAATAGCGCAATCAACTAAAATATGTTCAGCTGCTGCTTTGGGTAATTGCAGATGATGGACATGCCCGCTTGAAGGCAGGAAATCACGATCTGGATCTTCTGCATATATGCGCGCTTGAATAGAATGACCATGGATTTTGAGTTCTTTTTGAGATAACGGCAAAGGTTTGCCGCTTGCAACCAATAATTGCCACTCTACCAAATCTTGACCGGTAATTTTCTCAGTGACCCGATGTTCAACTTGCAACCTGGTATTCATTTCCATAAAATAAAATCGGCCCTGTTGATCAACAATAAACTCAACCGTACCAGCGCCCTGATAACCGACTGCTTTTGCCGCATTGATTGCAACCTGTCCCATCTCTTGGCGAAGTTTAGGAGTCACCAAGACTGAGGGGCTTCTTCAATGACTTTTGATGCCGCCTTTGGATGGAACATTCCCGTTCAAAGAGATGCACGATATTGCCCTGTTGGTCGGCAAACACTTGGATCTCAATATGACGGGGTGATAGCAAATATTTTTCAACCAACACAGCTTCATCGCCAAAAGCGGCCCTAGCCTCCCTTCTTGCCGAAGCTAAGGCGGCCATAAAATCGGCTGGCTGATCAACCCGGCGCATCCCCTTACCGCCCCCGCCAGCTGCCGCTTTGATTAAAACAGGAAATCCAATTCTCTGGGCAGCTTGCAATAAAATTTTATCATCCTGCTGATCCGCCCGGTGGTGACCGGGTAAAATAGGCACCCCTGCAGCTTCCATCAGCTTCTTTGCTTCAATTTTTGAACCCATCGCACGGATAGCGGATGCAGGGGGTCCTATAAATACACGCTTGGCTTGTTGCACCGCTTCAGCAAAATTGGCATTTTCAGATAAAAAACCATATCCTGGATGAACGGCCTCGGCCCCACATCGGCGCAAGACATCCATAATATTTTCAATTTTTAAATAGCTTTCTTGGGCAGCTGTTGCCCCAACCCTATAAGCTTCATCTGCCATTTGGGTATGTTTGGCGGATTTATCAGCATCCGAATAAATAGCAACTGTGCGAATATTTAACCGCCGGGCTGTTTCCATAATACGACAGGCAATTTCCCCCCGGTTGGCAATCAATATCTTTTGGAACATGGCTTTATTCCTTATTCTTTGTTTTTTGCCAAGACGGCGGCATTTTTTTAGGAAGGCGTTGATACCTTCTTGTCCTTCAACGGACACACGGCGGCGGGCGATTCGTTCGGCAGTATTACGGATAAGGGCCATATTAATTGGTTGACCCGACACTTCGTGGACTAGTTTTTTGGCTTCCCGTTGCGCTAAGGGCGCCCCTTGCAATAAAGACTGAATAATTTTTTCAATTTCCAAATCCAGATCAGCCGGTTGGACAATAGCATGGATCAAGCCAATTTGTTGCGCTGTTCTGGCATCAAACGTTTCCGCCGTTAAAAAATAACGACCCGCCTGCCTTTCCCCGATTGCTTTAATCACATAAGGCGAAATAACGGCAGGAATAACCCCAATTTGACTTCAGACAAACAAAAAATTGCCGAATGGCTGGCCACCGCAATATCACAAGCAGCGATTAATCCAACCCCTCCCCCATACGCCGCACCCTGGATTTTAACGACGGTTGGTTTTCCCAAAGCATGGAGGTTTGCCATCATCCGAGCTAGACAAAGGGCATCTTCCGTATTTTCCTGTTCACTGAACCGCGCGACTTTCTGCATCCATTGTAAATCAGCACCAGCTGAAAATGTTTTGCCTGCTGCAGCCAAAACCATCACCCGAACGTTTGGTTCATTATCGATGTGGCGGAATATTTTTTCCAGTTCCTGAATTAAAACCTCGTTAAAGGCGTTATGAACCTCAGGCCTATTCAAGGTCACATAAGCAACCGAGTTTTTTATTTGAAAATCAATCATGTTACATCCGGAAAATGCCGAAATTTGTTTGCTCAATAGGGGCGTTCAAGGCCGCCGTTAAACTTAAACCTAGAACTTGCCTAGTATCAATGGGGTCAATAATTCCATCATCCCAAAGCCTGGCGCTAGCATAATAGGGGTGCCCCTGCGTTTCATATTGTTGCCGGATGGGGGCTTTAAAGGCATTTTCCTCATCAACAGACCAATTTTGTTTTTTTTGCCCCATGCTATCGCGCTTAATTTGGGCTAAAACATTGGCTGCTTGCTCACCACCCATTACAGAAATTCTGGCATTCGGCCACATCCACAGAAAGCGCGGGCTAAAAGCACGCCCGCACATACCGTAATTACCCGCCCCAAAACTACCGCCAATCAATACCGTTAATTTAGGCACCGCCGCACAAGCGACGGCATTCACCAGTTTCGCCCCATCTTTTGCAATGCCGCCATTTTCATATTTTTTACCCACCATAAATCCCGTAATGTTTTGTAAAAAAATTAAAGGAATAGATCTTTTGCAGCAGATTTCGATAAAATGGGTAGCCTTTAAAGAGCTTTCCGAAAATAAAATGCCGTTATTAGCAATGATCCCCACCAATTGACCATAAAGCCTGGAAAACCCACAGACAATAGTGCTGCCATATAAGGGCTTAAATTCATCAAATTCACTGCCATCGACAATACGGGCAATAACCTCGCGAACATCATATGGCTCACGCGTATCAGCAGGGATTATGCCATATAAATCTTGCGGGTCGTAAATAGGGGCCTGAGGATTAAGCACTTGCTGCAACGGCTTTTGCACATTCAACTGGGCAACTATTTGGCGGGTTAATGATAAAGCATGAAGGTCATTTTGTGCCATATGATCCGTAACGCCTGACAAGCGGCTATGAACTTCAGCCCCCCCTAATTCTTCTGGATCCACAATTTCCCCAGTTGCGGCCTTAACTAACGGTGGCCCGCCGAGAAAAATGGTGCCATTCCCTTTTACAATAATACTTTGATCGGCCATGGCGGGGATGTAAGCCCCACCCGCCGTACAAGAACCCATAACCACCGCAATCTGGGGGATACCCTTGGCAGACAAGCGCGCTTGATTATAAAATATGCGGCCAAAATGATCGCGATCCGGGAACACTTCGTCTTGAGCGGGCAAAAACGCCCCGCCAGAATCAACCAAATAGATACAGGGCAAGCGATTTTGTTCTGCAATTTCCTGCGCCCGCAAATGTTTTTTTACCGTTAACGGAAAATATGTGCCGCCTTTAACCGTGGCGTCATTGGCAACAATCAAACAATGTTGGCCATGCACCACCCCAACCCCTGTTACAATCCCTGCTGCCGGGACATCTCCGCCATATTGCTGGTAAGCAGCAAATTGGGAAAATTCTAGAAAAGCCGAACCCGGATCAACCAGATATTGGATGCGATCCCTGACCAACAATTTTCCGCGGCTTTGATGTTTTTGTTTTGCCTCTTTCCCACCCCCTTCCATAATAACGCTGACTTTATGGCGCAAATCTTGAACAGTTTTCGCCATCGCTTGATAGTTACGAATATAGGAGGGACTTTTAGGGTCCAGCAAGGTAGGTAATAAAGCCATATGAATAAACAGTTTAAAGGTGATTGATTAAAAGCTGGTTACCAAGGAATATTTTGGCCATCGTAATTCAAAAAATGCCCGCTGTCATTGATGGTCAGATTATTAATCACTTTACGCAAATGGGTAATACTTTCCGCAGGCAACAAAGGGGCGCTTTGTCCGCCCATCGCCGTCCGCACCCAACCGGGATGCAACATGACGACACCTACCCCTTTGGGTTTTAGCTCTACAGCCAAACTTTTCATCGCCATATTAAGGGCTGCTTTACTGGAACGGTAAGAATAATAGCCGCCTGTTTGGTTATCATCAATACTACCCATGCGGCTGCTAATATTCACCACTAACTTCTTTTGTCCCCGCTCTAAATGAGGCAGGAAGCTTTCAACCACATGGAATGGGGCGATACAGTTGACATGTAAAACCGAAAGCCAGCGGCGCGTATCTGTATTGCCAAAACTGTCGCCAAAACCACCAACACCGGCATTATTTAATACAATATCAATGGCATGGGAGGATAGTTCTTGCCCTAAAGACCTTATCTGCTGGTCTTCCAAAACATCTAACCGATGAACCGCCACTTTACCTTTAATGCTGGCCAAATCTTTTGAAGTGGAAGGATTGCGGCAGCAAGCAATGACGTGCCAGCCATCGGCCGCATATTGTTTCACAAATTCAAGCCCAAGCCCCCTATTTGCACCTGTTACCAAAATTGTTGGCATCATAATCCCTTTCTTTGGCAGCTGATTTGATGGCTATCATAATGGATAATTTATCTTAGAGTTCAATACATATTTTACTAAAGCAATCCAGAGCACCCCATGCACATCATAAACTTTCCACAATTCCAAAAACCAAATATCCACATAGAATCTACCGATCACTTGTTATCAAAAATTACTTATTGTGTCTGCCGGAAAAGCTCACGACCAATCAGGATACGCCTGATTTCAGAAGTTCCGGCCCCAATCTCATATAATTTTGCATCCCGCAACAATCGCCCGGTTGGATATTCATTGATATACCCATTCCCCCCCAACACTTGAATCGCTTGCAAGGCCATCCAAGTGGCTTTTTCCGCGGCAAATAAAATGACGCCAGCCGCATCAACCCGGCTGGTTTGGTTGCGGTCGCAAGCTTGGGCAACCGTATATACATAAGACCTAGCCGCATTCATCACCGTATACATATCGGCAATTTTTGCCTGCATCAGTTGGAATTCACCGATGGGTTGGCCAAATTGTTTGCGTTCATGGATATAAGGCAGCACCACATCCATACAAGCCTGCATAATGCCTAACGGCCCACCGGCCAAAACCACCCGCTCATAATCAAGGCCACTCATCAGCACTTTGACACCCTGATTCTCAAGTCCTAACAAATTTTCTGCTGGTACCAAACAATCGCGGAATACTAGTTCGCAAGTGTTGGAGCCGCGCATCCCCAATTTATCCAGTTTTTGGGCAGTTGAAAAACCCTTCATCCCCTTTTCGATGATGAAGGCAGAAATTCCCTTAGATCCAGCTTTCGGATCAGTTTTGGCATAAACAATTAAAACATGGGCATCCGGGCCATTGGTAATCCACATTTTATTGCCATTTAAGATATATCCCTTAGGTGTTTTATCCGCTTTCAACCGCATACTGACCACATCTGAACCGGCCTCGGTTTCACTCATGGCCAAAGCCCCAATATATTCGCCGCTGATAAGTTTGGGTAAAAACTTAAGTTTTTGTGGTTCAGTGGCATGACGGCGCAATTGATTGACACATAAATTGGAATGGGCCCCGTAACTTAAGCCCACACTTGCGGAAGCACGGCTGATTTCTTCAACCGCAATCACATGTTCTAAATAACCAAGGCCGGTGCCACCATGTTCCGGTTCAACCGTGATCCCAAGCAACCCTAAATCGCCAAATTTACGCCACAAATCGTTGGGAAAGCTGTTTTTTTGGTCTATTTCCGCGGCACGCGGGGCAATTTCAGCCGCCGCAAATGCTTGCACACTGGAACGTATCATGGCGGCAGTTTCAGGTAATCCAAAGTCTAACATCGGCAATTTGTTATAAATGGTCATTCTTTTTTCTCTGCTCTTTTAAGGTTTATTGATAAAAATGATAGGGGATTTTATGCCTTCAAATCAGGCATTTATCTAAGTCGTATTACAATTCTATTTTAACCGCCCCTAAAAGCTGGGCACCCCGCGATGCCATGAAATATAACCCCATATGATGAGTTGCTTGCTGTGGGTGACACAAATGAAGGGGCAATTTCTTTTCCTCCACTTCTGCCCTTGGCAGATCAAAGGTGGAGCAACCTTTTTCATACACCCATATTTTTTCAACTTTTCCTAACATCCCGTGATTCCTTGCTGATAATAAGGTCAAAACCAAATCCATCACACAAATATCGGTACAAATACCTATGACTAATAATTCTTGCAATTGATGATGCTTAACCCACGTAAGGAGTTGATTGTTACCTGAATGGTCATATGCACCAATGAAACCGTTGATACAATCTTTTCGGATCAACGTGACTGATTTTTCCCTTTCCAGCCATTTTAATGCAGGTACTAAATCTTCTTCCCCTGTTCCCACCACACAGTGGCTGGGATAGGGATATTCTTGTTGCTCGGGACGATGGGTATCAAGCAAAGCAAGAATTGGCTTATGCTGACTGCAAAAGAGTTTTGCCAAATCATTTGCCTCTGCAACCATTTGGACAATCTGCTGATTCGGTTGCTGGGGTGCCATATTTCCCGCGCCTGTTGTTGCAAAACCATTGACGATATCAACGATGACTAAACCGATTTTTTCTTCTTTTCCAATCGTTTTTGCCTGCAACAATAGTGGCATCTGTTGGTTTAATAATTTTTCCAATACGACTTCTGGAATTACCTTGTTGCTTTTACCTGCCATTTTATTTCCCATAAACTTTAGCCATCCCTGTCTCAATATTCTATTATAATATAGGAATTTTTATTAGCGGCATCATCTAAAATTTTTCTGATGGTTTCAAAAAACATAAAAACATGATGTGCCTAGGCATTTTAAAATAGATATTTTTATTTTTAGGTGATACCATCATAAACTATTGACAGGCGTTACTAGAACCATATGGGCTAAAAATTTTTTCTTCTTAAAAATCACGCCCTCTCCAAGTGACAACCTTCAAATTATCTAAAAATATCACAGCGAATCGTTTTTTAATTTGATCCCATTAATACATCTTGACATATTTTCATGCCCACATACAAGATGTGGTATGGATGAAGTTTCTTCTCCAACAATTAAGAAATCAATCATCGCTTTCATCAACATGTAATCTGTACAGTCCGATTTTGGACGCAGGTTCATTTTTATTAACACACCCAGCAACGGGGAGCACCACATGGACGGCGGAAATCGTTTTTTCAGCAACCACATTGATATTGATACCAACCGTAACGATTTGCTGACCGATTTCGGGAAGGCTACCCTTTCTGATCGTTATCTATTGCCGGGCGAAGACTATCAAGATTTATTCCTAAGGGTCTCCAAAGCATATGCGGATGATACCCAGCATGCCCAACGGCTTTATGATTATATGAGTAAATTATGGTTCATGCCAGCCACCCCCATCCTTTCTAACGGTGGAACCGGGCGAGGATTACCGATTTCCTGCTATTTGAATTCGGTCCATGACAGTTTGGACGGGATTGTTAACACCTGGAATGAAAATGTGTGGCTGTCATCACGCGGCGGTGGAATCGGCACTTATTGGGGCCATGTACGTTCGATTGGTGAGCCCGTTGGCATGAATGGCAAGACTTCCGGTATTATCCCCTTTATCCGCGTGATGGACAGTTTGACCTTAGCTATTAGCCAAGGCAGCCTGCGCCGTGGCTCTGCTGCCGTTTATTTGGATGTAAACCATCCAGAAATTGAAGAGTTCCTTGAAATCCGCAAAGCATCGGGTGATTTTAATCGTAAAGCTTTGAATTTACATCATGGAGTTTTAATCACCGATGCTTTTATGCAAGCAGTGCGGGATGATACGCCTTTTGATCTAAAAAGCCCCCGCAGCCACCAGCCGATTCGCAGCGTGAATGCGCGCAATTTATTTCAGAAGATTGTTGAAACCCGTTTAGCCACAGGCGAACCTTATTTGATCTTCATTGACACGGTAAACCGGCAACTGGCCCAACATCAGCAATCATTAGGGTTGAAAGTTACAACTTCCAATTTGTGCAGCGAAATTATGCTGCATACTGGCTTTGATCATTTGGGTAATGACCGCACCGCTGTTTGCTGCCTTTCTTCCGTTAATTTGGAAAAGTGGGATGAGTGGCACCAAGAACCAAAGTTTATCGAAGATATCATGCGCTTTTTAGACAATGTGTTACAGGATTTTATTGATCGTGCCCCCGACAGCATGAAGCATGCCAAATACAGCGCCATGCGGGAAAGGTCAGTGGGGTTAGGCGTGATGGGCTGGCACAGTTTCTTACAATCCCGCATGATTCCCTGGGAAAGCGCCTTGGCAAAATCTTGGAATATGAAAATGCACCGCCATATCCGTGAACAGGCCGATGCAGCAAGCATGTATCTGGCTAAAGAACGTGGCCCGTGCCCGGATGCGGCAGATGTCGGTGTTATGGAACGATTCAGTCACAAAATTGCCATTGCCCCAACTGCCTCTATTTCCATCATTTGCGGCGGCACATCCGCAGGGATTGAACCAATTCCTGCCAATATCTATACCCACAAAACCTTATCCGGATCTTTTGCCGTTAAAAACACCCACCTTGAAAAATTGCTGCAGCAGAAAAATGCCGATCAGGAACATGTATGGCAATCGATTTTGGAACATGACGGATCGGTACGCCATCTTAAGTTTTTGACAGAAGACGAGAAATCGGTTTTCCGCACAGCCTTTGAAATTGACCAGCGTTGGTTGCTTGAATTTGCGGCTGACCGCACCCCGTTTGTTTGCCAAGCCACATCATTAAACCTGTTCTTGCCGGGTGATATTGATAAATGGGATTTGTTGATGCTGCATTACCGTTCTTGGGAAATGGGCGTTAAAAGTTTGTATTATTGCCGCTCTAAAAGCATCCAGCGGGCCGCTTGGGCGGGCGGGGTTGAAGCTGATAACACGATTGAACACCGCAAAGTCATTGCTGAAACCAAAGATTATGATGAATGTTTAGCCTGCCAGTGATCTTCACGGCTATTTACGTCTTATCCCCCGATTCCTCTTCATGATTTACTATGGTGAAAACATGTCCTTACTGAAAGCCAGCAAAATCTATAAACCTTTTTCTTATCCTTGGGCCTTTGATTATTGGAAACGCCAGCAGCAAATCCATTGGATGCCTGAAGAAGTTCCGTTGGGCGAAGATTGCCGTGACTGGGCCCGGAAATTGACAGAAAATGAACGCAATTTGTTAACCCAGATTTTCCGCTTTTTTACCCAGGCCGATGTGGAGGTGCAAGATTGTTACCATGACAAATATGGGCGCATTTTTAAACCCACCGAAGTCAAGATGATGCTGGCAGCCTTCAGCAATATGGAAACGGTTCATATTGCAGCCTACAGTCATTTATTAGATACAATTGGGATGCCGGAAAGCGAATATTCAGCCTCTTTAAGATATAAAGAAATGGCTGATAAACATAATTATATGCATTTTTTTAACGTTGAAAATGACGGAAATGTCGACCGCACCTTAGCTATGTTCGGCGCTTTTACAGAAGGGTTACAATTATTCGCAAGCTTTGCGATGTTGCTGAATTTTCCTCGCCTCAATAAAATGAAGGGAATGGGACAGATTGTGACCTGGTCGGTGCGCGATGAATCGCTACATTGCGAAGGCATCATCAAGCTGTTCCATGCCTTCTGCCAAGAAACGGGTTGTTTAACGCGCGCCATTAAAGATGATATTATCGATTGTGCCCAAACAGTGGTTAAATTAGAGGATGCCTTTATCGACCTGGCATTTGATATGGGGCCGGTTGAGGGGATGGCGGCGGCTGATATCAAGTCCTATATCCGTTATGTGGCGGATTGGCGTTTGGGGCAATTGGGGTTGCCAGCTGTTTACAGGATTGAGTCACATCCCTTGCCTTGGTTAACCAGTATGTTGAATGGGGTTGAACACGCTAATTTCTTTGAGACGCGGTCAACGGAATATTCCAAGGCAGCAACCCGTGGCGATTGGGAAGAGACATGGGATCGGTTTGGACGTCGCTTACAGGCACAACAAACCTTAACCAATGAACAATCTGCCTTGATTAGTCAAAAATCACCGTCATTATTATAATTATAAATAATGAATCTTTGTGAAAATATACAAGGATGACTGGTTTTTGCGTAAAATTGATGCTGATTTTGAGAACGTGACCGTCATTAGTTAGTCAAGAATAGACTGTTAATTCAAGCTTTGAAGCCGCTGATGAATATGAAGGGGCGGGAATAACCCCCAATTTTTTTTTTTTTTTGTTTGGCCCCGGGGCGCGGGCCCCTTTTCCCCTTCCCCCCTTCCTTTTTTGTTTGGTTTTGTTTTTTTTTTTTTTTTTTGGGGGGGTTTGACCCTGGCGAGTGGGGGAGGGGGCCCACCCCCCCCCCCCCCCCCCCCCCCCGGGGGGCCCCCCCCCCCCCCCCCCCAGCCCTCCCCCTGTTCTTTTGTCGGGTCTAGCGCCTCAAAACTCCCCCTTTTTTCCCCCCCCTCCCTCCGGCGCCCACCCGCAGATTGACCAGATGTAGTGTTTTAATAAGTGCAATTTCTGGTGGCATTGCAAAAAAATCTTTTAGACCCTGAAGGTCGGCTTTTCTTTGCCTGATATCACATTTTTGACAAGAAATGTTAATCCAAATCTCTGAGATTCCCCCCCCCCCCCCAGCAACCCACCCATTAAACAACAGCCCCCCCCCCCGGGGCCCCTTTCCCTGCATCCCATTCTGGACTCCATCCAGATATGCCTTCTTTTCAACCAAGCCTTTTGCGGAAAAGACTGGCGGAAAATGGAATAGTTAAAGCCGCAATAACAGCCAAAGGCACAATTTGCGTTAATACGATTCCCCAAGGTATATCTTGAAGGAATACACCGCGTGAAACAATCATGATGTAGCGCAGCGGGTTCAGATAGGTAATGAATTGGCACCATAGGGGCATATTATCGATCGGTGTCATCATCCCTGAAAGCACAACGGCAGGCGCCAAAAATAGGAAAACCCCCAAAATTGCCTGCTGTTGCGTTTTGGAAATTGTTGAAATGCTAAGCCCTATCCCCACAATCGCCAGCAGAAATAAGAAAATAGCCAAATAAAGTTTTAAAATATTCCCCGCAAAGGGGATGTGAAACCAAATTTGGGATATAATCATGACGACATTGGCCACCAAAAAGCCAACCATTAAAGCCGGAATGATCTTACCCAGCATAATTTCATTGGTTCTTAAAGGCGTTACTAATAATTGTTCAAAAGTTCCCAATTCCCTTTCCCGGGCTACACTTAACGCGGTAATTAAAAGGGTCGCAATAGCGGTAAGCAAGCCAACCAATCCCGGCAAAACAAACCACTGACTGTCAAGATTGGAATTATACCATATGCGGGTTTCAATGCTCGCAACATTAGCTAACCGGGTTGTTTTGCGCCAATTTTTCTGGAATTTTTGGATAATTTCTTGGGCATATCCCTGAATGACCATCGCCGCATTGGAACGCCTACCATCAATAATCAATTGCAAAGCAATGGGTTTGCCATTCAATAAATTTCCCGAAAAGTTCTGGGGTATATGCAAAACCATCATGGCTGTTTGCCCTAAAATATAATCCTCAGCCCCTTTAATGTTATTGACCAACCCTACCAATTTAAATTGCCCGGAACTGGTAAATTGATAGATCAAGTCACGCGCCGGTAAGGTTGCATCTTCATTCCACACCACTAGGGGAATTTGTTTGACGTCAAAATTGGCGGCATAGGAAAAAACCAATGTTTGCAAAATGGGCGGCAAAATAAGCACCGAGCGCACGCGCTTATCCTTCCACAGGCTGATCAATTCTTTCCTAACTAACGCCCATAATCTTGCAAACATGTTTTATTCCAACTTCTGGCGGCTAAAATACAAAGTTAACCCTAAACCAATCACGGCAAATAACAGTAACACTAACATGTTTGGGATGAGGATTGCCCACACATCGCCAACCAAAAAAAGGCTTTGCAGGCAAGCCACGAAATATTTAGCAGCAATAATATTTGTTAGCCATTGGATGATGGTTGGCATGGAGTTAATATCAAACAAAAATCCAGATAACATCATGGCCGGAAGATAACTGACGATAAAAGCAGTCTGGGCAGCCACGAATTGATTGCGGGTGATGGTTGAAATCAACAATCCCACCGACAGGGCGCCTAATAAAAATAATCCAGATGCGATGGCAAGGGCAAAGAACGATCCCCGGAACGGCACATGGAACAAGAAGCTAGCCACCAGAAAACATACCAGCATACTGGCCATCCCCAATACAAAAAAAGCAATCAAGCGGGCCAGTAATATTTCCGTGGTGCTAACGGGCGTGGATAAAATCGATTCGACTGTTCCCCGCTCCCACTCCCTTGCTACCACCAAAGCAGTTAATAAGGTGCCGATTAAGGTCATAACCAAGGCAATAAGCCCTGGCACTAGAAAATTGGCGCTTCGCAATTCAGGGTTAAACCAAAATTGGGTTTCAACCTTAATTTGTCCTGAAAAACTATAGCCACGCTCTTTTAATAGCCCGCTCAACCAAGTTTGCAGCGCACCCGTGACATAAGAGGAAACGATGCGTGCCTGACCGGCATCCACCCCATTGACGATTAATTGGATTTTCGGAATCCAAGATAAAGGGCTGACAATATGGGTGGTTTCAAAATTGATGTAAGCTTTGATCTTCCGGTCAATCAGGCTTTGTTCCGCAGCCCGGTCACTTAAAAAAATAACAGGTTCAAAATCCGGCAATGCACGCAAGCTGTTATAAAGCGATAAAGGCAAAGGGCTTGAATCATTATGCACAATCCCCACCGGTACATTACGGATATCAAATGACATGCCAAAACCATTGATTAACAAAAGGATAAGGGGCATCACAAATGCAATCAAGATGGAAGACAGATCCCGGGTAATTTGCAAATATTCTTTATGGATCAATCCCCATAAGCGTTTGCTTTTCATACTATAGGCCCTTGTTGCTGATCGGTCTGTTGGATAAGCCTGATAAAAGTATCTTCCAAAGTCACCATTTTGTTGGGGCCTTGGCCAGTTTTACCTTTTAGACCATCGGGGCTGCCATTGGCAATCATTTGGCCGCGGTAAATAATCCCCAAACGGTCGCAATATTCTGCTTCCTCCATAAAATGGGTGGTCACTAAAACGGTAACGCCTTGATCCGCCAGAATACCGATTTCTTGCCAAAACTGACGCCGCGTGTTTGGGTCAACCCCGGAGGTGGGTTCGTCTAGGAACAAAATACTGGGGGAATGGATTAAGGCGCAAGCCAATGCTAAACGTTGCTTAAACCCAAGCGGCAGTAATATGCTTGGCATTCTCTCATAAGCCTTTAAGTCAAATTGCTCTAACGCTTTGTCATAAGCGTTTTTTAAAAATTTTCCCTGCAGGCCGTAAACTTTACCAAAGAATTCTATATTTTCTTTAACGGACAATTCCCCATATAAAGAAAATTTTTGTGACATATATCCTAAGCGGCTTCTGGCTTCAGCTGGGCTATGCCCAAGATCCAACCCGGCAACTTTGGCAGAACCGTCGGTTGGGGCAAGCAATCCGCATAACATCCGAAAGGTGGTTGATTTTCCTGCCCCGTTAGGCCCCAGTAAACCAAATATTTCTCCCTGATGCACATCAAAACTAATCTGGCGAACAGCCCAAAAATCCCCAAAGCGTTTACTGAGGTTTCTAACTTCGATATCGACCCTTTTCCCCACTTGGTGGGGAAGCAGGGAAGCATCTTCTTGAACGTCTAGATGTTCAGTTTTATAAGAGGGCTTTTTATGGGACTGTAACCGAAAAAGATGATCCATATAACTATCTTCAAATCGGGGGGGGGCCGGAATAATCGTTTTTATAGAAGGATTAAGCTGAATTTCTTTTAGAATCTGCTCAATGCTCCCCTCAGCTTCCGCTAAAACCCGGATATATTCCCCTTGGATAACCGCACTGATAATTTTTGGATGGTTGTTTAAACGGCGTTGCAACATTCTTTTCAAGTTTTTTTCAACCGGCAGCAATAAGTTAATACGACCAGCCAACTGGTTACTTAATTCACTTGGTTTGCCTTGGTTTAATAAAACCCCTTCATGCAATAGTAAGACGTGATCGCAACGCTCCGCCTCATCTAAATAAGCTGTACTCCATATCACCAAGGTATCCGTATGACGAATAAGTTGCTGAACCAGTTCCCAAAGCTCGCGGCGTGACAAGGGATCAACCCCGACACTGGGTTCATCCAACAGCAAAATTTTTGGCTTAACAAGCAGGCTACAGGCCAAAGCCAGTTTCTGTTTCATACCACCGGATAGTTTGCCCGCCTGACGGTTGGTGAAGGGTTCCAACCGGCTAAATTGCAACAACCGTTGAAACTGCGCCCCGCGTTCTTGCTGGCTGATACCGTATAAATCGGCATATAGATTAAGATTTTCTTTTATCGTTAATTCTTCGTAAAGGCCAAATCGCTGGGGCATATAGCCCATACACGGACGGTAAGAATGATCATGCCGGATATCTTGGCCAAATATTTTGATAACCCCTTTGGTTGGGCTTAAAAGCCCTACCATCAAGCGCAGCAAAGTTGTTTTCCCCGCCCCGTCTGGCCCAACCAGCCCGATCACTTGTCCGGGTTGCAAAGCAAAATCTAGGCTTTTGAGGGCGTGAACTGTTTGTTTGCCCTGTTTAAAGACTTTCGCAACCTTTTCAAATTCAATGACGTTTTGCATGGTTTTTTAAAACTATGCCTTACGGATTTTCAGGGATTGCCACCACAATGGTGACTGGCATGCCTTGATGTAAATTGCCATCATTATCATCCACCAAAATTCTTACCCGGTACACCAATTGGGTTCTTAATTCTGTGGTTTCAACCGTTTTTGGGGTGAATTCAGCAACAGGGGAAATAAAGCCAATTTGGCCATGATATGTTTTACCATCCGGTTGATCCGAGGTGATCACCACCTGCATACCCTGTTTAATAAAGCCGCGCAAGGGTTCTGGAACGTAACTGCGAATCCAAGGTTTATCATCCACCGCTAAGGTATAAACAATGGAAGAGGCTGCAACCACCGAACCCGGTTCTAAAACCCGGGCGGTAATCACCCCTTTTGCCGGGGAGAAAAGTTGAGTCCGGGCGTACCGGTTCTTCATAATGGCCAAACTTGCTTGCTCTGCCTGCAATTGAGATTTAGCCTGGGCAATATCTTCCTCACGGGCGCCTTTTTCTGATAAATTTAAATTTTGCTGGGCTGATTGTTGGCGGGCCAATGCCGTTTCTAAGGCATTTTTAGAATCCTCATATTGCTGACGAGAAATATTACCACTTTTAAAAAGCTCTTCCCGTCTGGAAAATTCTGCTTTCTGTAAATTATATTGGCTATCAGCCACGGCAAGTTCGGCCCTGGCTTGAGCAATTTCTTCCAAGCGATTACCGGATTGAAGTTTCTGCAAAACAGCCTGCTGGGCATTCACCCGTGCCTGTGCCAATAGGGTAGATTGTTGATAAAGTTCCTGATTAAGGGCGCCTATCAATTGGCCTTGCTCAACCATATCCCCCTCTTCCACCACAAGCTTTTCAATCCGTCCGTCTACTTCAAAAGCCAAATCGACCTGGCGGATATCAACATTACCATAAAGGGTCAATTGTTCAGGACGGCCATTGTGGCTACGAAAGGCCACCATGTATAAAAGGATAAGCGCCAGAATACCCGCTATTCCGGCAATCAAATATTTTTTACGGATAACCATTGCTTTAAGGGAAGATTTATCAGTCTTTTTCATAGGATTGATCTTTTTAAGTATTGAGAATAAGTGAAGAAATTTTGCCACACGCTTAATTTAGCGATGATAGCACCATATAGGTTGCGGATATCAATTAGCAACAGGCTTTTTTAAAACCCATATTAGGAAATGTTACGTGATAATGCTCCCATTTGAATAAAAAAGGGGAAATCATAAAATTTCCCCTCCTTCATACGTCTCATTATTCTTTAAACAGCAAAGACTTATTTTTTAGATGACTTTAGTCGTCATTTTCATCCCAACTGGCGCGGAAACTTAATTGAAGAGTGGCGCTGCCATTGGCCGGAACAGGGATTGTCCATTGCCATGATTGGGCGGATAATTGTTGGCCAGGATAATTTTCCTGGGTTATTTCCCAACTATAATCAATTTCCCCAGCATTTTCGTTCATGATAATCGTGACAGGTTCAGATTTGGCATTATGGAAAACAACCTCATAGCTGATATCCACCATGGTGTCATTGACCATATGATAATTGGTGGCTTTCAGATGGGCGGTTAGGTCGAAAGCATATCCCAATTGCAAGTTGACTGTTTCATTGACGGGGGTGTGGGCAATCAAGTCTTCCCCCACAAAAATTGGTTGGCCACGTTGATCGTTTTTGTATAGACGAACGGTCCCTTTGGGCAAAGGCATGCCAAGGCCGTTTTCGGTATTATTCAAAAGTTTTAGGATAACAGCAGGATGGGCGATTATTTCAGCGATTTCGTTGCTATCCTCACCCTCCCATTCCGCACCTGTGATCAAATTATTAAAAACATATTGTTTCCCGACAGCAACGGAGGACGCTGCTAATAAGCTTACCTGTTTGGTTTGGTTGGAGCGAATGGTGGTTAAACGCGGCAAACTATATAAATGATATTCGAAAAGGGCCTCCTCTGTCATACGTTCTTGCTCTGGGCTATCGTCATAATCCTTAATATCCTCAAATTCCTCAACCGTATCCGTTTCAATCAGGTTTAAATCCCCAGCCACCAATTGTAATTGGGCATTTTCAAAAGTTACGGCGGTTTCATTGGTCAGGGTAACAAAACCGGTTAAATCCAACCGCGTTTCATCTGCATTTAATTTGGCCACATAATCCGCTTGCCAGGACAAGCCACCTGTTAGATAACTTAATTGCACTTCCGTTGGCAATTGTTCCTTCATAGCACGGTGGCTAACTTGATTGATTTTTAAGGTTAAGGTGGGAATGGGGCGCAGGCCCGCCGGTATGGATTTATAAATGATGCGGCCGGGAATTTCTGTTTCAATCCGGTCGCCTATTTTCAAGACAATCCCTTCAGCTGTGCTTAAGACTAATGCATCAACAGTTTTTTCCTGTTTTGCTGCCTCATCCCACATTACCACCTGCACGATTTGCCCGACCGATTTTTCAAGCAATTGCGCTGGTGTCAATAAATCATAATTAAAATTTTGCTCCAGAACAGTAATGTCTTCCCCATCCGTCAGATTTTGCAGCAACGCTGTTTCTGGACGAATTTGATCACTAACTCCTGAAAAAACCAGATCATTGACCGTATTGCGTTGAGAATAATGCCGCTGGTCTTTCACCATAGCCAGATTTTGATTATAAATGGTGACCGCAACCCCCGTCTGGATAGTTGGAATTGAGGGCGTCTCCTGGGCTGATAAAGCGCCTAACCCAGCCATCAGCGGAAATATTGCAAATAAGGAGGTTGCGATTTTAGAATAGCCGATGTTCATGTGAATACCTGTTTGCCAAGATTAAATACCGAATTTATTCAATTGTGATTCACAATTATGTCAAAAACATGGCAAGCAGGAATATGGACGCTAAAGCACCCCAGCCTGTTTTGAAAATCATCTGATCGGGAGAATAAATAATGAAAGTAGTGGGGCGAGCGACGGGGATCGAACCCGCGACAGCCAGAACCACAATCTGGAGCTCTACCAACTGAGCTACGCCCGCCATATACCACAGATGCTACACATACAAATTTTACACCCCAAAGGTCAAGTGTAACTTGCATAGGAAAGCTATAAATCGTAATTTATTATCTTATAATCTCAGAATAAAGATGTGTTTTAGACATATCCTGATTCTAATCCTTTAGACTAATATAAGGTTTTTCATGCTATCTTTTGTAAAAATTCATGGCTGCGGCAATAGTTTTATCCTCATTCATGATCAGGGGCAGAAGCTAAATGTTATAAAAGCTTCTTTCAGCCGGTATATTTGTCATGAACATTGGGGTGTGGGCGCTGACGGCTTCATTTTAATAGAACCAACCCCTGATCAAGCTACTTCATTTAAAATGACCTATTTGAATGCGGACGGCAGCGACGGCAAACTTTGTGGAAACGGCTTACGCTGTGCTGCCCGTTACGGCTATGAACTTGGTTTTTTCAAGGATCACACAAAAATTTTAACGGACGCTGGCATATTATCCGTGTATAGGCTTGATAATAGCCATTTTCGTGTTGAGATTCCTTTGCTACAACAACCGCAATTCAATCTGGATTTATCCCAAACCAATCCCTATTTTCAATCACTTGATTTTCTGGACACGGGCGTCCCCCATTTGGTAGTCGGCCTAACTAACATGGACATAAAAAAATTGCCGGTCGCGGAATTGGGACAAGAATTGCGGTGGCATCCCCATTTTTCCCCTCACGGCACCAATGTTAATTTTATCCAATCTTTACCAAATGGTAGGATTGCTATCAGGACCTTCGAGCGGGGTGTTGAACAGGAAACACTTTCTTGTGGAACAGGTGCGGTTGCGGCAGCCATCATCAGCCATTACCGATATTCCTTGCCATCCCCGGTTCATTTATCCACCCCAGGGGGTGAACTGGCGGTAGAATTCCATATGAAAAATCATCTAGTAAGTGACCTGTTCCTAAGCGGCCCTACCATGATCATCGCACAAGGGTTCATAAGCCCCGAATGGCTTAGTCAATATTGGCCTGATGGGAGCTGGCAAGATATTTAGGGAACGATTTCAAAAATAAGAGGCAAAGGGCTTGGCAACAACATTTTTTGTTGGTCAATTTTTTGGACAGTAGCCAACGATGGCCCACGGTAGCAATCTTGGATTAATTTTTGTAAGGATTCATCCTCGCCTATCAGCAAAGCCAGGACAGTACCTACCGGTAAATTTTTAACCCAGCCCACGACTTGGTAATTTTTCGCTTGCTTTCGCAGCCATTCGCGGTAGCCAACCTTCTGCACAAGCCCATGGATAGTTATTTGGATGGCTTGCCGCATCAGTTATTCAAATTCCAATATCATTTGGTCAACTGCCAGCGTTTCACCGGCTTTTGCGTGGATTTTTTTGATTTTTCCATTGCGTTCCGCCCGGATAATATTTTCCATTTTCATGGCTTCTAAAACCAATAACTCCTGCCCTATTTTAACCTCTTCCCCCTCTTTCACGGTAAGTGAGGTTAACATCCCAGGCATGGGGGATGACAGCATTTTTGACCGGTCAGCCAATTTTCTTTCCGGCATCCATTGCATTAAATTGGCAATATGGGGCAAATACACATGAAAGTCAGTTTGTGCCCCTTGGCTACTCAGCCGATAGCCATTATTTCCCAAATATTCCACCTGCACCACAACAGGTTGTTGATTAATTGACCCTATTAACAGCAGTTTGGTATCTGACAGGTCTAAACTAATCGAATACACCTGCTGATTGATGGTTACCTGGTAATCCTTTGATGTATGCGATCTGTTAATGATGACGGACAGCTGTTGTTTTGCCTGAAAAACCACCAAGCGAATGTCACCCGTGTCTGATAAAATCCCGAATTGGGACAGCGACGGATCAATATGACATTCCTGCAAATAATATAGCAAGCTTGCGAGAGCGGTTAATGCGGGAAGCATCGAAACCGGATGTGACGGAACATGGAACCCTTCAGGAAATTCCTCTTGGATAAAAGCAGTGCTTAACTTGCCCTCAATAAATTTTTGTTTTCCTAAAACGTTGGACAAAAACAAAGCATTGTGCGAAATCCCTCTCACGACAAAACGGTCTAATGCTTGCCTTAAGTGATAGGCCGCCTCTGTCCGTGTATCCCCATAAGAACAAACCTTGGCAATCATGGGATCATAATAAACCGATATTTCACTGCCCTCATCCACCCCGCTATCGACGCGGATATTCTTATTCGTCGGCGGCTGCAGATAATGGGTTAGTCGGCCGATTGATGGTAAAAAGCCGCGTTGCGGATCTTCGGCATAAAAACGGGCTTCAATCGCCCACCCTTTCATACGGATATCTTGCTGGGTAAAGGGAATTTTTTCGCCATGTGCAATTCGGATCATCCACTCCACTAAATCCAATCCTAAAACCAGTTCTGTCACAGGATGTTCGACTTGCAAACGCGTGTTCATTTCCAGGAAATAAAAATTCCGTTGCGGATCAACAACAAATTCAACCGTCCCAGCTGATTGATACCCTACTGCCTTAGCCAATCCTACCGCTTGTTCACCCATCATCCGGCGGGTCTTTTCATCAAGGAAAGGGCTTGGGCATTCTTCAATAACTTTTTGGTGACGACGCTGAATGGAACATTCTCTTTCCCCTAAATACAACGTTTTTCCATGCTGGTCAGCCAGAATTTGTATTTCAATATGCCGGGGTTGTTGGATATATTTTTCTAAAAAAACACGATCATCGGCAAAACTATTTTTTGCCTCACTACGCGCCAATCTTAAACCCTCAAATAATTGCTGCTCATTCCAAGCAATCCGCATGCCTTTACCCCCACCACCGGCAGAGGCTTTGACGATAACAGGATATCCGATTTCTTTGGCAATACGTAAAGCCTGGGCTTCATCAGTGATAGTACCCAGATACCCTGGCACAGTTGTCACCCCAGCTTTTTGGGCCAATTTTTTTGATTCAATTTTATCCCCCATGGCCGCAATTGCTGTACTGGGAGGGCCTATAAAAACCGCGCCCGCTGCTTTCACAGCGGCCGCAAAAGCCGGTTTTTCTGATAAAAATCCATAGCCTGGATGCACGGCCTCCGCACCCGTTTGGCGGATAGCGTCAATGATTTTTTCCATCACCAAATAGCTTTGGTTAGAGGGGGCACCACCTATCAAAACAGCCTCATCCGCTTCCCTAACATGGCAGGCATCACTATCAATTTCAGAATATACGGCAACAGTTTTAATTCCCATACGTTGGGCAGTGCGAATAACCCGACGGGCAATTTCCCCACGATTAGCAATCAGTATTTTTTTAAACATTCCTTATACCTTATTCATCCAGCATCATTAAATAAAGATTACAGAAATCCGCCCAGTTAGATCATTCACTTGGCTAGAGGGGAATATTGTCATGCTTTTTCCAAGGGTTTTGAAGCTTTTTATCTTGCAATAAATGTAAAGCACGGCAAATCCTGCGCCTGGTTCCATGGGGCATAATCACATCATCAATAAAACCGCGTTTAGCCACAATAAAAGGATTGGCAAATTTTTGGCGATATTCTTCGGTACGTTGGGCAATTTTGGCCTGATCTTGGATATCAGTCCTAAAAATAATTTCTACCGCCCCCTTAGGTCCCATGACAGCAATCTCTGCGGTGGGCCAAGCATAATTAACATCACCCCGCAAATGCTTTGAACTCATCACATCATAAGCGCCACCATAGGCTTTACGGGTGATTACGGTAATTTTAGGAACGGTTGCTTCCCCGTAAGCAAATAAAAGTTTTGCCCCATGTTTAATAATACCATTATATTCCTGCGATGTTCCCGGCATAAAACCCGGAACATCCACGAAAGTGACCAAGGGAATGTTAAAACAATCGCAAAAACGCACAAAACGGGCAGCTTTCCTTGAAGCATCAATGTCTAAACAACCCGCTAAAACGGTGGGTTGGTTGGCTACCACCCCTACAGGGATCCCGTCCATCCTGGCAAATCCCACGATAATATTTTTGGCGAAATCCGGCTGTATTTCAAAAAAATCTTCCCCATCCACAACCTTCAGGATCAATTCTTTCATATCATAAGGCTTATTAGGGTTTTTAGGGATAAGGGTATCCAAAGAAAAGTCGGGTTTATCAGTAACCTTGGCCGATTTTTTGATGGGAAGGGGATGGCGGTTGGATAAAGGTAGAAAATCATATAACCTGCGAACTTGCAATAAAGCCTGGATGTCATGATCAAAAGCCAAATCTGCCACGCCTGATTTCGTGGTATGCGTTGTTGCCCCACCCAACTCCTCATGGCTAACGGTTTCATGGGTTACTGTTTTGACAACATCAGGGCCCGTCACATACATATAGGACGATTCCCGTACCATAAAAACAAAATCCGTTATGGCAGGGGAATAGACAGCCCCCCCAGCACAAGGCCCCATCACCAAGGATATTTGGGGAATGACGCCAGAGGCTAGAATATTTCGCTGAAAAACCTCTGCGTAACCGGCCAGGGACGCAACCCCTTCTTGGATACGCGCCCCACCCGAATCATTGATGCCAATCAGCGGTATCCCAAGCTTTATCGCTTGATCCATCACCTTGCATATTTTTTCTGCCTGGGTTTCGCTTAATGACCCACCGAATACGGTAAAATCTTGGCTAAAAACAAACACCTTGCGTCCGTAAATAGTTCCGTGACCGATTACCACCCCGTCGCCAGGAATTTGTTGTTGATCAAGCCCGAAATCATGGCAACGATGTTCCTTAAACATATCCCATTCTTCAAAGGAATGCGGATCTAGTAATACCTCTAAGCGTTCGCGTGCGGTCAATTTCCCTTTTGCATGTTGTGCACGGATGCGTTGCTCGCCACCGCCCAACCTAGCCGCAGCACGTTTTTTTTCAAGTTGTTCTAGTACATCACGCATTCTGATAACCTGTTCTGATGATTAAGGGTAGGTTGTTGAATTGGATAAAAAACCTTTGCCGCAATCTTATTAACTTTTGATAACCATCTAACCAATCATATGAGCAAAAAGTAAATCATCCCAACACCCCAATGGGGTCTTCGTTCCTACTAAGGTAAAAATAAGATGGGGTTTTGTCAAAATGATTAACGAAAGAAACAAAAGTCTAGTGATAAAAATGGTCGGAGCGGCGGGATTTGAACCCACGACCCCCACACCCCCAGTGTGATGCGCTACCAGGCTGCGCTACGCTCCGTTATTTTTATCATTGTCATCCCATAAGAGTTTTTTATCAAAATTTGTCAAGCCAAGAATTGCATCATTACGATTCAAACAATTTATTCAGCTTGTTTTTCAACTCTTTTAACTCTCCAAGCACTTCTTTTAGGGAATCAACTTCAGACAGATTTTTCTCGTCATTTCCTTGTGCTGCATTTTGTGTAAATGAATTGCCAGGCAATGCAGGCTGTCCAACAGAACGACTTACACGAGACACAGGGTAATCAATGGGCTTCAATCCTCGCTCACTTATCATCCGCTGCACGCCTTTAATGGTATATCCCTGCTCATATAACAACCGTTGAATAATTTTTAGTGATTGAATATCATCCGGTTTATAATAACGCCGCCCACCGCCACGTTTAATTGGTTTTATAACGGTAAATTTTGATTCCCAAAACCGTAAAACATGTTGGGGTATGGACAGCTCTTCAGAAACCTCACTAATGGTTCGGTAAGCAGTTTCAGCTTTATCAAACTTAGCCCTTTGAACCCGCAAGGACTGGTCTTCTGGGTTTATCTGGGCCGGAGAATCGGTGCCCCCCGGTGATGGAAGCGATCTTGCAAGTTTTTGACGCATTATGTTTTTTCTACGTTACGTTAATTTTATTTTTTAACAAAGGAGACGACCTAAAACTGAGAACCTTCCTAGGTGTTATATAAACTTTCTCGCCCGTTTTTGGATTGCGGCCAATCCGCATATTTTTTGATTTGATGGCAAATGTTCCAAAACCGCTAATTTTTACATCTTTGCCCTGTTCGAGATTACCCGCAATAATTTCAAAAATATCCTCAACCAAACGAATTGATTCCACCCTGGAAAAGCCCATTTGGTAATAAATCTCCTGACTTAAATCAGCCCGTGTCAATGTCTGTTGAGATGGTTGGTCTTGATCCATAGGTCCATAAATTTTTTTATAAGCAAAATCAACTACATATTCTTATATCTTCATATTAATCCTATATCTTCATATCAATTGTTTTTATAAGAAACAAGGATTATTTTTTTCTTAATATCATGATATTTTAGCAAATATTTTACCAACGTATCAAGGCAGAGCCCCAGGTGAATCCGCCACCTAAGGCTTCCAACATGACCAAATCACCTTTCTTAATCCGCCCATCGGCCGTTGCTTCAGCCAAAGCCAAAGGAATAGACGCCGCAGAAGTATTGGCATGAAGGTCAACGGTCACAATCACTTTTTCAATAGGCAATTTCAACCTATCGCCAACCGCCTCAATAATTCGTTTGTTAGCCTGATGCGGAACCAGCCAATCCAAATCAGCAACGGATAGTTTATGGTGTTCCAAACCTGTCCGCACAGCCTGTTCCATTTTTTGGACGGCGTGCTTAAAAACTTCTTTTCCCACCATCTTAACTTTGCCAACCAGCCCCGTGGATCCGGGGCCGCCATCAACAAACAGCATTTCCTCATAACGACCGTCGGCAAATAAATGCGTGGATAATATTCCCCGGCTATCGCTTTCTTGACCTTTTAAAACAACGGCGCCAGCCCCATCCCCAAATAAAACACAGGTAGAACGATCCTGCCAATCTAATAAGGATGAAAATACTTCTGCACCAATAACCAGCGCATGCTTCACTTGCTGTAATCGGATAAAATTGTCGGCCACTGCCAAGGCGTAGACAAAACCTGAACACACCGCCTGAATATCAAACGCAAAACCTCGCTCAATTCCCAATTTAGCCTGAACGGTAACAGCGGTTGCCGGAAAAGTCCGGTCAGGGGTGGTCGTTGCCAAAATAATTAAATCGATGTCTGCTGCTGTTATATTGGCTTTTTTCATTGCAATCTGGGCCGCTTTAACCGCCATATCAGAGGTTTTTTCGCCTTTTGCAGCCAAATGCCGTTGTTTGATACCCGTTCTTTGTTGGATCCATTCATCCGTGGTTTCAAGTTTTCCTGATAACTCTTCATTACTTAAGATTTTTTCAGGCAAATACCCCCCACAACCCAAAATAACGGAACGGATGGTCATGATTGAACCGCTGGATGAACGAGCGCGGGTTTCATCGAATCTTTAATTAATTCATAATCATGTTTAATTTTATCTATTGCATGATGGATGACCATATTCGCTGCAACACCTATGGCATTGGCAAAACCAATAGCATCCGTGCTACCATGGCTTTTAACAGCCACCCCATTAAGCCCTAAGAATATAGCGCCATTATAACGACGGGGATCAACCCGGACTTTTAAGGTGTTTAACGCGGGCCGGGCAAATAAATAACCAATTTGGGCAAGAAATGAACTACGGAATGTTTGTTTCAAAAATTCCGAGATCAGCTTGGCCGTCCCCTCGATTGATTTTAAGACAATGTTACCGGTAAACCCATCGGTGACAATAACGTCAACCGTTCCTTTGGCAATATCATCACCTTCAATGAACCCATGATAATGGCCTGGCAGCTTGATGTTTTTTAAGATTGCATGGGTTTCCCGGACAATTTCGTTACCTTTGACTTCCTCTGATCCCACATTCAATAAACCGACAATCGGTTTACGAATCCCTAAAACAGCGGTTGCAAAAACGCTGCCCATCAATGCAAATTGTAAAAGGTTAGCCGTATCATACTGGACATTCGCCCCTAAATCTAACATGACACTTTCCCCTTTCATGGTGGGGAAATAAGAGGCCATGGCGGGGCGATCGATGCCTGGCAATGTTCTTAATACTATTTTTGACATAGCCATTAAGGCACCCGTATTACCGGCTGACACCATAGCAGAAGATTTTCCTTCAGACACAGCCTCGATAGCTAGCCGCATACTACTTTCACGACTGTTGCGCAGGGCCACAGACGGCTTGTCCTCACCGCGGACCACCTGGGTTGTGTGCACAATGGTAGACACATCAACCAGACCGCTGTATTTGTTAAGCAATGGCTGGATGAGACGTTCGTCACCAAAAATCAAATAACGTAAATTGGGAAAACGCCCTCGAGCAATCAACGCCCCCTTGATAACAATCTCAGGAGCATAATCCCCACCCATTGCATCAAGCGCTATAGTGATAGCATCACTCAAGGGAATTTCGCCTTATTCATTTATTCTTAATAATGAAACATCTACTCGGCTGCGGTTGCAGTCGTTTTCACGCTGACTACAGATTTGCCATCATAATGACCGCAAGAGGCACAAATGTGATGGGGTTTTTTCATCTCTCCGCAATTTGAGCATTCCACCGCCATGACAAGTGATAATGCGTCATGCGCACGCCGCATGTTTCGCCGTGATTTTGATGTTTTCTTTTTAGGAACTGCCATAATATAAAACTTTCTAAGATATAATAGTTACTCAAGATTGAAGAAATTGTTTGCCATTTTTAGCGAAAAGATTGTTTTTATACAAGCTTAAACAGGTAGTTTTTAAAAAATCTTTTCGTTTCAACCCGTTGGCTCCATGATCTTCTTCATATCTAGCCAGATTATCATATCCTCCTGAAGACAAACAACAACATTTATTATTTTAGTCATCGTTGGTTAACCTTTTATATCAGGGAATAAATTTCATTTGGCCCGTTGGCCATCTATAATTTGGCATTTCGTTAATTGTATGTTATAGGTAAAAGTGGGGATAAGCAGTGATACGACTGCTTAATAATAATGAAAGGTATAAGTTATGAAAAAAATATTTCTCAGTTTTTTAATGGTTGTTGCGGTATCTTCGCTTACAGCCGCTTGTACGAGTAACCCTCGCGATAATGGCCAATATAAAGTATTTTCAAGCCAATAATTGAAAGACGATCCATATAGTATATATATTTACCGTCTTATTTTACTAAGAAAGCCGCATTTGCCTTATCCGCGGCTTTTTTATTTGTCTTTATTTATCCCTTAATCTTCTATACCGGGATACAAATCAACCTCATCGGAAAACTCCTGCACCACAATTTCTCCGATGTCCAGTTCACCGTCGATAACCCAGTTTTTTAGCAGTTCCAGACTGTCCTCCTCAATATTGTCAATGGTATGATCCCTTTCTTTTACAAAGGTAACAACAAATTCTTTGTTAACTGCTTTAGCAATTGGTTGAAGGGTTTTAACATTTTTTTGTTGGAAATCCGCTACAAGATGGCCCTTGATTTCCAAATCACGTTGGGCGGTATATCCTACAGATAGTTTAGCCTCTAATTTACTGATTTTAAAAAGATCAAACCGCTTTGCTAACAAATTCATCTCGTCGGAATTTGCTTTAATTGTACGTTCCATAGGCTTTTGGTGTAATTGATCAAGCGCCAGCAAGCGGCTGAATTCGTTTTTAATAACCATCGTTTCCTTCCATTTATTTTATATTTTTTATACCATTGGCCAAATAAAATTGCCACTTACCAATTGATCATCCGTCATATTTTTTAATATTTCGCTTGCATCCAAGATATAATGATACGCTTTGTCAATCTGTTCGGGGGAAGGTGCAGAAGCGCCAAAAAAATTACGTGTTAATGCCTCAAGAAATAAAGATGGTTGACCCCAAGATTGATCATAAGCATGAAACCTGCCATACGCACCCTTCACCATAAATCGAACTTGTTTGCCTAATTTCTTATCCCCTACCCCTATTTCTTTAAGGCTTAGATCAAAATCAGTAATCAAGGAATCAAAAATCCCTTGGCTGATTTTCTTCGCTTGTTGGTTAGTGGTATTTCGTAATCTTTGCAAAATTAACCAAGTATGCAGCACTAATACTTCATATCGTCCGTCAATAGTATCAGGAATAGAAAAAGCTTGATATATTTCTACAGAACGACTTTGCCCTATAATCATTTGATATAAATGACCGATTTGTTGCTGATGAAGGCGAATGCGGCGCCAAAAATTAATCATTTTTCTTTAACTATCTTACTATTAGTGTTCTGTTGCTATTTCTACTGTTCGATTTATTTCTTCTTGCCTGGATAATGGGTTGGGAGGTATAAGCAAGACAACATCTTTAACATAATTGCACTGAAGGTAACATGAAACAAAAATATTCTTTTCCGTTAACTCTATGCACCCTGACTTTAACAAGCTTGTTATACGCCTGTAATCCAAGGATTGACGTACGAGGCAATCTGATTGATCCCCAAGATATCGCAGCGGCTCAAAGTGAAAAGCTTTCAAAAAATGATATCTTAAGGCGTTTTGGATCGCCCACCAACGTGGCCACTTTTTCTTCCGAACGCTGGTATTATGTGGGTGGTAAGACTTCAAGTTTGGCCTTTTTCCGCCCCAAATTAATTGATCAGCAAGTTGTTGCTGTTGCCTTCGATAAGAACGGCTTGGTTAGCAAAATTAATGTGTATCGTTTAGAAGACGGAAAAATTATTGATCCGGTCAAGAGGACTACCCCAACCGAAGGTCAAGAATTAACTTTCTTGCAACAACTCTTAGGTAATTTAGGAAAATTTACAAAACCTTAAAAATTTTAATTGTTTTTTTTTAGTCTCAGAATAAGCAATCGTCAAGCAATGCTCTTTTAAAATTAAAAACCGAGTAGTTAGATAAAAAACCCCCTTTGTTTTTTTCAAAGGGGGTTTTCCTGCATTCAATAGCAGCTGATTAGCGAGCTAAGACCGCCAACAGTAACAAAGCAACAATATTAATAATTTTAATCATCGGGTTAATTGCTGGTCCCGCTGTATCCTTGTACGGATCACCAACGGTATCACCCGTTATGGCTGCCTTATGAGCAGCCGAGCCCTTGCCCCCATGTTGGCCGGATTCAATGTATTTCTTAGCATTATCCCAAGCGCCACCACCTGATGTCATTTGAATGGCTACAAATAACCCGGTCACGATGGTGCCAAGCAACATGGCCCCTAAGGAAGTTAGGGCTTCCACTTGCCCAATGGTGCCGTAAATAACAAAATATAAAACTACAGGCGCTAACACCGGCAATAAGGATGGGATAATCATTTCCTTAATAGCAGAACGGGTTAACAAATCCACTGCACGCTTATAATCTGGCTTTGCCGTACCTTCCATAATACCCGGTATTTCCTTAAATTGCCTACGCACTTCAACGACCACCGATCCGGCTGATCTTCCCACCGCCATCATGCCCATTGCCCCGAATAAGAAGGGCAAAATGCCACCGATAAATAAGCCGATGACCACATAGGGATCTTGCAGGACAAATTGTATCGAAAGATTTGGAAAATAATGATGTAGATCTTCCGTATACGCACCAAATAGAACCAACGCCGCCAAGCCAGCTGAACCGATTGCATATCCCTTGGTAACCGCTTTGGTGGTGTTTCCGACAGCATCCAAGGCATCGGTTGTGTGACGAACATCTTCTGGCAGGTTGGACATTTCGGCAATACCGCCCGCATTATCCGTGACAGGGCCATATGCGTCCAAGGTCACAATCATTCCGGCCAACGCCAACATGGTCGTGGCAGCAATCGCAATACCAAACAATCCGGCCAAAATATAAGACCCAATGATAGCTGCAGAAATGATCAGAACTGGTAACGCACATGCTTCCATCGATATGGCCAATCCCTGGATCATATTGGTGGCATGGCCAGTTGTTGATGCTTTGGCAATGGAACGGACAGGCCGGTAATTGGTTGCGGTATAATATTCTGTTACCCAAACCAATAAACCTGTGACAAGCAAACCGATCAAACTACAGCCAAATAATTTTAGACCGGTGATGGTGATTGAACCGATTTGATATTGTGTATCAAAACCCAATTGCCACCATAATAAACCGGCTATAAGAACTGCCGATATGACTCCTGTAGCGACCAATCCCTTATACAAGGCTTGCATAATTTTTTGCTTGCGTCCCAAACGGATAAAAAACACCCCGACAACAGACGCCAAAATACAAGCGCCGCCAATTAAAAGCGGCAACAACATCATTTGTTCTTGCAACACAGGATCTATAAAGAAAATAGATGCCAATAACATCGTTGCTACCATTGTTACGGCATATGTTTCGAAAAGATCAGCAGCCATCCCAGCGCAATCCCCCACATTATCTCCCACATTGTCAGCAATAACAGCGGGGTTACGCGGATCATCCTCGGGAATTCCAGCTTCAATTTTACCCACCAAATCGGCGCCCACATCCGCACCTTTGGTAAATATTCCACCACCTAACCGCGCAAAAATAGAAATGAGAGAAGCCCCAAAACTAAGGGCAACCAACGCTTCAATAACCTGACGACCGGTTAAATCCTGTTGTTTCAATAGCATATAATAACCAACCACACCCAAAAGGCCCAAACCAACAACCAACATACCGGTGATCGTACCTGCTTGAACAGCAACCTTCAAAGCTGGCGCCAATCCATGGCGTGCGGCCTCCGCTGTCCTGACATTCGCCCGAACAGAAATGTTCATGCCGATATACCCAGCAACCCCGGACAAAATTGCACCCACGGCAAATCCAATGGTTACATATTGCCCTAAAGCCCAATAAAGACCAGCCCCAATGACAATGCCAACTAGAGCAATGGTTAAATATTGGCGGTTCAGATAAGCACGGGCACCTTCTTGAATAGCTGCCGCAATTTCTCTCATCCGCTCATTGCCGGTATCGGCTTTCATAATTACGATTGTCGCATAAATACCATAAGCCAAGGCAATTAAGCCGCAACCTATGATAATACTATAAGCTGTTGTCATTATTTGTGTTCTTTCTTTTTGGTTGCAAAGCAATCAACCTTGTAAATTAAAACGTATGAAACTAAACCTCATGGATTTTGTTTTCCTCGAGAATTGCCCTCTCGTCAAGAGTGCAAATAAGATTTTCTTTCATATAAATGTGATTATTTTGCTGAAAGCGCCTCTGATGACTTTAGGAAGCCTATTTATCCCAGCTAACTTTCAAGATGATTTGAAATAATCAGCTAAAATGATGGGTGAGCGATGAGAATTATTTAGCGATTATAGACTAAATATCTGTTGGCAATTTAAGATTATTTTTAACGTGTTCTAACATGTTTTTACGGGTAAGTGCCTAGATCAGAAACCCCTTAAAATTGCAAAAAAGTTTTTCAAGGAACTTTCTGAACATTTGACAAAAAGTGATCTTCATGAAATTTGGGCGCGACATTATTACTTAAAATAACACGCGCCCATTTTTCTAAAGACCCTCAACTCTCCTATTCGGCAGGTTGTGCTATCGACGGGATCGTTGTTGGCTGTAGGACACCCCCCTTATCACGCTCTGCAGCAAGCTTACGCATCTTTTCGATCGTGCCGCCTGTTCCCGCTGGCACCAATCGGCCGACAATCACGTTTTCTTTCAAGCCGATCAATCGATCAACCTTACCTGCAACTGCTGCTTCGGTTAAAACACGCGTTGTTTCTTGGAAAGAAGCCGCTGAAATAAATGAACGTGTTTGCAGACTGGCTTTGGTAATCCCTTGCAGAACTGCCTTAGCTTCCGCAAGACGACCACCTGCTTTTAAGGCCTTATCATTTTCTTCTTCAAATTCCTGATGATCAACTTGTTCACCACTTAAGAAAGTTGTCTCGCCAGGGTCAGTGATTTCCACTTTTTGTAACATTTGGCGAATGATCACTTCAATATGCTTATCGTTAATTTTAACACCCTGTAACCGATAAACTTCCTGAATTTCATTAATCAGATAATTTGCAAGCTCCTCAACCCCCACAACACTTAAGATGTCATGCGGAACTGGGTTACCATCCATCAAGAGATCGCCCTTTTGAATAAGATCCCCTTCCTGGACACTGACATGACGCCCTTTAGGAATCAGGTACTCCAGCGGTTGTTGTGTGGGATCGGTCGGCACAATCAAAATACGTCTTTTGGTTTTATAATCCTTACCAAATTCAACGCGGCCATCGATTTCACTGATAATCGCATGGTCTTTTGGACGGCGTGCCTCAAACAATTCTGCAACCCTCGGTAATCCCCCGGTAATATCGCGCGTCTTCATGCTTTCCCGTGGGATACGTGCCAAAACATCTCCGGCTTTTACCGCTGTCCCATCTTCAATGGAAAGAATGGCATCGGCTGATAAGAAATATCTGGCTTCCATCCCATTGGACAAGGTTAAAGGCTGGCCTTTTTTATTACAGATCACAATCCTCGGGCGAAGTTCACCACTCCTTGGTTGCTGTTTCCAATCCACAACCACACGACTGGCAATCCCTGTTGTTTCATCCACGATTTCACGGAAGGTCGTGCCTTCCACCAAATCGACATATTTAACTATTCCTTCTTGTTCCGTAATAATGGGCAAAGTATAAGGATCCCATTCGGCCAATTTTGTCCCTTTGGTAACCACCGCACCGTCCTTGACAAGCAACCTTGCCCCATACGGCACCCGGTGGCGAGCACGCTCCCGGTTGGCCTGATCTAACATGACAATTTCAGCATTTCTGGTCATAACAATTGCCGTCTTTTTTCCTGCGCTTGCCGCGTTCTGTTGGCGGATCACCACTGTCCCGTCCAATACCGCTTCAACACTGGATTGTTCGGCACCACGCTGTGCCGCTCCGCCAATGTGGAAAGTCCGCATGGTAAGCTGCGTACCTGGCTCACCGATTGACTGCGCGGCAATCACACCCACTGCTTCGCCAATATTCACTTTTGTGCCACGGGCTAAATCACGCCCATAACATTGTGAGCAAAGTCCGAATTTCGTTTCACAAGTAAGGGCAGAGCGAATTTTAATTGTTTCAACCCCCGCCCGATCAACTAATTCGACTATCCGTTCGTCAAACATTGTTCCTGCTGATATAATTACTTTGCCGGACAAGGGATCAATAACGTCAACGGCTGCAACCCTTCCTAAAATACGTTCAATCAAGGATGAAACCACATCGCCACCTTCAACCAACGCTTTAACCGTTAAGCCTTTAGTGGTATGACAATCGACTTCGGTAATAATTGCATCTTGGGCAACATCAACCAATCGGCGGGTCAAATAACCGGAGTTAGCTGTTTTTAAAGCAGTATCCGCTAGTCCCTTCCGTGCCCCGTGGGTAGAGTTAAAGTATTCAAGAACCGTTAAACCTTCCTTGAAATTTGAAATAATCGGAGATTCAATGATCTCTCCAGATGGTTTAGCCATTAAGCCGCGCATACCAGCCAGCTGTTTAATCTGTGCAGCCGATCCGCGCGCACCTGAATGGGCCATCATATAAACGGAGTTAATCTGGGCGCCTTTGGCATTTTCTGACATAGCTTTCATCATTTCTTCAGCCACCCGTTCCGTACAGCTGGACCAAACGTCAACCACCTTATTGTATTTTTCACCTTGGGTGATTAAGCCGTCTTGGTATTGCTGCTCATATTCCTTAACTTTTGTCCGGGCATCGGCAACCAACTTGGTTTTCGATTTGGGAATGATTAAATCATCTTTACCGAATGATATGCCCGCCTTACAGGCATAGCTGAAGCCTAGTGCCATCAGCCTATCAGCAAATATAACGCATTCTTTTTGCCCACGATGGCGGTACACAGCCTCAAGAACGTTCGCTATATCTTTTTTAGTTAGCAACCTGTTGGTTAATTCCAAGGGCAATTCTGGATGCTCAGGAATTAACGTATTGACAAATAACCGGCCTGCGGTCGTTTGAATTAATTTGTTAATCTCTTGGCCATCTTTACCCTTAGTCTTAATCCGAACTTTAATAGGGGCATGCAAGCTGATCGCTTTCGCCTCAAGAGCTTGAACAACTTCTGAGGGTGTGCTGAACGCCTTGCCTAAACCTGGTTCATCTTTCCGGCCTTCCATCGTTAAGTAATAGATACCCAAAACAATGTCTTGGCTTGGCACAATGATGGGTTTACCATTGGCTGGTGATAAAATATTGTTGGTTGACATCATCAGCACGCGAGCTTCCAACTGTGCTTCTAACGATAAAGGCACATGGACAGCCATCTGGTCCCCGTCGAAGTCAGCGTTGAAAGCCGTGCAAACCAAGGGGTGCAACTGAATAGCTTTACCCTCAATTAATACGGGCTCAAATGCTTGGATTCCCAAGCGATGCAAAGTAGGCGCCCTATTCAAAAGGACGGGATGTTCGCGGATAACTTCTTCTAAAATATCCCAAACTTCCGGTCGCTCTTTTTCGACCATCCGGCGAGCAGCCTTAATAGTGCTGGCGTAGCCATATAATTCGAGTTTGGCATAAATAAATGGTTTGAATAATTCCAAAGCCATTTTTTTAGGCAACCCGCATTGATGCAATTTTAACTCAGGACCAACCACGATAACAGAACGGCCAGAATAATCCACCCGCTTACCAAGCAAGTTTTGCCGGAACCGACCTTGTTTTCCCTTTAGCATGTCCGCTAAGGATTTAAGCGGCCGTTTATTGGCGCCCGTAATGACGCGCCCTCTCCGGCCATTGTCAAACAAAGCATCGACCGATTCTTGCAACATACGTTTTTCATTGCGGACAATAATATCCGGCGCCCGCAATTCGATCAGCCGCTTTAACCGATTATTACGGTTAATGACCCGACGATACAAATCATTTAGGTCAGAAGTGGCAAACCGCCCCCCATCCAAGGGAACCAGCGGCCTTAATTCTGGCGGGATCACGGGGATAACTTCTAAAATCATCCATTCGGGTTTTGTATTGGAATCTAAAAAGGCTTCGGCCAGTTTTAACCTTTTAACCAGCTTTTTCCTCTTCGCTTCCGAACTGACATCTTTCAGTTCAACCCGCATTTGCTCATATTCACTCTTCAAGTCAATCGCCATCAGCATGGTACGTATGGCTTCCGCACCAATACCGGCTTGAAAATTATCCGCACCGAACTCATCTTGGGCGGTCATAAATTCTTCTTCACTGAGCATCTGATGCTGGCGCAAAGAAGTAAGCCCTGGTTCTATCACCACATAATTTTCGAAATAAAGGACTTTTTCCAAATCCTTCAGTGTCATATCCAAGAGCAACCCGATGCGACTTGGCAACGATTTCATTAACCAAATATGTGCCACAGGTGAAGCCAGCTCAATATGGCCCATGCGTTCACGGCGAACTTTAGATAAAGTTACCTCAACCCCGCACTTTTCACAAACAATCCCGCGGTATTTCATCCGTTTGTATTTACCGCAAAGACACTCATAATCCTTGATCGGCCCAAAAATACGCGCACAAAACAACCCGTCTTTTTCAGGTTTGAAAGTCCGGTAATTAATAGTTTCCGGTTTCTTTATTTCTCCAAAAGACCAAGAACGCACCTGTTCCGGATTAGCAATTGAGATCCTAATTTCATCAAAGCTTTGCGGACGGTTAACTTGTCCCAAAACATTCATCACTTGGTTCATTATATGATATCCTTGATCATTATTGCATTATAAACAAATTAACTATCCTGGTTTAGTTCAATATTTAAGCCTAATGAACGCAACTCCTTCACCAAAACGTTGAATGATTCAGGTATCCCGGCCTCGAAATTATCATCCCCTCGAACAATGGCTTCATAAGCCTTCGTCCGGCCGGAAACGTCATCAGATTTAATGGTCAACATTTCTTGCAATGTATAAGCCGCCCCGTATGCTTCCAAGGCCCATACTTCCATTTCCCCAAAGCGTTGGCCGCCAAATTGCGCCTTACCACCTAAAGGTTGCTGGGTTACTAAGCTGTAGGGTCCGATCGAGCGGGCGTGGATCTTATCGTCAACCAAATGGTGTAGTTTCAACATATAAATATAACCGACGGTTACTTTACGGTCGAATGACTCCCCCGTTCGCCCATCAATCAAGGTAACCTGACCTGAGCGATCTATGCCAGATTGCTCAAGCATAGTCACAATATCTTCTTCGCGGGCCCCATCGAAAACCGGTGACGCAATTGGTATGCCGCCGCATAAACGCGTTGACATTTCTAACAACTGTTCATCTTTCAAATCTTCAATAGAACTTTTGAAAATGGTTGAACCATAAATTGATTTGAGCTTTTTGCGCAATTCTTCGGCCTTATTGGTTAGGTTATAATTATTAACCAAAGCGGCAACCTGGCGTCCTAAATTCGCACAAGCCCAACCTAAATGGGTTTCAAGGATTTGACCAACGTTCATACGGCTTGGCACCCCTAAAGGATTCAGCACAATATCAATCGGTGTTCCATCTTCCAAATAAGGCATATCCTCAACAGGGATAATTTTTGAAACCACCCCTTTATTCCCATGTCGGCCAGCCATTTTATCACCGGGCTGAATCTTACGCTTTACCGCCACAAAAACTTTCACCATCTTCATCACACCGGGTGGCAATTCATCCCCCCGCTGCAATTTTTCAACCTTACTGTTAAAGCGTTTTTCTAAAGCCCCAATGCTTTCTTCAAACTGACCTCTGATAGCCTCAATTTCCGCCATCTTCTTGTCGTTTTTAATGCCGATGGCACGCCATTGGCCTTCGGTAAAATCCTTGAGTACTTTATCCGTGATCTTGGTTTCCACCTTAAGCCCCTTGGGGCCGCTAACAACAACCTGGCCCAGCAACAACTCTTTCAGTTGGCTGTAGAAACTGCGCTCTAAAATTCCCTTTTCTACATCCCGGTCTTTGGCAAAATGCTCGATCTCTGCCCTTTCAATGGCCATGGCACGTTCATCTTTCTCAATACCACGCCGCGAGAAAATACGCACCTCAACAATCGTCCCAGAAACACCGGGAGGCAACCTTAAAGACGTATCACGAACGTCGGAAGCTTTTTCGCCGAAAATGGCACGCAACAATTTTTCTTCCGGTGTCATGGGGCTTTCACCTTTCGGTGTAACTTTGCCCACTAAAATATCACCCGGCTTTACTTCGGCACCGATATATACCACACCAGCTTCGTCCAGGTTTCTCAAAGCTTCTTCACCCACATTGGGGATATCACGGGTGATATCCTCTTGGCCCAATTTGGTATCGCGTGCCATTACTTCAAATTCTTCCATATGGATTGAAGTGAGGACGTCATCTTTGACTAACCGTTCAGAAACCAAGATGGAATCTTCAAAATTATATCCTTGCCAGGGCATAAAAGCACAAAGGATATTGCGCCCGAGTGCCAATTCACCATCTTGGGTGGAAGGACCATCGGCAATCGTATCACCGGCGGCAACCTGATCACCCACCTTCACCAATGGTTTTTGGGTAATACAAGTGCTTTGGTTGGAGCGCTGGAATTTCAACAAATTGTAAATATCCACACCAGGGCTGTCATAATTGCCTTTTTCACTGGCCTTTACCACAATACGGATGGCATCAACCTGATCCACGATACCTGCACGCTTTGCTACAATGGTTGCTCCGGAATCGCGGGCAACCTGCCCTTCCATCCCTGTACCCACCAAAGGGGCGTCTGTTTGCAACAAGGGTACGGCCTGACGTTGCATGTTGGAACCCATCAGCGCCCGGTTAGCGTCATCATTTTCCAAGAAGGGGATGAGAGCGGCCGCGACCGAAACCAATTGTTTGGGTGAAACGTCAATATAGGAGATATCTGCCGGGCGACGCAGGACGAAATCGTCCCCACAACGACATTGGACCAAGTCATCAATTAAACGCCCCTTGCTGTCCAATTTAGCATTGGCCTGGGCAATCACGTGGTTACCCTCTTCCATCGCCGAAAGGTAAACAATTTCTTGACCAACGATTGCGCCGTTCTCGACCTTGCGGTAAGGCGTTTCAATAAAACCATACTGGTTAACACGGGCGTATGTTGCCAAACTGTTAATCAGCCCGATATTCGGACCCTCCGGCGTTTCAATAGGACAAATACGCCCATAATGGCTGGGATGTACGTCACGCACCTCAAAACCAGCGCGTTCCCGGGTTAACCCCCCTGGCCCTAAAGCAGAAAGACGCCGTTTGTGGGTAATTTCCGACAATGGATTGGTTTGGTCCATAAACTGGGATAATTGTGAAGAGCCAAAAAATTCGCGGACAACCGCAGCAACAGGCTTCGCATTGACAAGGTCATGCGGCATGACCGTATCAATCTCGACCGAACTCATGCGTTCGCGAATGGCCCGCTCCATCCTCAACAACCCAATACGATATTGGTTTTCAAGCAACTCACCGACAGAGCGGATACGACGATTGCCCAAATGATCAATGTCGTCTATTTCGCCGCGCCCATCCTTCAGTTCCAGCATCGTTTTAACGATAGCCAGAATATCCTCTTTCCTCAAAATACGAACCTGGTCATCCGTTTTAAAATTCAAACGTGCATTCATCTTGACCCGGCCGACAGCCGAAAGATCATACCGTTCAATATCAAAAAACAGATTTTGGAATAAAGTGTGGGCAGCATCTAATGTCGGTGGCTCACCGGGGCGCATGACGCGGTACACATCCAACAACGCTTCTTCGCGCGTCCGGTTACGGTCGGCAAACAAGGTATTGCGCAAATAAGGACCAACATTGATATGATCAATGGCTAAAGTGGAAATTTCTTGTACACCTGCTTTTTCAAGCTTTGCCAATACCTCTTCCGTTAGTTCTTCGCCAGCTTCGACGTAAATCTCACCCGTGGCCTCATTAATAAGATCTGCCCCAACATATTTACCCACCAACTCAGCAGGGATTACCAGTTGATTTTTAACACCTGATTCTTCTAGTTTTTTAAGAACACGGGGAGTAATCTTGGCACCTGCTTCAGCCAAAACTTCCCCATTAGCGGCATTAACAAAATCATGGGTTAATTTTGTCCCCTTTAATTGCTGAGGATTAAAAGCGGTTTGCCAACCCTTCTTTTTATTGCGAGTATATACAATTTGGCTGTAGAAAGTTTGTAAAATTTGTTCCGGCGTCATCCCCCCAAAACGAATATCCTGTTCGTCTGGAGTCTTACCTTGTGCAACAATTTCTTCAACCTGATCATTCCACAAGGACATCAAAAAGGTTGCCGCTGACAATTTGCGCCGCCGGTCAATGCGCACGAATAACATATCTTTCGCATCAAACTCAAAATCCAACCAAGAGCCGCGATAAGGAATAACACGGGCACCAAACAAATACTTGCCTGAAGAGTGGGTTTTTCCGCCATCATGATCAAAGAAAACGCCAGGCGAGCGATGCATTTGGCTAACAATAACACGTTCTGTGCCATTAACGATAAAGGTACCCTTATTCGTCATCAACGGCATGTCGCCCATATATACTTCTTGTTCTTTGATGTCACGAATGGAGCGAGCCCCCGTATCCTCCTCTATATCCCAAACAATCAAGCGCAAGGTAGTTTTCAAAGGGGCCGCAAAAGTCATCCCCCGTTGCTGGCATTCATCCACGTCATATTTCGGTTCATCAAATTCATACTGCACAAATTGCAATTCTGAACGACCGGCAAAATCATTAATCGGAAAAACGGATTTAAAAACCTCCTGCAAACCTATGTCTTGGCGGTTTTCCGGTTTGATATGGATCTGAAGGAACTGATCATAAGAATTTTTTTGCATTTCGATAAGATTTGGCATCGTCACAATTTCGGGGATACGCCCAAAATTTTTCCGAACGCGCCTACGACCAGCTAATGTTTTTGTCATGTGGATGATCCCGTCTGCTTAGCAATAATAAAAACTGATGATAAAATATGGTGAAACGTCTCTGTCCAGCGTCATACCTAAAAAATTTCAATCCTTAACACTATTATTCCTTGATATTATAATTTCTCCGCTTCACCTCGCCCTTAAATATGAAGCGGATAACCTGAGAAAAGTGTTGTCTCTTCCGATACTAATTGGCCTTACGAAAGCATATACTGCGAATAATGAAGTATTTTTACGAAGTAATGGAAATTAGCCTAAAGACGCTGACACGTCTATAAGCTAATTTTTTTATTTTTTATTTTAATAGAAGGTTGGTAGAATGACTTTATCTGATTCTACCAATCCTCTCTATCAGCCTTATTTCAGTTCAATCTTAGCGCCAGCATCTTCAAGTTTCTTTTTCAAATCCTGAGCTTCCGCTTTATTGACGCCTTCTTTAATATTCTTCGGCGCGCCTTCAACCAGGTCTTTTGCTTCTTTTAAGCCCAAGCCCGTAATGGCACGCACTTCTTTAATCACGTTGATTTTATTGGCGCCAGCATTTACCAATACAACCGTAAAGTCTTCTTTTTCAGCAGCAGGGGCTGCAGCTGCAGCACCAGCTGCAGGACCGGCCGACATCACTTGAGCAGCAGCAGAAACACCCCATGCTTGCTCCAGTTTTTTGCTTAATTCGGCCGCTTCTAATACGGTTAATTTCGATAAATCGTTTACCAATTGCTGTAAATCAGCCATTTCTGTCTCCTTAAACTTCTATTGATTATAAATGATATTAGGCTGCCTGTTCTTTTTTGCTGTAAGCCTGGACAACACGTGCCATCTGAGATGCAGGTGCCTGCAATACAGTGGCCAAACGCGTGGCAGGTGTTTGCAACATGCCAAGAATTCGAGCCCGTAGTTCGTTAAGCGACGGCAAGGTAGAAAGCGTTTTAACAGCCTTCTCATCCAACAACTGACCATCCAAACAACCCCCAACAATCTTTAATTTAGGATTGCTGCTTGCATAAGCCATAATAGCTTTGGCAACTGCAATAGGTTCTTCGGCGCAAATCAGCGCGGTTGGGCCCTTGAATATAGATTTCGCTACTTCAAACTTTGTTCCTTCCAAGGCGATACAGGCTAACCTATTTTTGGCAACTTTATAAGTCGCTCCCGATTTACGTACAACCTTACGTAAATCAGTAACCTCTGCAACGGTTAAACCGGCATTATGCGTTACCAAAACAACACCTGCCTTATTTAACGATTGTCGCAAAGATTCGACCAGTTCTTCTTTTTCTGTTCGATTCACTGATACTTCTCCAAAGGTTATGTTAAACCACCCGGCTTAACATGGTTAGCTGCGAATTTCCTTCATAAAAAACTGAAGGAAACATTTTGTCACCTGTCCTGGAAGTTTAAGAGACAACATGGCCATCAAAAGATGTTTCATGGTTTCTTGCTTCTTTCTCCTATGCCGGGAAAATTAAGTCAGTTATCAACAATCAATGACACCAACCCCTGCAGTCTTTGGACAGGAAGACGGTTGAAAAAATTTCTTAATTCAACCATTCCCGGGTTTCCCCGGGAAACTTTGTCCCCGCATCAATCTTGATACGGTAAAATCCTTAAGCATCCTGTACGCTAGATAATTCAAGTTTTAAACCAGGCCCCATCGTGGAACTGATCGAAATCTTGCGCACATAACTGCCTTTTGTCCCAGATGGCTTTGACCGTTGAATGGCCGCCACAAAAAACTTAATATTTTGGTTAAGGGCTTGCTCCGTAAAGCTAGCCTTACCAATACCGGCATGCACAATCCCTGTTTTCTCAGCACGAAATTCTACTTGGCCACCCTTAACAGCCCTTACAGCCTGCGCCACATCAGCGGTTACAGTACCTAATTTAGGATTTGGCATCAACCCACGTGGCCCTAAAACTTTTCCCAGTTTTCCTACAACACCCATCATATCGGGCGTTGCAATACAACGATCAAAATCAATTTGGCCTGCCAACACTTTTTCAGCCAAATCATCTGCACCCACAATGTCGGCACCCGCTTCCAATGCTTGCTTCGCTTTATCAGGCTTGGCAAAAACAGCCACCCTAACTTGCTTACCAGTCCCGTTGGGCAGCTGAACCACCCCACGTACGGATTGCTCTGCTTGACGCGGATCAACGCTAAGATTCATAGCAATTTCGACTGTTTCATCAAATTTAGCTGAAGCCGTTTTCTTTAAAATTTTAATCGCCTCATCTAACGCATAAGATTTATTGCGATCAACCAATCCATAAGCTTTTGTTAGTCTTTTCCCTACAAACGCCATTATCCATTACTCCACAATCTGAATGCCCATTGAACGTGCTGACCCCTTAACCATGGATATGGCCGCTTCTAAATCATTTGCGTTCAGATCAGCCATTTTCTTTTTGGCAATTGCACGAACTTCATCAATTGCAACCTTACCAACAACCGTTTTACCAGTGGTTTGCGAACCTTTTTCCAAACCCGCAGCTTTTAGCAAGAAATAGCTGACGGGCGGTGTCTTCATTACAAAAGTAAATGATTTATCGGAAAAGCACGTAATGACAACTGGAATTGGCATCCCAGCTTCCATCCCTTGTGTCTGTGCATTAAAATTCTTGCAGAATTCCATAATATTTAAGCCACGCTGCCCTAATGCAGGGCCAATCGGCGGCGATGGGTTTGCTTTACCCGCCGGAACTTGCAATTTAATATAACCAACGATTTTTTTTGCCATTTTAAACTCCAATCATAAGGCCAACAACAAAGCCAGATTTTATTGTTAAACATAGAAAGTGGCGGTCAGCAACTCTGGCCAAGTCTCCCGCCGAATATTGTTAATTTCTCTGATACTAAACTTTTTCCACTTGTGAATATTCAAGCTCCACCGGCGTCGAACGACCGAAAATCGACACAGCGACCCGCAAGCGGTTTTTTTCCAAATCAACCCCCTCCACCATCCCACTAAAGGTTGTGAAAGGCCCATCTGTCACTCGCACCTGTTCGCCAATCTCAAAAGAAACAGAATGTTTAGGCCGCTCAACACCCTCTTTCATTTGAGTCAAGATACGCATTGCCTCATCTTCAGAAATAGGGGAAGGACGATCCCTACTACCCAAGAAACCCGTGACTTTTGGGGTGCTTTTGACCAAATGCCAGGTTTCGTCACTGAGATCCATTTTAATCAGGACATAGCCCGGAAAAAATTTGCGTTCCGCACTAACTTTCGCCCCCCTACGGACCTCAATCACTTCTTCCGTGGGAATCAAAATTTCTGCAAACTTATCTCGCATATCCTTTTTTTGGGCCTGCTCCTGAATAGAAGCAGCAACTTTCCGCTCAAACCCCGAATATACATGGATGACATACCAACGCAACGCCACAAGCGCACTCCTTAACTTTTCTGTTTAACCGATAATCGATCCGATAACATAAGCAAATAGCTGATCTGCCAAAAAAAAGAAAAGCGACGCCACTACAGTTAAAACCACAACCATTAAGGCTGTGATCAGGGTTTCACGCCTTGTTGGCCAGGCAACTTTTTTTGTTTCTTGAACGACTTGTCGATAGAATTGTAACAATTTCATTGGATCTACCAGTATATTTGAAAACTTGGTTTTTTTGGCAGACTTAACAAGATAAGTCAAGGGAAAACAATCACCCATTAATCTTTTACTGCAATTATCAATTGCTTACATTTAAATGCCAAAAATACAACGTCAACGGATCAGCATGGTATAAAACTAATTCCCACGCTATTCCCGCCCCGATACTTGATTTTAAGGTGGCAGGAGTGGAGGGAGTCGAACCCCCAACCCCCGGTTTTGGAGACCGGTGCTCTAGCCAATTGAGCTACACTCCTAAAAAAAAACAAGACGGTGAAGGATCAATTCACAACCCCTCACCGTCTTACAAGAGTTAATTATTCGACGATTTTGGTGACGACACCGGCACCAACAGTCTTGCCGCCCTCACGGATAGCAAAACGCAACCCCTCATCCATGGCAATCGGCGCAATCAACTGCACATCCACCGCTATATTATCACCCGGCATCACCATCTCCGTACCAGCAGGCAACTGCACCACTCCCGTCACATCCGTCGTCCGAAAGTAAAATTGCGGCCGGTAATTCGTAAAGAACGGCGTATGACGCCCGCCCTCTTCTTTCTTTAAAATATACGCCTCCGCCTTAAATTTCGTGTGCGGCGTAATCGACCCAGGCTTCGCCAATACCTGCCCACGCTCCACATCCTCTCGCTTCGTCCCGCGCAACAACGCCCCCACATTGTCCCCTGCCTCTCCACTGTCCAACAACTTCCGGAACATCTCAACTCCCGTCACTGTCGTCTTAACCGTATCCTTCAACCCGATAATCTCCACTTCCTCCCCTACCTTCACAACACCCCGCTCAATTCGCCCTGTCACCACCGTCCCTCGCCCAGAGATCGAAAACACATCCTCAATCGGCATCAAAAATGCCTTGTCCTTCGGACGCACAGGCTGCGGAATATACGTGTCAATCGCTTCCATCAACTTCAGTATCGCTTCCTTCCCAAGCTGCGGATTAGTCCCATTCACCGCACTCAACGCAGACCCTCGCACAATCGGTATCTTGTCCCCAGGGTAGTTATAATGCGTCAATAAATCCCTAATCTCCAATTCCACCAAGTCCAATAACTCCGGATCATCCACCTTGTCCACTTTGTTCAAAAATACCACCAACGCCGGCACACCCACCTGCCGCGCCAATAATATATGTTCACGTGTCTGCGGCATCGGCCCGTCTTCCGCTGATACCACCAATATCGCCCCGTCCATCTGCGCCGCACCCGTTATCATGTTCTTCACATAATCCGCATGCCCAGGACAGTCCACATGCGCATAGTGCCGCCCCTTCGTCTCATATTCCACATGCGACGTCGCAATCGTCAATATCTTCGTCGGATCCCTCCGCCCCTGCGACTCAGACGCCTTCGCTACCTCATCATACGCCACATACTTCGTCTTCCCATATACCTCCGCAGAGATCTTCGTCAACGCCGCAGTCGTCGTCGTCTTACCATGATCAACGTGCCCTATCGTCCCTACGTTACAGTGCAACTTCGTCCGCTCAAATCTCGCTTTCGCCATCTCTTCTCATCCTTTAAATTATTCAATTTAAAATATTTACTGCCTGTGATAAAAACCATATTCCCTGACGGAGAATACACCTTACCCGTTTCTAGAATATCTGATGGGTAAACAACTTTCTGTCAAGCCATAAATAACCAGATTTTATTTGATCGCCAACGGTTTTTATAAAAACAAAACACCCCCTTATCTACGGGAATTGGCTTTCATCCATTGTGTTGGAGCGGGTGACGGGAATCGGACCCGCGTAACCAGCTTGGAAGGCTGGGACTCTACCATTGAGCTACACCCGCATGTCAGAGCATTTTTTACCTGTTTTATTTTTACTAGTCAAAACAAAAAATCGTTTTATGATAAAGCTTTCATAAAAATCGGTTTTTATCATCCCACTTACCAGATTTTTTCTTAGCTGAAGCACCTAGGACAACAAAAAATTGCTGCAGGATCTTTTTGGGCGATCATTTCCTTATTTAAGGCTTTCCATAACGGATTCCTGCAATTTTCGCTGTAGGTATTGTTTGCCTAATGGATATGAGAATAAGGGCAAACAACAATTTTTAACAGTGGATGAAATTAGTAGGTTAGTGCGTGGATTCGCGGCTTTAGGAGTTTGGAAAATTCGTTTAACAGGGGGAGAGCCAACTATCCGTACGGACTTACCTCATATCATTGAAGCCATCCGTTCTATCCCCCAAATTACCCACATTGCCCTAACCACCAATGGATATAATTTATTACAAAAAGCCGTTTTATATTATGAAGCAGGCGTGCGTTATTTAAACGTCAGCATCGATTCGCTTGACCCCAAAAAATTCCAAGAAATCACCGGCCAAAACAAATTGCTGGAAATCCTGGAGGGCATTGATTTGGCAAAAAAGATAGGGTTCCAAAAAATTAAAATAAATGCGGTTCTAATGAAAGAGTATAACGACCAAGACATCAGCCAATTCATAGAATGGGTTAGAAATAGATCTTTCAGCATCCGTTTTATTGAATTGATGGAAACCGGCCATACAAAAGAATTTTTTCAAAAACACCATGTATCTGGCCAAGTGGTTGAAGATTTCTTATTAAATAGCGGTTGGCAGGAAATCCCCCGGGCAGTTGCGGCTGGCCCTGCCCGCGAATTTTCACACCCTAAATTTCAAGGAACCATTGGGCTAATTACCCCTTACGGAAAGAATTTTTGCGCGAGTTGTAACCGTTTGCGGGTAAGCGCTAAGGGTGGGCTACAATTATGCCTTTTCGGTGATGGGCGTCATGACTTAAGACCATTGTTGCAACATGATGACCAGTTATCTGCCCTACAAAAAGCCATTATCGGCGCCTTAAACCTAAAAGAAGAAACCCACCGTTTGCAACAGGGTCATACCGGTATTACGCCGCACCTTGCTTCAATCGGAGGATAAGTACTATGCCTGAGGAAAATACCGCTGCCTATAAATGATTGATGTTGGAGATAAGCAGGCAACCTTTCGCCAAGCAGTGGCCACCGGCTATATCACCCTTAGCCCTCATGTTTTTAAGCAGGTGGTCGAACGCCGCCTGCCTAAGGGAGATGCTTTGATTTTAGCAGAAATTGCTGGCATCCAAGCAGCCAAGATGACCGCCCAGTTAATTCCCCTATGCCATCCCTTACCCATCGAAAAAATAAAGGTTTGGCTAAAACCGGACCGCAACAATTCTTCTATCCATGCCTATGGCCTGGTGCGTACCCATTATAAAACTGGCGTGGAAATGGAGGCATTGCAAGCCGTATCCGGTGCTCTATTAACGGTTTATGATTTAACCAAAATGTTGGATAGCCTTTTAGTGATTCATCAGATTAAATTGATATATAAAGAGGGCGGGAAAAATGGCTTGTGGCAGAATCAGGAATATGTTCCACAGTGGTTGAAGCCAGAAATAGAAAAAAGATAATTTAAATTCCAGCCCCCCCCCGTGCCAATTTTTATTCCCACAGAACTTGATAATACAAATTGCCCACTCCATATAAAATGGCAGTCACAAAAATGAAAGGATACATATTGGTCGGTTTATTTGACCCTCTTAAAATTGGCGAGCTAACCATTCCCAATCGTATTATCATGGCCCCGTTGACCCGCAGTCGAGCAGGACAAGAACGTATCCCCAATGCGTTGATGGCTAAATATTACCAGCAACGCGCCTCAGCCGGTTTAATTATAGCGGAGGCCACGTCGATCTCCCCGATGGGGGTTGGCTATGCAGATACCCCTGGAATTTGGTCATCTGCCCAAATCGAGGGCTGGAAATTAACAACACAAGCCGTTCATCAGGCACAAGGGCGCATTTTTCTGCAATTGTGGCATGTAGGCCGTATTTCTGATCCCATTTTTTTAAACGGGAAATTACCGGTTGCCCCCAGTGCCATCGCCGCCCCCGGCCATGTTAGCCTGCTGCGGCCACAACGGCCGTATGTTGTCCCGAGGGCTTTGGAACCCAAGGAAATACCCGATATTATCGAATCATACCGGCAAGCGGCTTATAACGCTAAAGTCGCTGGATTTGATGGGGTTGAAATTCATGGGGCCAACGGTTATCTGCTTGATCAATTTTTGCATGAAAGCACCAACCAACGTCATGATCGTTATGGTGGTTCCCTTGAAAATCGCGCCCGTTTGATGCTGGAGGTAACGGATGCCGCAATCTCCGTTTGGGGAGCCAAGCGGGTTGGGGTACATCTGTCTCCCCGCAGCGATAAATTACCCGATGAAGACACGCATTTGGTTGAAACTTTCCGCTATGTCGCCGCAGAATTAGGCAAACGCCAAATTGGCTTCATTTTTGTTCGCGAATCCTTAAAAGAAGGTCGGTTGGGGCTTGAAATCAAAAAAGCTTTCGGTGGTGTTTATATAGCTAATCAAAAAATTACCAAAGAACTGGCTGAGCACGCTTTAAAAAACAACCAGGCAGATGCCGTAGCATTTGGTAACTTATTCATCTCTAATCCTGATTTACCCCGTCGCTTTTCATTGAATGCACCTTTAAACCCATCCGACCCTGCGACTTTTTATACCCCTGGGGCCAAGGGATATGTTGATTATCCAGCTTTACAAGGAACATTTGATGAAACCCGGATTAATTAGCTATCACGATGCCCTGGGGATTATCCAACAACAATCGCGCTTATCGCTAACGGAAACGCTTCCTTTAGCAAAAGGCCGAGGGCATTTTTTGGCAGAAGAGTTCAAGGCACCTTTTCCCCTGCCTCGCTTTATCAATGCTGGCCTGGATGGATTTACTTTAGTATCCAGCCATACCCATGCGGCCTCAACCACTAACCCTATTTCCATTCCGGTGGTGGGCACCGTTACAGCCGGACAAAGTGTATCACCACCACCCTTTCGCACCCCAAAAGCTTTTGAAATTAATACCGGGGCCCCTTTGCCTGCAGGGTATGATACAGTGCTACCGGTTGAGGAAGCCATTTATTCTCCAACCCCTTCCCCTCACCTAACCATCAGCACAGCTTTAAAGGCTTCACAGAATGTTCGCCAAGTCGGCAGCGATGTGAAGACAGGACAATTTTTGTTGTCTAAAGGTCAGCCCTTACATGCAGCTGAATTGGCTGTTCTAGCAGCGTTTGGGCAAGACACCGTGAAAACGTCAATGATGCCAACCCTGCATTTTCTGGCAACGGGTGATGAGTTGCTATCTTCCCCCCACCAGGCAATGGCAGGTGGTAAAATCTACAACAGCAGTTTGCCAATGATTGATTGTTTATGTGCTGAATTATCCTTGCCCTTCAAGGCCTATCCACCGATGGCCGACCGGGCGGAATTATGGCAGCAAAATATTGAAAAAATTATCCTTAAGGAAAAACCCGGTCTGATTATTACAACCGGCGCTGTTTCCAAAGGTAAATATGATCTGATCCCCTCCACAATTGAGAATATGGGGGGGGAAGTTTTATTCCATGGTGTGGCTATCCGCCCCGGGAAACCCATCTTATTTGCCGAATTACCAAATGGCCATTATTTTTTCGGCCTGCCGGGCAACCCGGTTTCAACCGTGATCGGTTTTCGTTTTTTTATTCTGCCGTTTTTAAGGCATTTGCTAGGACAACCTCAAGAACAGCCCTTAACTGCCGTGCTTACCAATGATTATCATAAAAATAGCCGCTTGAAACAGTTCTTAAAGGCTTACGGGGCTGTTGATAATCAGGCACAGTTCAAGGCAGAAATTCTTGCGGGGCAAGAATCTTTCAAAATTCAGCCTTTACTTAAAACCAACGGCTGGATTATAGCCGATGAAAGCGATAATGTTTTATCAGCAGGCATGAAAAAAGGATTTTATCCTTGGCTGCCTGCCTTTATATAAAATAGAATTAACGTATTTATATGCACCAATTATACCTAATAAAATTCTTTTCTTTCAGTAAATCATTCAACAATTTATCATCGATCATGATATCAGCCGTTATTTCGTGAGTTTCTCCCCGCATTAATTCTTCTAAGCCTTTAGGATTACCGAAACCAATCTGTTTGGCTTTATTAACTATCTCTTGAACATATTGTTGGGCTTTAACCGCTGCATCATATTCTCTACCACAAGATTCCAAAGCACCTTTTAAAAGTCTGGGCAGTTTTAATTTTTTTTCCACTATCAAGTAAACAGCTGCATGATTAGCATTTACCGGCAAATCAGGAATAATCACCTCAAAAGTACCCGCATCGATAACGCGAACGATTTTCCAGGTAGATCCATAAATTTTTGCGTTGGCAGGTATGACGCCAAAACCTAACAAAAAGAAAAGGGCTAGAAAAATTCTTAAAGTCCAGAATTTTTTATTGATAGCACTTGAAATCAAAGGTGCTGGCAGCGGCACATGCGAAAGTTAAATGGCATCCCTCAACAACATTTCAATACTCCAAAAATACAGTTGAACCTACTCAACCAATGGATTAAGACTAGACAGATAACCTAAACATCTATCCCAGCCCCTAAATTAATTTTTTCAGCGACCTAAGTTTTATTTGGTTGGCAATGAAATTTGGTAAATCTTAATCCCTAATTTTTCACTGATCTGCCCTGAATTTTTAGGCAGCATCAATTGGTCTAGTTCTGCTTTGGATAATTCGACCATAGGTTTTGTTAACCCAATCAGCAATTGTCCTTGCGAAAAAGCCACATTCTTTCCAACTGGCGTAACTTCCCCCTCAGATTCAAAATACGAATTTTTCCTTACTTCCTCTCCATTTAAAAGAGGAGTAATAGATATTGCCTTCCCTTCTTGATTAAATCGATACGCCATTAATTGATTGTAGCTTTGATCAGATACCCACCCATTTACATCCGCATAGCTACATCCGCATAGCGCTGTTCGCATATCACCACATAATCGCCTTGGGGGTCTTGTAATGCTTTCCAAAGCATACAAATAGCGCCTACTTTAGTTTTAGTATCAGTTTGCGGAGGGATACTGGGCACTATTGGTTGACGCCACACGATTTCTCCATCGCTATTGAAAAATATGAATTGCAGTTGTTCTAAAGTTTGCCAATCTTCCTGACTTTCTCCTGTATATCCTATAAATATCATGTTACCATTTGGATCAACACTAAAAGCTTGGTCAGCATTAGCCGCTGCATCTTTAACATTAAATCCACGACGATACTTCCGAGTGCCATCCATATTATAGTAATGTACCTCATAATGGATAGCACTAGGGTTATTATTTGCATCCAAAAAACGAGTAGTAATTGATACGGCAAATTTGGAATCTTGTAATGTTTCTATTGTTACTGCCTCTCCATTTTCCCCAAATAAAGCAGCATTTTCTTGGATGGGTTCTTTGAGCTCATTCGTCCATATTATTTTTCCGTAACGGTCAATTTTTTCAATCCCTATTTTTAATAACTTATAATTAATACCCTGAGATGAAGTTTGCGCCACCATATGAGAATAATAGGTTATAACATATCCATCTTTTACTTCAGCAATGGCAATATTTTCTGCTGCCAAACTTTCGGCAGTCTTAGTTTTATACTGCCAAACTATTTTTCCTTGAGGATCAACCATGATAAAAGCAGGGATAGAGGTATTGGCAAGTCCGAGAATGCTTCCGTCTTCATAGGCATATTCAATTCTTTTAACCAATTGGTCTAGAAAATGACCCTTTAGATAGGTGCCATCTGCGGCAATGCGGGCAAACCAAATTTTTGACGTATTTTTTGTTTTAACCCCACATATCAAACCAAAGCCGTTTGTCCCAGATATCGATGTTGCAGGATCACTAAAATCTCCCTTAACAACCACTAATCCACAAGAACCCAGGCTATTAAAATCACTTTTTAATAATTCTGCCGGAAAAGGTTTTATAACAATTCTTTGGCGGTTGAATCAACTTGTGGAACCGAAATACCAGCTGCCAGCCAAACCGCCATCCCAAGCAACCCGCATCCTATTTTATTCAACCAAAGCATTTTCTTCCCCGCTGTTCTGATTTTAATTTTACCTAGCATAAATCACTATATTTGACAACCAGAATAGGTCATTATGAATTCTATGTTAAAAGCAAAGCCAAGTGATAAATCCTGATCCCTGTTTTTTTCTTCCGCACCTGATTTCTTTTGTGAAGAAAAGTTCTTTCTTTATCCCGCAGCCAATCCTCTAAAAAATGCTTGAATTATCCCATAGTTCATGTATAAAACTTACCGTTAGCTCGAAATTTGGGTGGTCAAGGCGTATGTAGGGCATGCCGATACCCCCGTATGTGATGATGATAAATGTTAAAGAAAGGATAACAAATGCCCAAGATGAAAACCAAAAGCGGCGCCAAAAAACGCTTTGCGTTGACCGGCAGCGGGAAGGTTAAAATGTACCCCTCGCAGCGGCGCCACCGGCAAGTGAGCCGCCCCAAGAAAATGAAACGTCAACATCGTGGCCCGGAATTGATGAATGTGGCCGATGAACATTTCGTTAAACGTTATTATTTTCCAAACGGTTAGATAGGGGTATTAAAAAATGGCTCGTGTAAAACGTGGTGTACCAGGGCGTGCTCGCCGCAAAAAAGTATTGGCGATGGCCGCTGGCTATCGTGGCCGTTCGTCTGAGGTTTATTCAGTTGCACTTGAAAAAGTTGAAAAGGCGCTTCGCTATGCGTACCGCGACCGCCGCAATAAAAAGCGTGATTTCCGCAGTTTGTGGATCCAACGGATTAATGCTGGCGTTCGTTCGCATGGCATTACCTATTCGCAATTCTTGCATGGCATTAAATTGGCAGGCATTACGTTAGACCGTAAAATTTTGTCTGATCTGGCAACGCGTGAGCCGGAATCATTTAAAACGATCGTGGAAAAAGTAAAGGCAGCTATTCCTGCCAAAGCAGCTGCCTAGGTCGTTTATACCAACAATCGAGTGAAAAGCTGGGCAGGAAACTTCCCAGCTTTTTTATTTTGTTCCCCAGCTTTTTTATTTTATTTAATGGATGATAGGATACAGGTGACTTAAATGTCTGATATTTCCCCTCCCCTTACCCTCACCAGCATACAGGTTCTGCATCAACAATTGCTGCAACAATTAGAGCAGGTTTCATCGCTTGCAGATCTTGAAAAAATTCGCCCCGATTTAACCGGCAAGAAATCGCCCTTAACCCATATGTTAAAAATGCTGGGGCAATTGCCGCCTGATGCGCGTAAGGAATTGGGCGGATTTTTAAATAAAGTACGCGAGGAAGTGGCCACAAAACTGGAAGAACGCTTCGCCAGCTTGCAACAACTTGCCTTAGATCAGAAGTTAATGCAAGAAAAGCAGGATGTCAGTTTGCCGCCTCGGCCGGAAACAGTTGGAAAAATCCACCCCATCACCCAGGTGATTGAGGAAGTGACGCAGATTTTTGCCAAAATGGGTTTTGAGTTGGCGGAAGGCCCTGATATCGAACGCGAATATTACAATTTCACCGCCCTTAATTTCCCGGAAGATCACCCCGCCCGGCAAATGCATGATACCTTTTATTTACCCCCTGCTTATTTACCCCCTGCCCATGACGGCAAGGAATTAGGGGCGGTTTTGTTGCGTACCCATACCTCACCCGTGCAAATCCATGCCATGCGACAATCAGCACCACCGTTGCGGGTATTGGCACCAGGCCGCACCTACCGCTGTGATTCGGATGCCACCCACAGCCCGATGTTTCATCAGGTTGAAGGCTTGGTGGTTGATAAAAAAATCCATATGGGTCATTTGAAGGCTTGCGTGATTGATTTTTGTCAGTCTTTCTTCGGTGTCCGTCATTTAAAAGCGCGCTTCCGCCCCAGTTATTTCCCGTTCACCGAACCGTCAGCCGAGATGGATATCGGTTGCTTGCGGCGGGACGGTAAATTAAAAATTGGCGAAGGCGATGATTGGCTGGAAATACTGGGCTGCGGCATGGTTCACCCGAACGTTTTAAAAATGGGAGGGATAAACCCCGAGGAATATCAAGGCTTTGCTTTTGGTATCGGCATTGAACGCCTAGGCATGCTGAAATACGGTATTCCCGATCTTAGGGCTTTTTACGATTCCGATGCCCGCTGGTTGCAGCATTATGGTTTTTCACCCTTTGATAAACCCAGTAGCAGGATGGGGATATAAATGAAATTCACCGAACAATGGTTAAAAAGCCACCTCAAAACTTCCGCGACCACCGCTGACATCAGCGACCGCTTAACCAATTTAGGCTTAGAGGTTGAGGAAATAATCGAGCGAAAAGATCTGCAGGGATTTATGGTTGCCGAAATTATGGAGGCGAAACCCCACCCCGATGCCCAGCGCTTGCAAATTTGCATGGTTCAGGCTGCACCCGGCCAACCCTTGCTGCAAATTGTTTGTGGGGCGCCAAATGCCCGCAAAGGCCTAAAAACCGTATTGGGATTGCCCGGCATGGTTGTGCCCAGCAACGGCATGGTTTTAAAGAAAAGCGCCATCCGCGGGGTTGAATCCCAGGGCATGTTATGCTCGGGCCAGGAACTGAAATTATCCAGTGACGCTGATGGGATTGTTGAATTACCAACCGATGCGCCCGTTGGCCAAGCTTTTGTGACCTATGCTAACCTGAATGATCCGGTGATCCATATTGCCATTACCCCCAACCGGGCGGATTGCAGCGCCGTTTATGGCGTTGCCAGGGATTTGGCGGCCAGCGGACTTGGCGAACTCATCCCCTTGAAAACCCAGTCCCGCAAAGGTTCTTTCAAAAGCCCGATTAGCTGGAAAATAGATTTGCCAACGACCGCCAGCGATCGTTGCCCAATTGTTACCGGCAGGCATTTTCGTGGCTTACGTAATCAATCAAGCCCCCGTTGGCTGCAGCAAAGGCTGCAAGCCATTGGTCAGCGCCCGATTTCCGCCTTGGTCGATATCACCAATTATTTAACCTATGATCTGGGTCGCCCCCTTCATCTCTATGATGCCCAGCGCTTAAACGGGAATTTGGTCATAAGGTTGGCCAAAGACAAAGAGGTACTGCCAGCCCTAGATGGCCAGGACTATCAATTATCAACCGATGATGTGGTGATTGCCGATCAGCAGCAGGTGCAAGGATTGGCAGGCATTATTGGCGGGCGCAGCGCAGCTTGTGAACTGACCACAACCGAGGCCTTTTTGGAAGTTGCCTATTTTCAGCCAACCACTATTGCCCGCACCGGACGCCGACTGAATATTTTAAGTGACGCCCGGTACCGGTTCGAACGGGGCGTTGACCCACAATCTGTTACTTGGGGCATGGATATTGCCACGCAAATGATCCTGGATATCTGCGGCGGTGAAGCCAGTGATACCGTGCAAGCCGGGCAATTGCCCAACCTTGTCCGTCAAATCAAATTTAACCCAAGCCAAGTAACAAATTTAGGTGGCGTCACTATTCCTGAAGCCAAGATGCAGCAAATTTTAACTGCTTTGGGATGTGCTGTGGCTATGGCATCAAAAATACAGGATATTTGGTTAGTAACACCCCCCAGTTGGCGGCCTGATTTGCAACAAGGGGTGGATTTAGTGGAAGAGATATTGCGGGTCATTGGCTATCAGCAAATCGTTAGCACGCCCTTACCGGCTTTTACCCCTAACCCATTGATTTCCCCTACCATCGACAAAAGCAAACCTGTTGGCCAACCGGGCATGACGGATATGCTGGCTTACCAACGCCAAGACATGCTGAAACGCTTGATGGTGACGCGCGGCTATCAAGAAGCTTTAACCTATAGCTTTCTGTCCCCCAAGGCGGCTGAATTATTTGGGGGCAAGTCGCCTGCCTTAACTCTGACCAACCCCATCACGGTCGATTTATCGGTGATGCGACCAAGCCTATTGCCCAATTTACTGCAAGCGGCAGTGCGCAACCAAAACCGCGGCCTTAAGGATTGGGCGGTTTTTGAAATGGGGCCAATTTTTCAAGATATTACCCCGCAGGGTCAGCAACCGGTACTCACCGGGTTACAGATGGGCACCACCGTACGCCGCCATTGGACAGCGCCAGCACGGGTGGTTGACGCCTTTGATGTTAAAGGGACGTTGATGACTATGTTACAAGCCGCTGGGGTATCGCCTGAGGCCATTACCACCGAACCCCCAGCTGCAAACTATTATCACCCTGGCCGTTCCGGCAAATTGATGATGGGGAAAATCATGATCGGGCAATTTGGTGAAATCCACCCCCGTATCTTGCAGCATTATGATATGCAAGGCACAGCTGCTGGGTTTGAGTTGTTTTTAAAAGATTTACCGGAAGCGAAAATACCGCAAAAATCATCCCTGACCTTATCGCCCTATCAGCCAGTCGAACGGGATTTTGCGCTGGTGGTGGATGCAAACGTGCCTGCTGAAAAATTATTGCGGGCGATGCGCCAGGTTGATAAGCAATTGATCCGCAAAGTGGAACTGTTTGATGTTTATAGCGGCAAAGGATTAGCCGATGGCAAAAAATCCTTGGCGATTGGCTTGGTGTTGCAAGCAGCCGATCACACCCTAACCGATGAGGAGATTACCACTCTCACCAACAAAATCCTTGCCGCCGCTAACAAAGCCACCGGGGCGGTGCTGCGGCAATAAATTTGAGCAACTAAAAAGTAAATTGATGACCCGCCGTCAATAAAAGAACTTTTCGCCTGAAGTGCCAACAACGAGGCGGAAACCTAACAACGGATTTATTTGGGGAGCTTTTTGGTAGTCAGCAGGGGGGGCAAAACCGCAGCAATGGTTTGCCGAGCAGCCAGGGAAGGCAGCACGCCCCCTTCCCCCACCTGTTGGTGAATTTGTTTAACCAGCCCGCTAAAAGAAGGTTCCTGTTGGAAAATTGCCAACAGCTGTTCTTGCAATTCTTTCTCTAACCAATATTCCCTTTGCCTCGAGCGGCGTTGCTGCCACCCGCCAGCTTTTTTCATCACCCCAACAAATTGCTGAATTTTTTGCCAGACCTCATTCAATCCCTTACCGGTCATTGCTGAACATAAAGCCACATCGGTTTTCCAATCCGCGTAACGAGGGTAAAACAAATTGATAGCCCGAAGAAATTCATCGGCCGTTTGTTCGGCAAAGGGCAGTAGATTACCGTCCGCCTTATTCACAAGAATGATATCAGCCAATTCCAAGATGCCACGTTTCATGCCCTGCAATTCATCGCCACCCCCGGGTGGCAATAACAGCAAAAATAAATCCGTCATCTCCGCCACCATCGTTTCGGATTGCCCAACCCCCACCGTTTCCACCATCACCACATCATATCCCGCTGCTTCACATAATAAAATGGCTTCCTGGGTATAACGCGCAACCCCCCCTAAATTCTTCCCCGATGGGCTGGGCCTTATAAAACTGCTGGGATGCTGCGATAATTCCAACATGCGGGTTTTATCAGCCAAAATAGCGCCACTATCCCGTTGTGAAGATGGGTCAACCGCCAACACCGCCAAACGGTGCCCTTGCTGCAATATCTCTAAGCCAAAGCGGTTAATAAAGGTTGATTTGCCAGTGCCCGGTGGCCCCGAAATACCTATGCGGATGGATTGGCCGGTGTGTGACAATAGGCTTTGGATTAAATTTTCGGCTTGCCTACGGTGATCGGCACGGCTGGATTCCGATAAGGTAATAGCCTGCGCCAAAGCGGCCCTTTCACCCGCCAGAATTTTCTCCCGCAATTCCTGTAAGGGGGCGCTTAATTCATAAGAAATTGCAGATGATACAGGCGGTTTTGGTTGCATGCGGGTTTAGTTAATTTTTTTGTTGATGTTGACGTAATTTACCTAAAATTTCAGCGGCAGCATTGATAATATTAGTGCCTGGCCCATAAATGCCCGCAACCCCCTGTTTCCATAAGAAATCATAATCCTGTTCGGGGATTACCCCCCCCACCACCACCAAAATATGCGGCGCTTTTTGTTTCTTTAACTCTTTGATTAATTCCGGTACCAAGGTTTTATGACCCGCCGCCTGGGTTGATACCCCCACGATGTGAACATCGTTTTCAACCGCCTGGCGCGCCACCTCAACGGGTGTTTGAAATAAAGCGCCAATATCAATATCAAAGCCTAAATCCGCAAAGGAAGTGGCAATCACCTTGGCGCCGCGGTCATGGCCATCCTGCCCTAATTTGGCCACCAACATCCGGGGCCTGCGCCCCTGCTCTTCCATAAACAATTTAATATCCGCCTGTATGGCCATGAAATCCTTATCCTTTGCATAAACGGCACCATATACCCCGCTTACCGCCACCGGAGTTGCCTGATACCGCCCGAAAACCTTTTCCATCGCATCGGATATCTCGCCAACCGTTGCCCGGGCGCGGGTCGCATCAATCGCCGCCGCCAGTAAATTGGCATTGCCAGCTGCAGCTTTTGTTAAAGCCTGCAGGGCTGCCGCGCATTGCTTGGGATCCCGTTGTTTTTTAACCTGCTGCAACCGGGCAATTTGTTTGTCGCGCACGGATTGGTTGTCAATATCCAAAAGCTCAATGGTGGTTTTTTCAGCCGGTTTATATTTATTAACCCCAACGATAACCTCTTCCCCCCGATCAATGCGAGCTTGACGGCGGGTAGCTGCTTCCTCAATCTGGCGTTTTGGGAACCCAGTTTCAATGGCTTGGGTCATCCCGCCCATCTTTTCCACTTTCTCAATCAAATTTGAGGCCGCCTGGATCAATTCATTAGTTAGGCTTTCCACATAATAACTCCCCCCCAAAGGATCAACCACCTTGGTAATACCCGTTTCTTCCTGCAAAATCAATTGGGTGTTGCGAGCAATCCGGGCGGAAAAGGGCGTGGGTAAGCCTATGGCTTCATCAAGCGCATTGGTGTGCAAGGATTGCGTGCCGCCCAAAACCGCTGCCAATGCTTCCAAGGTAGTGCGTATGACGTTATTATAAGGATCTTGCTCGGTCAAACTGACGCCCGAGGTTTGGCAATGGGTACGCAAAGTTGAACTGACGGGATTTTTGGGGTTAAAGGGCTTGAGCAATTTTGCCCACAAATATCTGGCCGCCCGTAATTTGGCTACTTCCATGAAAAAATTCATGCCAATGGCAAAGAAAAAAGATAAGCGCGGGGCAAAGCTATCAATATCCAACCCCTGGGCCAAAGCAGCGCGCACATATTCAAGCCCGTCCGCCAAAGTGAAAGCCAGTTCTTGCACCGCCGTAGCCCCCGCCTCTTGCATATGATAGCCAGAGATGGAAATCGAATTGAATTTCGGCATATGGCCAGCGGTATAGGCAATAATGTCAGCCACAATCCGCATGGAGGGGGCTGGTGGATAAATATAAGTGTTGCGCACCATGAATTCTTTTAAAATATCGTTTTGGATGGTGCCGGAAAGCTGCGATTGTTTGACCCCCTGTTCCTCCGCGGCTACAATAAAACTGGCAAGCACTGGCAGAACCGCCCCGTTCATCGTCATCGATACGCTCATTTTATCCAAGGGGATCTCATGGAATAAAATTTTCATGTCCTCCACACTATCAATCGCAACGCCTGCCTTACCCACATCGCCTGTCACCCGCGGATGATCCGAATCATAACCACGGTGGGTCGCAAGATCGAAGGCCACCGACAAGCCCATTTGCCCAGCCGCCAGATTTTTCTTATAGAAAGCGTTCGATTCCTCAGCCGTTGAAAAACCAGCATATTGACGGACTGTCCAAGGGCGGTTGGCATACATGGTGGCCCGGGGCCCGCGGGTATAGGGCGCGATACCTGGCAATTCCTGCAGTACATCCAATTTTTTGACATCATCGGCGGTGTATAAAGGCTTTATATCCAACCCCTCAGGCGTTGGCCAATTCAAGGCTTGCCAAGGATCCTGGCCATTTAATTCACTTTGGGCAATTTTTTGCCAATCTTGGATGCCGGGATGCGGGAAAGAGGTTTTTTTGGCCATGATGGGTGATCCTTAAGGAACATACAGGTAATCATTTTCCCTTATGTTACCCGTAATTTTATAACCCGCAACTGAATTGGTTGCCTTCCTGCAGCAAATGTATGGCAAGAATTGCGGATGGGCTTTACCAAATGAATTTTGGCAAGGCCGCAATCGGCGATAATCCTGCCTGTTGGCATTGCTGGGCAACCCGCTGTTCTAAACCCTGGGGTTTATCCAATTGCAAGGATTCGGCGTGGATCCCCCCTAATATCCATAAACTATCCACCCCCATCGTCTGTGCGCCCACAATATCCGTTCGCAAGGCATCGCCAATTGCCAATATCTTGTTTTTTGGGACATTGCCCAAAAGCTTTAAGGATTCTTGATAAACTGCCGGATGGGGCTTGCCGTGATAGCGGACTTCGCCACCCCATTCCTCATAACATTTAGCCAAAGCACCAGCACAAATTTCCCGCTTGCCGTTGCGAATAATTTCCAAATCTGGATTGACACATAACAGGGGCAAGGAATATTTAATGGCCTGTTTAAGGACAGCTTCATAATCCTTCACTTCCTCACCGAAATGACGGGCCCCTATGGCTAAGAAAAATTCTGCCTGGTCCGGCTGCTGGACAATTTTCAGATTCAGCCCTTCAAAGAAATTGAGATCGCTGTCACCGACAATTGCCAAGCATTTTTCTCCCAACCGGCGGTGCCAAGGGTCGCGGCGGTCTTTCAACTGCTGCCAGGTTTCCTCGCCTGAAGAATAAATATAATTGTAAAGGTCAGGGGTGAAGCCAATTTTAGCCGTTCCTTCCGCCACAACCCGCGCGCGCCTGGGCGCATTCGATAATAATAAGGTTTTTTTGCCCAATTTTTTTAATTGACGCATACAGTCAGCAGCACCCGGACAAGCGGTCACGCCATCATGCAACACACCCCAAAGATCGATAATAAAGGCATCATATCGCTGCGCCAGATCTGAAAAATGCTGGATTAAGGGAATGGGTTTGTTAGGGAAAGATTGGGTGCGGGATGTTGACACGATAAAATTCATATTCCTTCCATCAATAATTGAGGGGTAAAATTTTGCGGCTACCATAAGTGATTTTCCTGTCATCCGCAACTATCAACTCACATAAAATTGCATCCTTTTTGGAAAATTATAGCCATGGGATTGACAACTCCCGCTTTCAAAAGACAAGTTATCCGGCAAATGCTTCTTGACTTCAACCTCATACCGTCAAATGATAAAATGAAATTTGCAAGGGTAGAAATATGGCATCCTCTGAATTTTTGTTGGCGCTTGACCAAGGAACTACCAGCACACGGGCAATCCTTCTGGATCACCTGGCAAAACCCCTATTCACCGCACAGCAGGAATTAAAACAGTCTTTCCCCGCGGACGGTTGGGTGGAACATGACCCAACGGAAATTTGGCAAACATCCTTAAAATTATGTGCAGATGTTCTAAAGCAAGCCAAACTGCCCCCCCATTCTAAGATCGTCATGGGGATTACCAATCAACGGGAAACAACCATTTTATGGGATAAAAAAAGCGGCAAGGCTTTTTATCCAGCAATTGTCTGGCAAGATCGACGCACGGCTGACTTTTGTCATACTTTGATTGAAAAAGGCTGGTCAGAAAAAATTCAACAAAAGACCGGCTTATTAATTGATCCCTATTTTTCCGCAACCAAAATTCGTTGGATCCTAGACCATGTGGAGGGATTAAGGGAAAAAGCCAAGAAAGGCCTGGTGGCTTTCGGGACAATTGATAGCTTTTTACTCTGGCATCTGACGGGTGGTAAAGTCCATGCAACCGATCCAACCAATGCCTCACGAACATCGCTATATAATATCCATGACCATCAATGGGATCAGGAATTACTGGCATTATTTAATATTCCCGCGGGGTTATTGCCGGAAGTACGGCCTTCCTCCGGCACCTTTGGCGTTACCCAAACCGGGCTATTTGACCGGCAAATAGCCATTACAGGTATTGCCGGTGATCAACAAGCAGCCCTGATCGGCCAAGCCTGTTTTCAACCCGGCATGATCAAAAGCACCTATGGCACCGGTTGCTTTATGTTGATGAATACGGGGGAAAACGCTGTGACTTCCCAGCATCGCCTGTTAACGACCATCGGTTATCAAACCAAGAATCATTTGGCTTATGCCACGGAGGGCAGTATTTTTGTCGCGGGTGCCGCCATCCAATGGTTACGGGATGGATTAAAATTGATTGGGGCTGCCGGTGAGACTGAGCGTCTGGCCGCCAGCACGTCCAGCAATAAAGGGGTTTATTTTGTGCCAGCCTTCACAGGCTTAGGTGCCCCCTACTGGGATCCCAGGGCAAGAGGGGCGGTTTTTGGCTTGACCCGGGATGTTGGCATTGCAGAAATCGTCAGATCGGCCCTGGAAGCCGTATGCTACCAAACCAAGGATTTATTGGAAACCATGCGATTAGATGGCGCTTATGAACCCCAAATATTACGGGTGGATGGTGGCATGACCGTGAATGACTGGTTGATGCAGTTTTTGGCCAATATTTTAGGGGTGCCGGTCGAACGCCCCCAAATTACCGAAACCACTGCTTTGGGGGCTGCCTATCTCGCGGGTCTGGGGGCTGGCTTCTTCGCTGACTTTGCTGAAATATCGCATTTGTGGAAGTCCCAACGCCTATTCGAACCAAAAATGGCCGCGGATCAACGGCTGGCCTTATATGCGGGTTGGCAAGAAGCGGTTAACCGTATCCGTTCCATGACCTAAAGAACCCCACCAAAACAAGAAAAGGAATGATGCTTTGATATTGTGGCCAAGTATTACCCTAACTGCCCGGGCAACTAAAAGGATAAACCAAGGACATCCTTGGATATATTCCAATGAAATTGATATGAAAATGGCCAAAAAATTTCCTCCTGACCAGTTTGTGCGCGTGTTGGATCAGCAGGAGAAAATGATAGCGATCGCTTTTTTAAATACACGTTCACTGATTTGTGGCCGTGTTATCAGTTGGAATCCAGGTGAATCAATTGATATTGATTTTTGGCGGCATCGCTTGGAATGGGCCCTTAATTTACGTAAGAATTTTTTAAAGGAACCTTTTTACCGCCTGGTCCATGCGGAGGCTGATGGTTTTCCCGGCATGGTGATCGACCGATTTGGCGATATCCTTGTCATTCAGTTAAATACAGGTGCAAGCGAAGTCATTTGGCAGCACTGCCAATCGCTGATCTCATCCGTCTTGGTGCCTAAAGGTATCGTGCTCCGGCGCGACAGTTCTATCCGTGAGCTTGAGGGGTTGAGCATTACCGGCCCGGAAATCATCGGCCAAGTCCCTGATATTGTCCGTTTTCAGGAAAATCAAACTTTCTTTTTTGCTAATCTGCGTGAAGGCCAAAAAACCGGATGGTTTTTTGATCAACGGGATCAACGGCATTTTGTAGGAACGTTCTGCAAGAATAAAACGGTATTGGATTGTTATTGCTTTTCGGGAGGATTTGCTGTCCAGGCTGCCAAGGCGGGCGCTAAATCAGTTCTGGGGATCGACCGTTCGGCAGAAGCGCTGGAATTGGCCGCGATGGCCGCTGCGGAAAACAAGCTGCAAAACATTTGTTCCTGGCAACAACAGGAAGTTTTTAAGGCGCTTGAGGACATGCAGCAACAAAATCAAAAATTCGATGTGGTGATTGTTGATCCCCCAGCCTTTATCAAAAGCAATAAAGATTTGGTGGCCGGTAGCCGTGGTTACCGCAAATTAGCTAAGCTTTCGGCAGCGGTGGTTGAGAAAGAAGGGTTTTTATTTTTTGCATCTTGCTCATACCATATGAGCGCTGCTGATCTTTTGGCGCAAATCAATTTGGGTTTAAATGATGCCAAACGCCAGGCAAAAGTATTATATTGCGGCCAGGCAGGAATTGACCACCCCATTCATCCGGCCTTGCCGGAAACCGCCTATTTAAAAGCTTATTTATTACAAATTTTTTAAACATTTTTATCATGACCCTCCTGCGTCGTATCCAAGAATGTCACCAATATCATTTAGACGAATTCCTGCCATTCCTGATTGAATCCCAACAGGTCGGGTGGATCCATCGCCATTTTGCCCCTGACTTATTAAAATACCCATCCGTTTTTCAGCAAAAGGATCAATCTATTCATTTAAGCTTGGGTTTAAAGACCTATAACCAACGCAGCCAAGCGGTGGAAATTGTATTACGTGATCTATACAAGCACGGGAAATTAGAGGGATGGCGGAATGAAAATTACCCGGTATCCCCCGCTTGGGGCCAAGCCCCTTTTTTAGAAATTGAACGGGCAGCAGTGGTTAAAATGGGGATAAAAGGATACGGCATTCACATGAATGGATTTATTGGGCGGGGCAAAAATATCAAATTATGGGTGGCAAAACGCTCGGCAACCCGGCCTGTCGCGCCAGGAAAACTGGATCATTTGGTGGCAGGCGGCCTGCCCATCAACATTAGCCTGTTAGATAATTTGATCAAAGAAGCCAAAGAAGAGGCAGGAATCCCTAAAGATTTATCCCAACATGCCATCCCGGTTGGCGCTTTGTCTTACGTCATGCAATTACAGGAAGGGCTACGCCAAGATACGATTTTTTGTTATGATTTGGAGCTGCCGGAAAGCTTCATCCCCGTTAATCAAGACGGTGAAGTCAGTGACTTTTATCTATACCCCATCCAAAAAGTCAAAGAGCTTCTTGAAAACACAGACCAATTCAAATTTAACACGGGGATGGTCATTATCGATTTTATGATCAGGCACGGCGTCATTGAACCCGATGATAGCCAATATCTGAGCCTTATCCAAGCTTTACATCAAACACGGTTATAACCTAAACCCTTGCGATAGGCACACCAACCTCAAAATTAAAAATGGAACACTTGTTCCCATCCCTCCCAAATCATTTTGATCGCCACATACAAGATAGTGACCAACCCCACATAGGCCAGCCAGTGATATTTCTTGAGTAAATTAGCAATCACCGTTGCGGCCACACCCATTAAAACCACCGATACGCTCAAGCCCACAATTAATACCCAGGTATGTTCTTGAGCAGCCCCAGCGACCGCCAACACATTGTCTAAAGACATCGAAATATCAGCCAGGACAATCTGGATAATTGCTTGTCGCATGGTTTTAGGTTGTTTTTGCTGCAATGATTGTGCAGATGCCGGGTCATTTGCATCTTCTTGCTGGTTGGCTGCCGCAATTTCACGCCATAATTTCCAGCAAACCCATAATAACAACACTCCCCCCGCCAGGGTTAAGCCGATGATCTGCAACAACTGGGATGTGCCGACGGCAAATAATATCCGCATGAAAGTCGCGGCCAAAATACCGATCATGATCACTTTCGCCCGTTGCTCTTTGGGAAGGCGGGCAGCCACTAATCCAACCACAATGGCATTATCCCCAGCTAAAACCAGGTCAATCAGCAATACCTGCCCAAGGGCCGCCAATTCAGAAGCTAAAACCATTTGGAAATCCTATATTTGAATGTGAATGGCGATGATCATAGTCATGAACAGCCTGTATCGGTTTCTAACAAGCGCCTGTTGCTTTGTCAAATAAGATCATGGATTGCCGCCATCTGCAATATTTGTCGCTGTCATCTAACTTTCACGGGGGTGACCGTATCATTTGGGATAACATTAAGGAAGTGTTGGTATATTTCTTTTTCCTGAAGGTGAGTACCCTTTAACTGGATAGGTTGCAACAAGCCGGATTGGGGCAAAGAAATGATGGAAATACCTGCTGCTTCCGCCTCCAATAAACGGCGCGGTTGATTTTCAATATAGGCCGGTGAAATCACCAAACCTACATTTTCAAGCCAAGTATCCCCCCATGCCTTCTCCACCACCGGATACCCTTTCCAAAAATCAAGTTGCTCCAGGTTTTTGCCCAAAACAGTTAAAGGAATTTTTATCTTGTCTAATAAAGCGCGCATTTCATAAGCACCGCGGCGTCCAACCGTGGGCCCTAAGAAAACTATCTGGTTGGATAGAGAAGGTTTTTTTAAAATATTAGGCAATTGCCAAGGCAGTAAAATAGTTTTTTCGGGAAATAGCCCGGCCAAATACCCATGGGGCGTCATGATTCTTTCAGCTTGCTCCAGGAGTTTCCATTCGCTTTCTATCATCGTTGCGGAAACGCGAAAATCTTTTAAAGTCTGACTGCCTGGGTGTTTGATTGTGGCTTGGTCAAGATTCTTTTGCAAAATTTTTAAGGCGAACCTGTTCATTAATACGTCATATGTACGCCCACCCAAGCTACCTTGCTGATAAAAAGGCAGCAGGTAATTCTGCCCTATCACCAAATGACCAACATCATAGCTTAATTGTCGGCGGATGGAGCGAGCAAAAAGCTGATCATATTGCAGCAAATGCTGTTGGCGTGCAGCCCCCTGCTGACCCAAACGACGGGAACGCCAAGCACGGTAGAGGGTGAGAAGATTGCGGTGGTAAACTTTGCCAAAACCATCCCCAAAACCATCTAATGTCCAACGATACTGATTTTTATGCCAACGGTGGCCATCCAAAGGCGAAAATAACAAATCGCCAGCTTGCCGTGTACGCTGGATATAATCATCAAATTCTGGCCAATATTGATCGACCATAAAAGCCGTCCGCCCCAGTTTTTTATCCGCAAGCTTTTTCTCAGCGTTCTTAAAACAACTATGCACACCGCAGCTTGCACAGCTACCGGGTTCGTGATTGATATCCATCATGATGGTTTATTTCCGGCGTAATAACGAACGATTAACTGATCTTTGGACAGGACAGATTCGATATATTTCGATATATAAATCGTGATGATAGAAAAACCGCAGGTCAATATAATTCCAAAAAACCGTTGCATCTCTTCCTTGCTCAGCCAAAGAACCAGGGATAATTTGGGAATGCTGGTGCCGTTCAAGAATGAGGCAACCCGCCTTTAAAGCTGAATCATACAAGGCATTCGACAATTGGCAAAGCCCGCCACCGATGGTTGGGATAATGCAACCTTGCCGTAACTCACGCCCTGGGCGGTAGCCCCGCCATTTGCTTGGCCGCCCAACATGACGCCAGAAGCTGAAAATTTGGTTGGCCGGGATATGCAAGCCGTTTAAAGCCCTGGTGGCAAGTCGCAAATTTTCAACTTTACCTGCTTGCAAAAATTTTTCTGCCGCATTCATCTCTGTCCATAAGAAGGAAATTGACTCGGAAATCAGCAATGTTTGATCGGTAAATGTTTTAAAAGAAAATCTTTTGACGCGGTGCAGCGAAAGATTTCTTAAAGCCCGTTTTACCCTGAGCAACCGGCTTTTAATCCAAAAAATGATATATTGCCGATAGGTGGGTTGGAAGGGAGAATGATTGCCCATATGCTGCCATATAAAATCACCGTGATGGCGATATTACCATCAAATCGCTTAAAAAGCCAATATAAATGCACAAAAAACCGGTTTAGCATATAAGGAAATGCCCTAAAATTTAAGTCAAGAATATTGCCTTTCAAGGCTTTACTTAGAGCTTAATCATTCATACTATCGGGTAGAAAGAATAAAGTTTGAATTTTCATTTTGGAAATTAATTTCTTATCTGCCAATCACAAGCTTGGTGGAAGCGGAGCAACGATAATGATTAAAGAAAAATTAGATGGACCGTATTACCCCGATAATACCGAGGGACCTTATGATTCCTTGGTCATTTTTTTGCATGGATATGGGTCTGATGGTGAAGATTTAATCTCGCTGGCCCCTGCTTTTCATCAACATTTGCCCAACACTTTCTTTATAGCCCCCAACGCACCCTATCGCTGTGACCAAAGTGTAAACGGGTATCAATGGTTCGGATTACAGCTACTGGACCCTTTCATTTTACTGCCCGCGGCCCGGCATAGCTCGGAATATATTGAAGACTTTATAAGCCATCAGGCGAAACGCTTAAACCTGCCCCATAGTCGCATTGCCCTTATTGGTTTTTCCCAAGGCACCATGATGGGATTGCATGTTGCCTTCCGTCAACGCCAACAATTGGGCGCTTTGATCGGTTTTTCAGGTGCCATGATTGCCAAACATTTGCTCAAGCAAGAAATCCTTTCTTACCCACCCACCCTTCTCATCCACGGCGAACAAGACATGGTGATTCCTTTCCAAGAAAGCAAAAATGCCGAAAAAACCCTAAAAGACGCCAACGTACCCGTTCAGTTCATGAATAGGCCAAATCTTGGCCATAGCATCGACCCAGAAGGCTTAAAGACCGCCAGCCAGTTTTTAAAAGAACTTTGGGGCTATAGTAGATTGAGTTATTCATAGCACCATTGATGCCTACCCAATCTGCAACCGTCCAAGAATTGGGATTTTGCATAAAGAAAAGCCCGCCGATTAAGGCGGGTTGAAGAAATGGTGGGAGAGTATCATACATATTAGCTTAATATCATATTGATATATATGGATATTATTATAAGATAATTTCTTATATACCCCCAATTGTACCCCCATTTGATAGAGATAGGGGTGGGTATTAAATAAAATAAACTTCGTATGACCCCATGCACCCAGGAAAAAACAGCATTGGAAAATTCAAATTGGCAGAAAGCTTTATTAAAAGCAAATGAAGCCTGTCGATGTGGGGCAAGAACTCGGCTTTCAGGAACTTGCCAATCCCCTGCTATGCCCAATGGGCGATGCCGAATGCATGGCGGTAAATCTTCGGGCGCGCCCTGCGGCAAGAAGCATGGGAAATATAAAAATGGTCACTACACAAAAACTGCTTTACAGCAAAGACAAGAGTTTTACGAACTTATCAGAACAATTAAATCTACCATCAAAAATATAGAGCAAATTAGTTAAGTACTATTTTTTAGCTAACTCAGCTTGTTTGATAATATCCCCTAAAGAACTACCTAACGCATAAGATATTTTTAGACAGCTTATGAGTGTTGGATTGCGTCTTCGATTTTCAATATGAGAAATGGCTGTTCGATGTAAACCTGATAGCTCTGCAAGTTTTTCGTGAGATAGTCCTAGCCTTTTACGCTCATTTATCAGCGCACTAATAATATTTTCTTGAGTTTCCTGACTGACTTTTTCTCTCATAGAAAAAAAGTTGCACAAGATGTTACAAGAGTATACGTTACTGTTGTAACGTTAATTAAATGGGAGAATCCCTATGAAAGAATTTTTTAATCATCCTACCTATCACTTTTATTATCATGTGCTGCTAGTTCTGAAGAGAAATGCTCTAGCTATGGATTCACACCAGGGACAGATGATTTTGCCGCTTGCAATATGTATGTCTCAGAACAAAAAGCTCAAGCTCGGCGCGCTTATTTTCAAAATTTAGGTCAGCAATTAGGAAATGCCGCAGCCTCTGCTTACACGGTCCCTCCTGCCCCTACAACGACTTTTACGCCACGTCCTAGTCAATTCAGTTCGTATCGTATTGGCAATAAGACTTATTACTGTCAGACCATAGGCAATAATGTAACTTGTAAATAATTATAATTTTATAAAATTATGGAGGATCATACTAAGAAAATTTACAGGATAATATAAGTAGCTAAATTTTTGGGGATTGAAAAACTATGATTGATGAAAATAATATTTCTTATAAAAAAAATGGCAAAATTCATTCTTTAGTGATTTCTAAAGAAAAGATTTTAGAATGGCAAAATTTAGACGAAAAAAGCAGACCTTTGGCTCTCGGAGGATCAATTTTAGTTGGTTTGGCCACTTTTGTGGTATTTATAATTTTGATGTATGCTATTACCGGCGACAGTTATGGTAGGAATGGTAGAGAAATGAAAAGTTTACAATCTCTATTTTTCATATTCGGGCTTCCTACAATAATTTTCTTAACAATAAAATCTTACAACTTATTAATTAAACATTTATCAGGTCGTCAGAAAGAAATAGACCTTGAACAAATCTATAAGCAACAAATTGAGGCTAATAGTTTAGGTTTTTATAATCCAACTATTGAAGAGATAAAATGAAAAAAATTCTTTTCTTAATATTTTTCTTATCTATTTTTGCTGGCTCTACGCCATCTTTTGCGCTGGTTATGGGCAATGATTTTTATAAATTATGCGAACCAATCCAGAAAAAGAATTTAGATTATGAAATAATCCAAGAAGTTTGTGCTTACTATGTAATGGGAGTAACAGATGCTCTTCAATTAACCATTGCGCATCTTCAAGAAAATGGGATAAAAAACTGCAAATTTATTCCGTCAGATGTTAACTCAACTCAATTACTCGATATTTTTATAAAGTATTTAAAAGATAAACCGCAAAATCGAAATAATGCTGCAGCTGCGCTTATCGAAATAGCGGTTTCGGAAGCATTCACTCTCTGCACCAAACCATACCAAACTCCTTCTTTTCTTGGAAAGAAATGATGAAAAAATTAACCCTAATTTTGTTTATATATTTGTCATATTCTTTATCCATATATGCTGATGGAATAAAAACCATGCGATGTACCTTCAACATACCTGGGATAAGCGCCGGATGGGATAGTAATGGAGAATTTAAATCTACAAAATCTGATTTTTCTACTAAACCACAAGATGCGGTTATAATCTTTGATAATATAAATCAAGATAAGATGACCGCTAGGATGGTTGGTAATAATGGAGCATCAGATGTATATGTTCTTAGCACCGAAAAGAGTTTATCTTTTTTAGAAATTACTTCTAGCGGCAATCCAATATTAACTACGCTTTTTTTAAGTGCCTCACTTTCAGATCATACTTTTCCGGCTGTAATGTCACGACATATTAGTATTATTCAACCCGTAATTTCTCAATTTTACGGCACTTGTATTGATCAATCCCTTCACTAAAGATCATCAATGAAAAAAATTAACGATCGACTCTATGAAAATGAGCCAGCTGAAGATAGCCAAAAATATCAGTTACGTCAGCTGCCCGATCAATTAATTCTGGAATTAGAAAACTTTCAATTTAGAGAAACATTTGCATTCTCAGAAGAAAGTCGAAACTCAGAAAAAACCTTACTGGAAGAGGAAAATATTTTTCTGGATAAAGAAATACCTGTTCATCAGAAAAGAATTAATTGTATTGGAAGATTAAAAGAAAAGGATCGAATAGAATTAATAAACTCTAAAAATCCTTTTCTCATATTGAAATTAATGTCGTTAATTATCAAAAAAAGGCTGTATTTGGGCATTTAAATTTCAGAGAAGAAGACAATATTTATCTTGAAATAGGAGTATCTCCTGATCAATTTAAGTTATTATCAGAAGCGGCCTTTAATCAAAAACATAAAGCAAGTTTAATAGTTAAAATTTTAACATTTAGAGGTGATTTAGAGAGATCTTTCGCTGAAGATTATCGCTCTTATTATCTTGAAGAAAATAAATGCCATGAAGCAAAAATAATTTCTTTCCATTTTCACACGGAAGATCAAAGTAAAGAAATTGTTGCTCTTCAAAAAATATTAATAAAGAAAAGGAAGAATTCCTTAGCCTTATAAGAATTAGAATGTTTCCTAAGGAAGACGAAGAGAGCTTACTTCAAAACACCTCTTCGTTAAAGAAGTCAACCAACTCAAAAATATTTTGGCATCACCAAGACGCGTTAATTTTTTTTAAAAAATATAAAAAGGTTGATACCCGTTTTATACCTGACCATATTACAGTTAGCATTGTTAGTGATTTAGTTGTGAAATATCTAGATAACCCAAAACTTAATGATCCATATATAGATTGGATTTTTCTAGATTTTTTCGTTTATCAGGAGCTTGCTCAATTTGCATTGATTATAAAACAAAAAATAAGAAAATTTTTAGGCTTGATTAAAAATAGAGATTATTTTTCTTCGATCAAATTATGGTTAAAGATGCGCGCTTTTTATGAATTACTTAACCCTCCTATTCTCGTGCCGCATTTTATTAAATTAAAATTGATTGAATGTTATGATCTTGGCGCTCGTTGGGGGGAGCAAGATAATGTTTCCCCCTTAGTCTATAAAATTGCTCAAAGCAATTCAGAATATATGTTGGTGCGGCCGCTATAACCAAATTACTTTTTTTGGATATTACCTACTATTGCTTGGCCCCCATCCGATACATTAACATGTTGCACCGTAACTTTTTGTTCAGACACTCCTTTGCCACGATACCGGTTCAGGCTTTCTACTAACGCAGCATAAGACCGAGTTAGCTTATTAGCTTGATTGAGGGTTAACTCTATTCCCTGAGTCGTCTGCTCAGCCATCATTGATCTTCTAAAACACTCCATCGCTGCATTATGGGTGGCAACCATCTGTGCGGCAAGCATCCCTTCAATTTCATCTTGAGGTTTAATCCCCATCATGGCCGTTAAAATGGCCTGGATTTGATGATCTTTTTCTTGCTCATTACTATGTTTAAGCCACAAAGCATTTCCAACTTGGTTGATTAGAACATGGCTAAATTCCCCAACGCGTGAACCACTAAAGGGATGGATTGGTTCGCTTTCTGAAATAACTGGTAATTCAATCCGTTTTTTTTGTCTTACAATTTTAGATTTTTCAGACATATGAATCCTTAATGCATAATTGGTTGAAAGATGATTTTTTCAAATTGAGCATGAGTCAGAGGATGTATATTTTCAATAAAACTTGTTAAAGTTTCCTGGTAAGCCAATCGTTCTGCTTCGTTTTGCGGCATTTTTGCTTCATATTCATATTGGGCTGCTCTTTCCTGATACATATCTCGATATGCTGTTTCCTGCTGATACTGCTTAAGGTAGCTTAAAATAATTTCTTTATGCTCTCTAAGAGTAGCCAAAATTATTTGAACGGCTTGATTTTCTCCTTTGATAATCAGCTTTCCATTCTTGGCGGTGATACGCACATTATTTTGATTGGCTAAGGCCAATAAAGAAATAGCATTCATATTTCCACCTCCACTTGGTTGCCTTTATCTGGCACAACGTCACAAATCAAATTATCTGCCATGTCAGAGGTGACGAGAGACCGTATTGGGAACGGTATTTCCACCACATCCGAAACGCTAACATCCTTTTCTTCATTGAGTTGTGACGGCGTGACGGTTATAGGGTTGGAAATTGATGAAAGATAACAAGAAAAAGCTTCTTCAAACTGTTTTCGTTCATATGCCTTTAAATTTTGCTTATCATCCAATCGGGTGCTTTTTGTAGTAATTTTATAATCACGAAGAATTTTGCTTAATTGCCTTGGAGTAATAATTTTTCCTTTATCAAAAGTTGCCCAAAGTTTTTCTTCATCTTTAGTCAAATTTTTAATTAAATCAACTGATGATATTCTATCCACATTCTTGCTTTCAAATATTTCTTTAATATCGGTTAGCAATTGAGTTCCTATACTTTTGGCATCTTGAATAAATGCAGATAATGCCTTACTGGCTGCTAAAGCTTTTTTAAGCCAATTTTCGCCCGCCATAGTTGCAATAGCTAGTAGCGGTTCCCAATTATCGGCCGCTCGGTCTGAAATATCCTCAGGCAGTTTAGGGCGAATTAACGTTAATTGATTTCCTGCATCTAGTACAAAGCGTTTTAGTTGGCTTCGCAAATCATTGAATATCTGCGGATCAGCATATCGAATTTTTTCGGTCTTTTCTTCTTTTAACTTTCTTCTTAGTTCAATCACAATAGAACGATCATGAAGGGTATCAGGTAGCTTCCCAATCAAAGCGATTGCTTTTGCTCCCCACGTGCTAAACGGCCTTGGCTCGTGCTCTTCCCCTACACTGCGAATAACAAAGGCCATAGGACGTGTATGACCTGCATTTAATATATTTCTTAATTCTATGTTTTCCTTAATAAAAGTATCGGCTTCATCTATAATCAAAGTTGGTTGATAGTCTTCTATCAAACGATAGACAGCAGCAGAGGATATATTGGAAGTAGGAACAAAACGGAAAACCAATTTTCCTAGAATACTTAGCAAAGTGGTCTTGCCACATTGTTTTTCAGGAGAGCAGATTGCTAAAATTGGGGATGTATGCATTCTATCAATACACCAAGTGAATACCACCCACAAAGCCAGCGCAACGTCACTATGAGGCGGCAAAACCGCATATCTTTTAAAGATGATAGCTAAGCCATCTAATAGATTTGTTAAATTGACCTCTTCTGGCCAAGTTTGATCTTCAGGAAAAAATATGCTTCTGTCTTTTTCCTGATTAAGATTTATACGCAGATATTTTACTTCGATATCCAATGTGGATTTTTTAATTCCAAGTCTTTTAGCTTCCTCTTTACTTATTTTGTCATATTCATAAGGTTTCAAACGGGATAATCTAAGAAAAACTTCTTCTGGTTTTTCTTCAGCCGCATATTTATTACTTAATTGGTTTTTAACTTCATCTAATCCTTGCAAAACATGCAAATCATTAAAATCTGTTGGGTTCGTCTCTTTCTCTTGGACTATTTTCAAACATTCTGGCGAGAAATATGGTAATACAACTTGGCAATTGTAATTTGCTGATGCAGCTTTGGCTTTTTCTTTACCGACATTGAGTTCTTTCCATTGATCGTTATCCGCGCAGATAATAATTGTTTTTTCTGGATAAGCGGATTTTACAACTTCTATTACTGGATCTAGGTTGTAAGCATCAAAAGCGATAATTGTGGGAATGCCCGTAGCCATGTGAATACTGGCTCCAGTAGCAAATCCTTCACATACATAAAGCAGGTTTGATTCTTTCAATAAACCAAGCGTATGGAAACAGGCTTTCTTTTTTCCACCTGGCAAAAAACGTTTGCTGCCATCTTGAGCAATGGTTTGCAACGTCCATAATTTGCCTCCTACATCATATAAAGGGATAAGCAAGTTCAGACTTTCCAACCGCATACCAAAAGGCTGAATGGCTTTCCTAATGATATAAGGATGTGCCTGAACATTATTTGATGAAGCGTTATTCCAGCGTTCTAAAGCAATAACTGCTATTTTTTCTTGATAGTGTTGCCGCTCAATTTCAGCTTCTTCCCGTGCTTTTCTAACTTGGTAAGCCTTATCCTTTAATTCTTGCTGGGAAAAATGTTGGTTTTCGTTTTTTGCCTGCCAAACCTCATTAATTCCTTGGCTCCAATCTCCAAAGATAATCACATTTTGAGAAACTATTTTGGCCCAATAGCGGCCTTCAGATCCCCAACGCGTGAAGCCGTTGCTGGAAATGGGTTTATTAGAAGGCGGTATGGAATATTTTTGAAGGGTTTCTTCAAAGGTCATATTATAAGAGGGATTATTCACGATTTCGATCCTGATATTAAGCATTAAGTTGTGCTGAAAAAATTTATTAGATTTAATGTTTTAAGGATCGATTTCAGTTGGCTGATTTTTTACAAAAATGATTTTTCATCAAATGATGATATCAAATGGGTAATGTCTTCAACACGCCAGGCAGTGGTACGCACACCTAATTTAACTGGTTTTGGAAAGCGCCCTGATTTGATACCAGCCCACCAGGTTGATTTACCAACTGGAATGAATTTTAAAATTGTTGAAAGACGTATGAAGCCGGTTTCTGGAATTGAATGCTTATTGATCATTGTTACCTCAGTGTTCGAATTAACCTGAGGCGATCTTAAGAAGTTTAATAATATTAAGTCACCGCAAGTGCGGCTAAACCGACCGCAGGTGCGGTTACTCAGAATCTAAACTTCTTTTAGCTTCTGCAAACTTTCCTTGTAATGTTCGAGCAGAAATCCCCTGCTTGTGATGATGATATGCTAACATTGCTGAAATTATCGCAGCCTCAGTTTCAAATGATGAATATGGATTTCCTTGAGGAGATTTGCCTAATAAAAGTGCCAATAAACTGCCAATGACATTTAGATAAGTAGTTTCAGCGCGTTCGAGAGGAGGCTCTTTTTGCTCAACCATTGCCCGTAAAGAATCTCTTTCTCCTTGTAAGGCATTATAAGAATTTTGAAGCTTATTAAAAAGTTCTGTTTTCTTTTTAAGATTAGCGTTAATAGCATCACGATCAGCCTGCAAAGATTGAAAACTTTCCATATTAAAAGCAGAGTGCGTTTTACGCTCAATTTCATCAAAAAGAAATGCAGGTTTTTGATCTGGATAATTTAATGTCATCCATTTTTTAAGATCTATATGCCTTATTGTTAGACGAGCACGGGCCACTTGCTCTCCAGAAGGGACTAGTTTACCATCACGACCATAAGGTAAATTACCATGCTCAATGGCATCAATTATTTTTAAAGAGTTATTTCGTAAACAAGGCCATTGGGTAAATTGCCCTAAAATTGGTATATGGCTATTATTCAACGCTAAGGCACTTATAATAACATTTTCTTGTTCAAGCAAATTGCACCAACGTATTGCAGCCTCAATAGGTGTATAAAAAATCTTCTCTAACCATGTACTGTGGCCCGAGAATGGTAACCCATACGATATAAGGCATATAGCAAAGTATTTTCACTGATAAAGGTTTGGGGATTATTGCGGTTTGGAAAAAGGAATTCTCGATTTCCACTTATAGCCTGAATTTCTTTTAAAACGAATAATGTTTGAGTTGATAATGGTACAATATGAAGTTCACGCATCTTCATTCTTGTTGCTGGCAATCGCCATTCTGCCTTATCGAAATCTATTTCTTCCCAACGCGCCCCTCTTAATTCAGTTGTACGAACAAAAGTTAATAGAGCCATCATAAGGGCCAATTTAGTTTGCAGCTCCCCATCATAATGATTTAATTTAGTGAGAAATTCCGGTAGTTCATTTTCTTTTAAACTTTTAAAACTTATTTTTTTGCGAGTTTTTAAAGCTCCTCTAAGATCATGGGAAATATCTCTTTCAGCTTTTCCAATGGCAACTGCATATCTAAAAATCTGTCCCGTGGTTTGTAAAAGTCGGTGCGCAATTTCAATTGCACCGCGTGCCTCAACTTTCCGCAACACGGATAATAATTGTAAAGCCGTAAGGTCTTTAATCGATTTATTACCTAACTCAGAAAATAAATCAGCTTTTAGCCTTTTCCATGTATGTATCCCATACCGCTCAGTCCAACGGTCTTTTTGTTTGGAATGCCAGTCATAAGCAATTTCTTCAAATGTATTACCCAATTTTAAGGAAGAAATAAGCTTTTGTTCTTTTTTATAAGTTGAAGGATCTATACCTGAAATTAATAATTCTTTGGCTTCCGCACGTTTCTGACGAGCCATAAACAAAGAAATCTCAGGATAAATTCCTAAAGCCAATAATTTCTCTTTATTACCGAATCGGTATTTTAAACGCCAGTATTTAGAGCCTGAAGGATGGATATATAAGAACATACCCTCACCATCCGTTAGCTTATATGGTTTTTGTAATGGTTTAACACTTTTGATTTGGATATCAGTTAATGGCATGGGGGTATAAAAGAAATGAGGGAATAAATTGTACCCCTAAAAATACCCCCAATTTTTATCGGATGTCAATAAATTTTCTTAGATCGCGTTGGACGATAAATCTTATAAAACCCTAGATATAATATCGTATTTTTGGATATTAATGGATATCTTAGGATTTAAAGATGGTGGAGAGAGTAGGATTCGAACCTACGTAGGCCGGAGCCAATGGTTTTACAGACCATCCCCTTTAGCCACTCGGGCATCTCTCCATACGCATGAAATATGATATATTTCGGCGGGCTAATAAACACCCGCTAGATTTGTCGGATTACGCCAATTTGTCAACCACAAATTCATCCCATGAAAAACTTATTTACAGGAAAGGTTATTTCAGGAAAGGTGAGTAATAAGAAATTTATTCCCGTCAAAACATACCCTCAGGTTGATATGCAAAAACAACGCCCCACCAAGCACCCATCCCCCTCTTCCGTCCCCGAAGGTTCTGGCAAGGGCAAGGATTATTGGATGTATGGCACCCATGCCGTGCATGCAGCGCTATCCAACCCCAAGCGGATGATCAAACGCTTGGCCTCGACTTTCCCTCAGCAATTGCCGGGGGTTTTTGGGGAACTCGCCAAAAAACGCCGCTTAACGATTGAGCAGATTGACACCTATTATCTGCAAAAATGCGCCCCAAATGCGGTCACCCAAGATATTATCGCGCTGGTTAGCCCGTTGGCTGAGGCTGATATCGACATGGTAATGGAAACGAATGCGCCGGAACAGCCTATCACATTGGTCATTCTTGACCAAGTGACCGATCCGCAAAATGTCGGCGCCATTTTAAGGTCATGTGCGGCCTTCGGGGCCGCCGCCATCATTTTAACCGATCATCACAGCGCCCCTGAAAGCGGCGCGTTGGCCAAGGCCGCCTCAGGCGCTTTGGATGTCACACCCATGATCAAAGCTGCCAACCTCAGCCGCTTCATGGAACAATTGAAAAAAGACGGGTTTTGGTGCGTGGGGCTTAGCCATGACAGCGTGGATGCCATCGGGATGGTGGAATTGCCGCAAAAAATCGCCTTAGTGTTGGGGGCGGAGGGCAGCGGCCTGCGCCGCTTGACCCGGGAACATTGTGATTTGATGGTGCATCTGCCCACTTTGCCACCCATTGACCAGCTGAATGTTTCCAATGCGGCTGCCATTTCCCTGTATGAAATCCGCCGTCAGCATTTATTGCTTGTCGCCCCCTAAAATTTCACGGTTCAATCATCCACCTCTTAATAAGGGACAATCCTATGCGATTTTTAAGCTATACAACCTGGTTTTCCTGCTTGCTCATGGGCGTTGTTCTTTCACCCTTAGTGGCCTTGGCCATTGATCCGGCGTCACAAGAATGGTTTAGACAGGTGGATTGGAATAAAGACCAGCAATTAACCTATGGCGAGGTGGACAGCGAATGCCTACAACGCTTCAACCGCCTGGATGGCAATCAAAACAACCAGTTAAGCCTGGCTGAAATCAGCGCTTTCCTGGAATTTTATACCAAGGCCGATAAAAAGCAGCTGCAAACCATTATCCAGCAACGTTTTACCTTGATCGACGCCAACCAAAACCAACAAATCAGCCGTGGCGAATGCTTGAATTTCAACCGGCAATTAATGGGCGGGTGCGATGCCGATCACAACGGGGTGTTGACTTACGCGGAATGGGAAACATGCGTGGATAAGAAGGATCAATAATCAAGCTTTATTGTAGGCTGAGCAGTAATGAAACTATCGGGTGGCGAAAAACAGCGTTTGGCCATTGCCCGGGCTATTTTGAAAAAACCGCGCTTGTTTATTTTTGATGAGGCCACCGCGTCCGTTGACGCCCAAACCGAGGCGGCATTGATTGCCAATATCAACAAGATTTCCCAAGCAACCAGCACGTTGATTATCAGCCACCGCTTAAGCAATGTGATCCATGCCCAGGAAATTTTGGTGCTCCAGCAAGGCAGGATTACCGAACGCGGCACCCATCAAAGCCTAATTAGTCAAAAAGGGTATTATTACAGCTTATGGGAACAGCAATCGCACCACCCTTGAAAGCTTGCCCTACACAAACCCATCCCTGGCTGGGTTTCTGACAAGCACATTAAGGACATTAATTGATACATACGCTCATCATTACCAATGATTTCAGCATTGGGGATTATCACGATAACTTCAACGCCATTAAAAAACAACCGAAATTCCCCGCTATCTCTAAAAAATTTATGCTTTATGGATGAAAAATCCCTTGCTGGCGGATTAAGCCCCGCCTATAAAGCAGGGTCATTATGACGCCCCTTATCATTTATCCCCCTAGCAGCAGGAACATGGCAATGTCCGATATCAATACATTTTTAAAAATGACCAAAGAAAAAGATATTAAATATGTCGATTTCCGTTTTACGAATTTACGCGGTGGTTGGCACCACATCACCTATGCCATCAATGCCGTTGATGACCAGTTGCTGAAAACCGGCTTGATGTTTGATGGGTCTTCCGTGCCGGGCTGGAAAGCTATCTATGAATCGGATATGATTTTGTTGCCCGATTTAAGCACCATGAATATCGATCCGTTTGCTGCCCAAAATACCCTCAATATCATTTGTGATGTGATTGAGCCCAGCACCAACCAACCCTATATATGCGACCCGCGCTTTGTAGCCAAATCCGCAGAGGCCTATGTCAAGCGCAGCGGGTTTGCCGATACGGTCTATGTCGGGCCTGAGGCTGAATTTTTCATTTTTGATGATATGCGTTTTGAAAGCAGCGCGCAGCGGCAACTGGCCAGCTTCCATTCCGATGAAACCCCTAGCCAAAACGGGCGTAAGATGGATGAAGGCAATCATGGCTACCGCCCCGACAGCAAAGGCGCCTATTCGATTACCAACCCCAGTGATGCCAGCCATGATATCCGCGCTGAAATGCTGTCCGTCATGGGGGATATGGGGCTGGATATTGAAAAACACCACCACGAAGTCTCGCCCGCCCAGCATGAACTGGGGTTCAAATACACCTCACTCCTGAAAAGTGCGGATTGGTTGCAAATTTATAAATATGTGGTGCGTAATGTGGCAAGTTCCTACGGTAAAACCGCAACCTTTATGCCAAAACCGATGAAGGGGGAAGCTGGCTCGGGCATGCATGTGCATCAATCCTTATGGAAAAATGGCCAACCCTTATTTGCCGGAAATGCCTATGCTGGCTTATCCGAGACGGCGTTGTTTTACATTGGCGGCGTGATTAAGCATGGGCGCGCCTTAAACGCCTTTACCAATTCCACCACCAACAGTTATAAACGCCTGGTGCCGGGCTATGAAGCGCCCGTATTGCTATCTTATTCTGCGCGCAACCGCTCGGCCTCCTGTCGCATTCCTTATTCCAACAATGCGAAAGGGAAACGGGTAGAAATGCGTTTTCCTGATGGCTTATCCAATCCTTATTTGGCTTTCGCAGCGATCCTGATGGCAGGGCTCGATGGAATTAAAAATAAAATCCACCCCGGCCAGGCTTTAGATGTCAATTTGTATGAATTACCACCTCAACAATTGCAGCAAATCCCCGCGGTGTGCACCTCACTCAGGGAAGCACTGGCTGCCCTGAAAGCGGATCAACAGTTTTTATTGGAAGGGAACGTGTTCAGCAAGGAACTCATCAACAGCTACATCCAATTGAAATTGGAGGAATGCCAAACCTACGACATGACGCCACATCCCGTGGAATTCAAAATGTATTATTCCTTATAAAGCATATCCACCGCCACACACCCAGGCTGCTGGCAGAAATGCCCGCAGCCTTTTGTTATCGCAAGAAAAATTAAGGATTTTTGCTTGAATGGGATGAAGCGGGCTTTACAGCACACCAGCCGTTATTGGTGATACCTAATTTGGTATATTCCTTATTCAATTGCCCGGTCACACATAAAAACGACATACGTATATCCGAAATGGCGCCATAAAAAGCGTTCACTTTGATTAAAGGTTGGTTCCCCTCAATCACCCAGTGAGATAAAATCGCAATAACATAGCCACAAGCAATGGTAATAACTACCCAGTACCACTGCCCTGTTAATATGCTGACAACAACCCCAGAAGCCCCTACTAAAGTTGCGAAATAATGACCCAAACGGGTTGCGGATTTGCTGTGTGCCTTGAGGTAGGCTTTCCAAAATTCTTGAAATGTCATGATGCCCCGTCCTGAATAAAATCATTAAAGCAGCCTAAATGTTTTTAACATTTAATAGCCGTCTATAGTTCATAAAATAAAAATGATAGCCAGGCAATAAATTATTTTTTGCCAATTATTTTTTCGCAAACCGTTTACATCTTGCCATAAGCCAACCGAATCATTTAAGCATCTATTCACTGAACAGACCAGAAACCCCTTAATTTGCATCCGTATACCTCAATGACAGAAGACCTATTTAATTATCAAAATTCCTATTCCGCCCGCGATATTGAAGTGCTGGAGGGCTTGGAACCTGTTCGCCGGCGTCCTGGCATGTATATCGGCGGCACGGATGAACGCGCCTTGCATCATTTAGCTGCCGAAATCTTAGATAACGCCATGGATGAAGCTTTAAACGGCCATGCTAACCATATTGTGATCAAGCTTGATATGCAAGGCCGGGTGACGGTCAGCGATAATGGCCGCGGCATTCCGGTGGACCCGCATCCTAAATTTCCCACCCTATCCGCTCTTGAAGTGATTGTAACCACGCTGCATTCAGGTGGCAAATTCAACAACAATACCTACCAGGTTGCTGGGGGGTTACACGGGGTTGGGTTATCGGTGGTTAACGCTTTATCCGATTATCTGCGGGTCGAAGTGGTACGTAACAAACAATTATATTATCAGGAATATTCCAAGGGTAAACCCACCACCCGCCTAGTGGCCGCAACAGCAAGCAACCGCGAAAAAGGTACAACGGTGATTTTTCACGCCGATCCGGAAATTTTCGGCAACCTTCTCATGCACCCCTTAAAATTATATACCATGGCGCGGGCTAAGGCCTTTTTGTTTGCAGGGATAACGATTGATTGGGAATGCCCGGAAGAATTGGTACATAACCTGGCAACCCCCTGCCCCGCACGGGAACGGTTTATATTCCCGAAAGGGTTACAAGATTACCTATTATATCGCTTACCCAAAGAACCAGCACCGGTTATGGAGGATTTATTTTGTGGCCAAAGCGAGCTTACCGATCAGCAGGGTAAAATGGAATGGGCCATCAGTTGGTCCGCGGGTGACGTTGGGTTCTTATCCTCGTTTTGCAACACGATCCCAACCCCCGAGGGCGGCACACATGAAGCGGGATTGCGCGGCGGGCTGCTACGCTCACTCAAGGATTACGGCCAGTTGATTGACCATAAGAAAACCAATTTGATAACAGCGGAAGATGTGGTTACCAATTCGGCTATTTTATTATCTATTTTTATTCCTGAACCGCAATTTCAAGGGCAAACTAAAGAAAAACTAACCAGCCCAAAGGCTACAAAAATGGTTGAAAATACCATTAAAAACCACTTTGACCACTGGCTGTCTGCTGACCCCCAACGTGCCCAACAAATCGTTGATCTGGTTTTGGAACGTACCGAGGAACGCATCCAGCGCCGCCAGGAAAAAGATACACAGCGTAAAGTCCCAGGGCGGAAGATGCGTTTGCCGGGAAAACTGACGGATTGCACCCAACAAAACCGGGTTGGAACCGAATTGTTCCTGGTGGAGGGGGATTCGGCGGGCGGCTCAGCTAAGCAGGCCAGAAGCCGGGATAATCAAGCCGTTCTTCCCCTACGTGGGAAGATCCTAAATGTGGCGAGCGCCACGTCCGATAAATTAAAAAACAACCAAGAACTCAATGATTTATTGCAAGCTTTGGGTTGCGGCACGGGCGATAAATATGATGAACAAAAATTACGGTACGAAAAAATTATCATCATGACCGATGCCGATGTGGATGGCGCCCATATTGCATCCTTATTGATGACTTTTTTTTACCAGGAACTGCCGCAACTGATTGAACAAGGCCATCTATATTTGGCCGTGCCACCTTTATACCGCCTGAACATCAGTGGAAAAAGCCACTATGCGATTGACGATGCCCATAAAGAAGCACTCTTAAAAAAACTGGTTAAGGGGAAAACCAAAGTGGATATCAGCCGTTTTAAAGGCTTGGGCGAAATGCCTGCCCAACAATTAAAAGAAACAACGATGGATCCCCAAAAAAGGTTGTTATTGCAGGTTACCCTTCCTAAGCGTTATGTACCTGAAACGACAGATCTCAGTTCCGAATGGAAAGAAGTTGGGCAGTTTGTCGAATCACTCATGGGCAAGAAAGCCGACAGCCGCTTTGCTTTCATCCAGCAAAACGCCCGCTTTGTGAAGGAAGTGGATATTTAACAAAAACAGCGGATTTTTATTAGCCCTATTAGGTTAGTCAATATTTGGGCTGCTGCGTTCCATGAGCACCACATTCCGCCATTTCCCGTTTAGACGGCCTATTTTTTCCCGGTAGCCCACTTCTCAGAATCCAAATTTTTGATGTAACATAATACTGGGTGTATTTTCTGGAAAAATTTGTGACTGTAAAGTCCATAAACCGTTTTTTTCTGCCTCTTGAACCGTTTTTGCTAATAAGGCAGAACCAATTTTCTTGCCCCTACCTTCTTCCGCCACATAAATACTGACTTCCGCCAGACCTTGGTGGGCACACCGATTCGAAATAGGCGAAAGCATCACCCAACCTAATATTTTTTGCTTCATTTCAGCAACATAGCGCCCAATTGGCAAATGTTGCTGGCTCCAACTTTGCCATTCATTGGTTACTTTTTGCTCAAAGGTAGCGTTGCCGGTCGCAATACCTTCTAAATAAATCAATCTGATAAACGGCCAGTCTTGGTTAGTCATCAACCGGATATCAATATTCATTATTAAGCCCTTTGTTTTTTTGAACGATTATCCCCCAATCGACATTCAAATATACGCGTAATATTTATGATCAACTTGCTTGGGAGATTTTCCTTAACTAGATAAAATTTGCCAAATCCTGCGGGGGGGTGCAGGAATTATCGACGGAGCAAACGGGTTAAAGCCAGCCTTTTCCAATCGCCTATGATATAGTACCGCCAATTGTCGTTGTGCACGCAAAAATTTGACCAGAATCAGGTTATTGTCTTGCGCTATATTTTTAGCTTCCCGAAGCAATTGTTGGGCATATGTCGCCAAATCCCTGCAAATTTCTTGAAGAAAAAGACGGTTATCGGGCAAAAATACGGTATGTTCTGATAAATTGTTTTTTTTCATCAAGTCTTGCGGCAGCAAACAACGCCCTGCACTAGCTTGAAAAGGAATGGCCCTGATAACGCCCAAAATTCCCCAAGCTATTCCGATTAGTTTGGCACATTGCCTCATCATTACCGACAAAGGATTTGGATAAAGTTGCTGGGCAATCACCATACTTAAATGCCCCGATGTTTGGTCCAAATAAAGAAGGAATTGATTGTAATCTTTAATCGGCCCATCTATTTCATGTTCTCGGCCTTCAATAAGGGTCTTGAGATGATCAGCCTGCAAAGAGGTTTGGGTTAAAAGCCAAGATATAGGAATATACGAAACGGCCCCTCTTAAAGAAGAATTTGATATTTGGTCAATCCAATCACGCCACCATTGCAGACGGATCTGGGCCAATAAAGGATCCTTGGTCAATTCCCCCACCCGTGATAATTCAACATTAAACGCGCAAAGAGCCATCAAGATGGGCTGTTTGAAGCGGGGCGCCGTTAGGCACAGCCAATACCTGTCTGGATCATTCTTGCGGACAATTTGATAACAATAGTCAAAGGAAGCGTGGGCCATTATGCTCGACTGTTTCTGAGGTTGTCGCTGATCTTCTTATATTAAAGCGTTTTTTTATCTGAAACATCTTCCATATGTTTGGCAACCCACCAACTATTGCCCCCGGACCTTAAAAGCCGCCCCGCCCCCCCCCCGGCCCCGGCCCCCCCCCCCCCCCCCCCCCCCCCCCCCCCCCCCCCCCCCCCCCCCCCCCCCCCCCCCCCCCCCCCCCCCCCCCCCCCCCCCCCCCCCCCCCCCCCCCCCCCCCCCTTCCCCCCCCCCCGCCCCCCCCCCCGGGCCCCCCTGGCGTTTGGGCAAACTTTATGAATGCGCCTAAACCATTGATCATCAGATAGGGCGACAAACAATTATGGTCTTTGGGTACATAAGAAATAGTTTTTTTGCTCATCAGCTGATCCATTGATATTTTACCTAGTTTATACATATTACTTCACTTGATTTTTTATTTAAACTAAATCTTCATTTTTCTGATTGCTGCCCTTTAAGCCATAAGCACTGATGTGCAGTAATTTGTTGCTGCCTACGTGAGAGATGATTAAGATGACCAACTATATTCTGGTTGTTCTTCATCCACCCGGTATAATTTAATAATTGAACAATAAAGATAACAAGGAAATCAAATGGGACAATTACTATCATCTTTACCAAAAACCGTTGCGGCGGGCTTTGTGCTGGCCGGTTTATCATTTGCCTTATACTTTTTTTTACAAGGCTTCCATCTCGATACCAATTTCTGGGCTTTTGTTTTCCGCTGGCTGCATGTGATTAGCGGCATTATGTGGATTGGTTTGCTGTGGTATTTCAATTTTGTGCAAATCCCCAGTATGCCTAAGATTCCCGATGAGCAAGAACCGGCAATTTCCAAAGTCATTGCCCCCAAAGCTTTATGGTGGTTCCGTTGGGCCGCTATGGCCACCATCATTACCGGCATTGTTTTAGCGCATTTGAATGGCTATTTACTGCAAGCCTATTCCCTGGGGTTATATGAATATGCCCCGCGAAACTTATCTATAGGCATTGGCATGTGGTTAGCCACCATCATGTGGTTTAATGTTTGGTTTGTGATTTGGCCCAACCAAAAGAAAGCCTTAGGCATAGTTGTGGTGGAACCCGCTCAAAAAGCAAAAGCCGCCAGACGCGCCATGTTGTTTTCAAGAACGAACACCATGTTGTCTATCCCCATGTTGTTCGCCATGGTCGCCACCCAAAATATTTATTAATTAAGCTTTGGTATTGATATGACAAAACAGGGGTTTGATTTGCATCAGACCCCTGTTTTCTATAGCCTAGAGCCTTAAAGCATCATACAAGACCAGTTAAGTTGGCGACCATACTTTAGAAGATATGGAATCTTATGAGCTGTATATTTCCTTAGCTTTTCTTGCTATTGGTAACAGCCGCCTGATTAGGAACGTTGTTTTTGCGGATACCCATATATAATAATATGGGCGTTCCCACATAGATTGAGGAACTGGTGCCGATGATAATCCCCCACATGAGAGCGATTGAAAACCCCTCAAGCGTTTTGCCGCCAAAAAGGTAAAGGGCAATCACCGACAAAAGCGTTAACCCCCCTGTCATGGTGGTACGGGATAAGGTACGGTTGATCGCCAGGTTTAAAATATCAACCAGCGGCATCTTTTTATAACGCCGCATTTCATCTTTCACCCGGTCATATAAAACCACTTTGTCGTTCATCGAATAGCCAGCAATCGTTAAAATGGCAGCCACAGCATTCAGGTCAAATTCCAACCCCAGCAGTGAATATAACCCAACCATGGTGACACAATCATAAAGGATAGTAATAATTGCATTCACGCCAAACTGCCATTCATAGCGGAACCAAATATAAATACAAATCCCAAATAGGGCCATGGCTAAGGCAAGAATAGCGGTTTGCACCAATTCAGACCCAACTTTTGGGCCAATAAACTGGCTACCGCGATAATCATATTTTTCAGCCAGTAATTGCCTGACTTTACTGACCAATACATCTTGCGAGGTATTTTCAGATACCGGCAGACGGATCATCACTTCCCGTAAACCACCAATCTCTTGGATGGAGGCGGATTCAGCCAAATCAATTTTGGCCAGAAGCGCACGTATTTCAACAATATCAACAGCCTGCGGGGGTTTTGCCTGCATCTGGATGGAAATGCCGCCATCAAAATCGATGCCGAATTTCAACCCTTTGGTGGCCAGTAAAACAAAAGTGCCCATCAGTAATGATAGAAAAAAGACCAAAGCCGCTTTATGAATACGCATAAAATCAATTTTGGTATTGGCTGGGATCAGGTGGATACCACGAAACATATGAATTTTCTCCTGTCCGCTTTAAAGCGGCACAACTTTAGCGTGGGTTAATTTATGCCACCAGCCAATCACCATCCGGGTAACGGTGATGGAGGTAAAGACAGACGTAATGATCCCTAAAGACAGAGTGATGGCAAAACCCTGAACAGGCCCTGCCCCTCCTAAGAAAAATAAAATCAAGGAAGCGATCAAGGTGGTTAAGTTCGCATCAATAATTGTGCCGCGCGCCGAGTTAAACCCATAATCCAAAGCCAACAAAGCACTGCGGCCATTCCGCATTTCTTCCCGAATGCGTTCAAAAATCAGCACGTTGGCATCAACCGCCATACCCAAGGTTAAAACAATACCGGCGATGCCGGGTAAAGTTAAGCTGGCTCCTAATAAGGAAAGCAATGCCAACAATAAAATCCCGTTAAATAATAAGGCGATATTGGCAAACAACCCAAACAACCCATAAAATAAAATCATAGCGATGCCGATGAAGATAATGGCAATCAGGCAGGCGATTTTACCGGCAGCGATAGAATCCGCCCCTAATTCAGGCCCCACCAAGGTATTTTGTTGCACCTTCAAGGGCGCAGGCAAGGCACCAGCCCGCAGGAGCAATGCCAATTCAGCAGCGCTTGCTTCCGTAAAACTGCCATAAATAACCCCCGAACCGCCAAAAATTGGGCTGTCAACACGCGGCGCACTGATAATTTTATTATCCAAAACGATCGCGAAACGCTTCCCACGATTTTCCCGGGTCATTTCTGAAAAACGCTTGGACCCAGCCGAATTAAATTGGAATGCAACCGCCGGGCTGCCCTCATGCAGCGTGTAGCTGGCATTACTTAATTCTGCCCCCGTCACAATAATCCGCCGCTGTAAAGCCAACGCCGCAACACCTGCATTTTCCGAATCAGCCATTTGCACAATTTGGGATGAAGCAGGTATATCGCCCCTTCTAATGGCGTCTTGGGAAACGGTTTCATCCACTAGTTGGAATGTCAGCCGGCCAACTTTACCCAACCGCTCTTCAATCTGGGTTAAATCTTTGATACCGGGTATTTGTAATATGATGCGATCTTCATCCTGCCGTTGGATGCTTAGCTCTAGCGTACCAGTTTCATCAACCCGCCGCCTAATCGATTCGATTGATTGGTTGACAGCGCGCGCTTTAATATTGTTTAAAGCGCTCTCTTTAATCTTTAGCACCAGATTTGCCTGCTCGTCCGCTGCCACGACAAAATCCGTTAAGGATTCTTTCAATTTTTCCTGGGCCAAACTTGCATCAGAGGCGCGAACCAATTGAATATTAATATTATCACTGTTCAGTGTTAACGGTCTGAAAGCAATATTTGATTCTTTCAAGGTGGTGCGGACAACATCTAACGCATTGTTCAGCTGGGTGCGGACAACACTGGCGGTGTCAACCTCTAATAACAATAACGCCCCACCTTGTAAATCAAGCCCCAATGTTACATGACCTTTAGGCAACCAACTGGGAAGCTTCGCCACATCCTCTTTCGAAAAAAGGTTTTGCCCGGCAATAAAGGCCATCATTAAAAGCAGGGCACAAATTGCTACACTATTCCAACGGCTAACATATAGGCGCATGCGTTTATAATCCGATATTGATTATTTATTTCCTTTGGGTGAGGTCGGGGCAGCAATGGCAAGATCCTTTTTGTCTTCACTTTGATTATCTTGATCTTTGCCATCCCCCGTCCTTGAAAGGATTTCATTCACCGAACCCCGGGCAATGCGAACCCGCACCCCTTCAGCAATTTCCACCTGGATTTCGCCATCATTCAACACTTTGTGAACCACCCCGATAATACCGCCGGAGGTCAAAATTTTATCGCCGCGACGCAACCCGGACACCATGGCCCGGTGAGCCCGCATTTTCCGTTGTTGGGGCCTGATCAACAAGAAATAAAAGATGACAAATATTAGTACTAACGGCAACACATTCATCAAAATACTTGGCGTATTTTGTGTTGGGGCGCTGGTTTCAGTTGCAGTTTGGGCGAAAGCTTGGCTAATCCACATCGTTTATACCCTTAATTAATTTCATATATAATTTTTATTTTTTATCAACCGATGAACTATACCGTGATGTTCATAAATTGCAACGCCTACATCGGATGATTTTACATTTTATCTAGGCAATGGTTTTCCTATTGCTTCCTTTGTCATCTGGTAATGCCCCAGAAATCAAGGGGACAAAAAACACTTTGGGCCCCTCTTCATAAACTGGCCCTTCTGCTGTTTTAATGACCCTTAAAATTTTTTGCTCGCCTCGTTCCGGGCCGATGGGCAAAACCATAATGCCACCCACCGCTAATTGCTGATAAAGCCGCTCCGGCATGTCGCCCGCAGCGGCCGTTAAAATAATACGGTCAAATGGGATTTGTTCCGGCCAACCTAAACTGCCATCCCCATATTTGGTGACGATATTGCTTAAGCGTAAAGCGGCAAAACGTTGTTCGGCTTGCTGCAATAAGGGGCGATATCGTTCGATCGTATAAACCCGCCGTGCCAAGCAAGATAAAATGGATGCCTGATATCCCGAGCCAGTTCCAATTTCCAGTACCTTATGCGATTTATTAAGCTCTAACGACTGCGTCATTAAAGCCACCACCTGGGGCTGGCTTAAGGTTTGCCCATAACCAATCGGCAATGTTTCATTTTCATAAGCCCGATCATGGAATGATTGCGGCACAAAAGTTTCCCGAGGGATTTTTTCGATTGCCGATAGCACTTGGGTATCGGCAATACCCGAACGCCGCAACAACATAATCAAGCGTATTTTTCGGGCCTCTAGACTCACGTAAAAACCTTCTGCAATTTTTGTAAGGTAGGGTAATGGGTCAGGTCTAAATGCAGGGGGGTAACAGAAACATAGTGGGCTTGCACCGCCTCTAAATCGCTTTCCTTACCTTGAGGGGCATGGTCACTAAAATCACCAATCCAAAGATAAGGCCTGCCGGTTGGGTCTTCCACCGCTTTCACTTGAACCGCACCAATCCGCAAGCCCTGGGCTGCCACACGGATTCCTTTCACTTCATTGACCGGACAATGGGGAAAATTAACATTCAGCAACACCCCTTTGGGCCAGGCCATATCCCGAACTTTTTTGATAATTTCGGGAATATAATGTTCGGCAACCGTCCAATACACATGTTGTTTATGCCGCGACTGGCTGAAGGCAATGGCCGGTATGCCCAGCAAAGTGGCCTCCATTGCCGCGGCAACCGTGCCAGAATAGGTAATATCTTCGCCCAAATTAGCGCCCCGATTAACCCCTGATAACACCAAATCCGGTTTTCGCCCTTTGATCAATTGATTAACAGCAAGCAAGACACAATCGGTTGGCGTGCCCTCCACCGCAAAACGCCTGGGGGATAATCTTCTGACCTCTAAGGGCCTACGAATGGTCAGGGAATGGGCGGTGGCGCTTTGCTCAACGGCTGGCGCCACCACCCAAACATCTTTACTAAGCGACATGGCTATTTTTTGTAATACTTTGATTCCTGGCGCTAAAATGCCATCATCATTCGTAACCAAAATCCTTAATTGGGCAATATCATTTAATGTTTTAACGGGGCTTGCCAATGACTTCCACTCCGGGCAGATAAGGTTTTAACACATCAGGAACCAAAATTGTCCCATCCGGCTGCTGATAATTTTCCATGACGGCGATTAAAGTGCGGCCGATGGCAAGCCCAGAACCATTCAGCGTGTGCACAAATTGTGTATTTTTCTGGCCCTTGCTGCGAAACCTGGCCAGCATCCTACGCGCTTGATAATCCCCACAATTGGAACAGCTGGAAATTTCACGGTATTGTTTTTGGGCAGGCAACCATACTTCCAGGTCATAGGTTTTTTGCGACGTAAAACTCATGTCGCCGGAGCATAGTAAAACACGCCTGTAAGGCAATCCTAAGCGCTCTAAAACCGTCTCCGCGCAAGCCGTCATGCGTTCATGTTCGGCAGCGGATTTTTCCGGCTGAACAATGCTTACCAACTCGACTTTGCTGAATTGATGTTGACGCAACATTCCTTTGGTATCCCGGCCAGCAGCCCCCGCCTCAGAGCGGAAGCAAGGGGTCCAGGCGGTAACCCGGTAAGGTAATTGGGATTCATCAAGGATTTGGCCAGCCACCAAATTGGTTAAAGGCACTTCGGCGGTAGGGATTAACCAATAGCCCTGGGTGGTGCGGAAAAGGTCATCGGCAAATTTTGGCAGTTGACCGGTACCCAATAAAGCCTGATCCCTGACCAAAAAGGGGGGTAAAATTTCGGTGTAACCGAATTCTTGGGTATGCAAGTCCAGCATGAAGGAAGCCAAAGCCCTCTCGAGCTTCGCCAGCACCCCTTTTAATACCACAAAACGCGATCCTGAAAGATTGGCCGCCGCCTTAAAATCCATCAGCTGCAACGCTTCCCCCAGATCATCATGCGCAAGCACCGGGTAAGAAAATGTTTTAGGTGTCCCCCAACGCTTCACCTCAACATTGCTTTTTTCATCTTTTCCAACCGGCACTTCCGCGAGGGGGATGTTTGGCATATGCAACAAGAATTGCTCCAGCCTTTCGGTTAGTTCTTTTTCTTTCTTCTCGAAGCTTTCCATGGAAATTTTGATGGCAGCAACTTGGGCCATTAATTTTTCGGATAAGGATTTATTACTTCGCGCTTGCCCAATTTCTTTGGACAAATCATTGCGTTGCTGCTGCAATGATTGCAATTCGGTAATGGCATGACGACGTTCGCTGTCAATTTTAAGGATTTCCGAGGGATCCATCTTAATCCCGCGCCTATTCAAGTAACTTTGGAAATCGCCCGGATGGTCACGGATAAATTTTATATCGATCATTATTTGCCTGCGGATCAGAAAGAATTCGTTTTTAAAAGCCTTTGGCTTGCATATTTTATCAAGCTTTTTTCATTATTCTAGTTTCTAAGGAACAAGCTATTTGTCAAGCAAAGTTTACAATCAGCACTTATTTTATTTCGCCAGTCTTCTTTTGGTTGCTTTAAGATTTTGGAGCATCATCAGCATCTTTTTTCACTTGCTTGCGTTTTCTTTCAATCAGGCGGGCGCACCATATTGACACCTCGTATAAAACAACCAAAGGAAGCGCCAGGGCAACCTGGCTAAAAGGATCAGGGGGGGTGACAACAGCAGCCACAATAAAAACCAAAACAATAGCATGGCGTCTTTTCTTGGCTAAGGATTGCGCTGTCAAAATACGGGCGCGAACCAGTAAAATCAGCAACACAGGCAATTGGAAGCAAATACCGAAGGCAAAAATTAATTTCATAATTAAGCCTACATATTCACTCACTTTCCCCTCAAATTCCACCGCTAAAGTCCCTTGACCGCCTGCAGTTTGGAAGCTGAGCAAAAATTCCCACCCATAGGGCAGCAGCACATAATAAAGCAACGCTGCCCCGGCCATAAATAATATAGGACTGGCCATTAAAAAAGGTAACAACACCAGTCGTTCTTGTTTATATAACCCGGGAGCTACGAATTTCCATAATTGATGGGCAAATAACGGAAAGGCAATGCTGAGCGCTGTAAAAAAAGAGACTTTGATTTGGGTGAAAAGAAATTCGGTTAGATCGGTAAAAATAAATCGTCGTCCGGTTTGTTGCAGCAAAATATTTGCCAGTGGCTTCGCCAAAAAATCAAAAATATTTTGCGCGAAATAAAAACATCCCACCATGAGCAGTAAAAAGACCACCACGCTATAGAGCAAACGCCGGCGTAACTCCACCAAATGTTCCAGCAAGGGCATGGTTTTTTCTGATTGTTCGCTCATCATAAGGGGATCTTTTTCACCTGCGGGCGGATTGGTTGTCAAGGATAGGGTATCAGCGCCCGCTTTGGTTGCGGCGGCAGATGAAAGCGGCTTGGTTTCAAAAGCTGTGTTTGATTTTTGCTGAGGTTCCAGAATATCCATCGGGTTAGTTCCAAATGAAGGTAAATCGATGGCGGATTCGATGTTTTGGGAAAGTTGCTGGGGATTGATTTTTTGTAGATCTTTTTTCATTTCATCCAATTCGGTTTCCCGAATAATTTTGTCCATCCCCTGCTGAAAATCAGCGGCAACCCCACGAAGGCGCCGCACTAAGTGGGTCACCGTCCGCAAAACAACGGGGATTTCCTTAGGCCCTAATAAGATTAAGGCCAGGAAAGCAATGATAAAAATTTCACTCCAACCAATATCGAACATGCTTCTTGAACCCTAAAACCTGATCAGTACTTCGCTGCTTTAAGATTTAGTCTTAAAGACTTTTATGATTTTTCCCCTTCATCCCGATTATTGGTTGATATCTTGACATTTGAATTTTCTTCATTTGGCGCAGCGATCTTGTCTTTCGGGTTTTTGTCTTCTTTGATGCCCTTTTTGAAAGCCGTCACGCCCTGGCCCAAATCACGCATCAGCCGGGGAATTTTTCCGCCACCGCCAAATAACACCAAGACAATCCCTAAAACAATTAACCAGTGAACCCAACTCCAACTACCCATCGACAAACCCTCCTTCAAATATCTACCTTATTAAGTCAGTTAGGCAATGTATCCATCATAAGAATAAACGGGTATTTGGCAACCGTTTAAAATACATGGCATTTCCCCTTGCCTTTGAAATATATCGATCGACAATGATTGCATGACAAACATTATAAGCTTTTACAAGGAACTGGCAACCTATCTCTGATAATCCTTATAAGGCCACCTTGTATCTTTTTTTCTATTGAAGGAAAAGAAAAAACCGGAAAGAAATCTTTCCGGCTTTTATGTGTCAACGGATTATCTTTTAGTTCTTTTAGAATTTGAAGCGGATACCCACACCCATGTTATGGGCATTGAAATCAGCTTTAATCCGAAGCCCAGCATCATTTTTAACACTCTTTTGTACGGTTTGGGTATAGCGATATTCTAACACTAAATCCAAATTGCTGGCCAAGCCATAACTCACACCCGCCATGAATTGATAGGTAAAGGCAGCATTACCGCCTTTAATGATCTTTATATCTTGCCCTTCAACTGTATAGTTGTGCGCCCCAATCACCGAAATCCCTAAGCCAACCCCTGCAAAAACTTCGAAATTGGCAGCTACGGGAACATCGACATATATGTTCGACATCATGGTGAATTGACGCACTTTACCATTCGTCTCAACAACTTTTTGGCCCCCAAGGTAAAGACTATCCGCTTTTTGGAACTTATAACCAAACTCGAATTCTGTCCGCAAATATTTACCCCAATCATAGCCAACCGCTGCATTCAAACCAAATCCCGTGCTCAGTTTCTGATTTAATGTGTTAAAATTCTTAATTTCTAAATTGTTCTGCGCCTTTGGGCTAAAGAACAAGGATGTTTTTAACCCAACATATAAACCTGTATCCTGTGCCTGGGCAACAGGGCCGGTTAAAGCAAGGGCTCCAGCTAAGGCAGCAATCGAAATTAATTTTTTCATAATAAATCCTTTCATGATAAAACAACTCAAACAATACTATAACTTGTCGATATATATTGGTGCCAATTATTAAATATTATGCTTAACTATAGCAACAAACGTTTTATTACAGTTTATGACAATATCGCCAACAACAGCCTGTTTAGAATAATTCCACTGCAAAAAATGATCTGAAACAAATTGTCATCCGAAGAAAAAGCAGAAAAATCCTAAAACACCGCTATTTGAATAATTTTTTCGGCAATTTTCTCTGTGGGCCCGCCGATGATCGTGCGAATAATATTCCAATCTTGCCCGAATTGCTGGCCAACCATGGGCAATAAGATGATGATCGCTAATAAAGCCAGGAAACTCCATTTTTCACTTTGGGCAAAAATACGCCCCCAGGCGGGTGGCAACATCCCCCATAACACCCTGCCACCATCAAGCGGCAAGATAGGTAGTAAATTAAACAAGCCAATGAGCACATTAAAAAATATGGAAAAAAGTAACATTTGTTCCGCCCAATTTTGGGCATATTCCGGCAAAATATGCGTAAGGTTGAGCAATAAGGCCGATAGCATGGCAATCAACAAATTTATCAATGGCCCTGCTAAAGCAACCAAAATCATATCCCTTCTGGGGACAAACAGTTTTTGGACGTTGACAGGAACAGGTTTCGCATAGCCGAATAAGAAACTGCCGGAACTTGCCAGATACAATAACACGGGCATTACTATGGTTCCAAACAAATCAACATGTTTCAAAGGGTTTAAACTAACCCGGCCCAATTTATAAGCGGTATCATCCCCCCGCCATTTTGCCATAATCCCATGGGCGGCCTCATGCAAGGTAATGGCTAATAAAATAGGCAAAGCGATAATTGATAGGTTTTGTAAAATATTTTCCATCTTAGCTGTTATTACCTCATAAAGTTTTAGGGAACATGCAACACACTGGATGATATAGGAATGATGATGGGGAATGTCGACGGCTAGGGACTATTTTTAAAATTGATGGGATATTCATCAGCAAAAATAGGGCGCCAGCAATATTTACCGCAAATAATTTTGCCATAATTGTTCGAACGCCTGTTGGGTGGCAAGATCAGCCTTCCCAGCAGCTGCAATCATTTCCTGAATTTCATCTATATTGCCATTACAATGAAGGATAAGCTGGCAACCTGCTTGAAGGGATTTTATCGTCCGCTCCGCAACCGAACCGGATAAAGCCTTCATGGCAATATCATCGGATAATAATATTCCCTTAAACCCGATCATACCCCGAATGATTTCTTGGATCACTTGCTGGGAAGTCGTGACTGTTTCCCGTGGATCCACGGCCATTAGTTGCACATGGGCCGTCATCGCCATTGGCATATCTGCCAAAGATTGGAAAGGAATAAAATCGCTTTGCCCCAGGGTTTTAAGATCGGTCGTAATTTTAGGTAGCAGATGATGACTGTCAACCAAAGCCCGGCCATGCCCGGGGATATGCTTAATAATCGGCAATATGCCTTGTGTTATATAAGCTTCGGCAAGCCACCGCCCCATTTTTGCGACCAACTGGGGATCATCCCCAAAAGCGCGATCACCAATAATGGGATCTTGTCCCTCAATAATCAGGTCAAGGACAGGGGCGCATACGGTATTCAAGCCTAGATCATGTAAATCCCTGGCTATTAAATGGACATTATGCTCCAATTCTTTTTTTGCCTGGGCTGGATTAGCCTTGGCCATGTTGCCAAAATACTTTGCAGGCGGCGGCAATCGCCAATAAGGCGGCTTTAAGCGGGATACGCGCCCCCCTTCCTGATCAATCAACAGCAACCGTTTCTTAGTCCCTTGTATTTGACAAATGGACTCGATCAATTCTTTTAATTGCTTAGGGTCTTCAATGTTGCGGCTGAAAAAAATAAATCCCGCAGGTTCAACCTGCTTTAATAACTTCTTTTCAGCCGCGGTTAGATGCTTTCCCGAAAGCCCAAAAATAACCGGGCTGATCATGGCATAACGGCAACAAAACAATCTTGCCCTTTACCCTTGATACTTTGGCACAAAGTATTGGCTGTATTACGGTCAAGCACAGGCCCAACCACAACACGGTAGGTGATGCCTTTACCCGCCCCTAAATCCACTTGTTTCACAGATGTTTTAACATTCCCTAAAACACTACCTAAATCGCGCTGGAATTTTGATGCGGCGGCTTGCGCCCCATCAACCGTACGTACGGAGGCCAGCTGGGCATAATAAATACCACTGGCCGGTGTTGTAATAGCGGTCGGCTGCGTGAGGGGTGGTGAAGAATTATTAGCAGCTACCCCCGCATTTGTAGGTGTTAGTACTGCCCCGGTTACCAGTGGTTTTACCGGTGGCCTATCTAAGGAAATAGTTGTTAACGCATTATTAACAGGAACGCCACTATTGGCGTTATTAGGATTGCCTAAATCATTATTGCCGTTCGGATTATCTATTTGGGCAAGTTGCGACGGATTCTGGGGGTTTTCTCCCCTAGGCAATAATTGTTCCACTGCCTCAGGATCGAAATTAGCCCCATTCATCCCTTGATAGATTTGCAGGTCGCCCGTCGCTGGATCACCCGAAGAACTAGGCTCAGCCTTAATTTTTACCGGGGTTGCTTCTGCCGTAATCAAGGGCAAGGTTTCAACCCCACCAGATGCAGGTTTTTTACTGGCTGGCCACATCGCCAAGACAGCAATGACCATAACCACCAAAGAGCCACCAGCTATATACGTAAATTTCCGCCATTTAGGCGCGGCATTATTAGAATGATAAGCTTTTTCGGAAGGTTTGGGGGATGAAGCCGCTTGACCTTGCAGAAATTGCGGAACGTTTGATTCATAGGTATCTTCTGCGGTATCTTCTGCCGCATATTCATCTTGCGAATCGGCGTACGCGTCTTGCGGGATACCCTGTTCATCCCATGATTCTTCTGGCGCCGTTGCTGCGGAAAAATGTGGGTTGGCATTCCCCGTAAATGACGCCGGTTGGGCATAAGGCGTTGCGGGTGCTGACAAATGCTGACTAGCCATCGTCGGTGACACAGAACTACCTGGATGGCTGGAACGTTGGCTAGATTCTAAGTTGTTGCCGGAATTTTGAGGAAAAGTAGCATGGGTCTGGTATTTCGGCTGCATGGGTGCTTGCGCGTAAAAAGAATTATTTTCGGGAGTTTGGTCATAGGATTGATCATCCTCCCATGTTTCCGGCTGTTGGAAAGATTCGGTCGGCCCGCTACCGGATTTGTCTTGGGTGGGGACACCCCCTAAACTAAAATCATCTATCTGCAATGACCATTCTTGTCTTGCAACAGGCTGATCTTCCCGCCAATCTTCCATATCAATAGGCCGATTAATCCAAGTATTACCTGTTGGATGACGCAGGTGCTGATTCGCTACATGATCTGTGGTTTGCGAATTATCCGGGTGATTGCCACCTGCCATATTATCCATAAAAGGCTGTTTGTAAGCTGATTGTGCGGGGGTCATCCTATCATCTCCCTTGCTGGTTCAACGCCCATAATTTTCAGCCCACAGCTTATCACATTTGCCAAGGATTGCACCAGGGCTAATCTTGCAAAACTTATCGCGGGTTGATCGGCTATAATAAACCGCAAGGAACTTTCATCCTTCGCTTTACCTTTTGTGTATAATATATGGAATAAATTAGCCAGGTCATATAAGTAATAAGCAATCCGGTGCGGCTCTTGTGCTAAAGCGGCCGCCTCAACCACCTTGGGCCAACTTCCCATCCATTTGATCAAAGCTATTTCCGCCTCATCTGCCAATAAGGTCTTATCTGCTTTTAAAAGGGATTGATGACTTATTTTCCACTGGGGTTGCTCATCCTGCACCCGGCGCAGGATGGAACAAGCGCGGGCATGGGCATATTGCACATAGAAGACCGGATTATCGCGTGATTGTTCAATCACTTTCGCCAAATCGAAATCTAAAGGCGCATCATTCTTACGGGTTAGCATGATAAAGCGTACAACATCCCGGCCCACCTCATCCATCACCTCTTTTAATGTAATAAAGGTTCCGGCCCTTTTTGACATTTTAACAGGCTGGCCATTCCGCAGCAGCCTTACCATCTGGCAAATTCTGGCCACCAACTGTCCTTGCTTATCGGTAACGGCGGTCACCGCTGCTTGCAGCCTTTTGATATAGCCGGCGTGATCTGCCCCCCACACATTAATTAAGACGGTATCCCCGCGCGTGAATTTACTATATTGATAGGCAATGTCGGTTGCAAAATAAGTCCAACTGCCATCGGATTTGCGTAAAGGCCGATCCACATCATCCCCAAATGCCGTTGCCCGGAAAAGCATTTGTGGCCTGGGTTCCCAATCTTCATGGGCTTTGCTGCCCTTAGGGGCTTCCAAAATTCCTGTGTAGATATACCCCCTTTTATCCAATTCCTCAACCATACGGGTAACGCCGCCTTGATCGATTAAAGCTTTTTCTGATGAAAAAAGATCATGATGGATATCTAAAGCCGCCAAATCAGCTTTAATATTTTCCATTAAAAAACCGACGGCAAATTTCCTGAAAAAAGGCAGCCAAGCTTTTGGTGCGGATTTTAACCATTTATCACCATCTTTTTGAACGATAGCAACAGCCACTTCTTTGAGATATTCTCCCGGATAATATCCCTCAGGAATTTGGCCGATATCAACGCCTAAAGCTTCCTGATACCGCAAATAAGTGGAATTAGCTAATACATCAACTTGGGCACCCGCATCATTAATATAATATTCTTTGGTTACGTGATATCCAGCCTTGGCTAGCAAAGCAGCCAAGGCATCCCCCACCACGGCCCCGCGGGCATGGGCTAAATGCAGCGGGCCCGTGGGGTTGGCGGACACATATTCGACATTAACCCGTTGGCCATTGCCGATCTTGCTATTGCCATAGTCCATTCCCAATTGTAAAATGTCGTTCAAGGTCTGTTGCCATATTTTTTCATGCAACCGGCAATTGATGAACCCTGGCGCTGCCACATGCACTTCAGCCACTTCCGGGTACTTCGCAATATGGGATTGCAAAAGGTTAGCGGCCACCATCGGCGACATGCCCAATTTTTTACCCACGATCATGGCGGCATTGGTGCTTATATCCCCAAATTTAGCCTCCCGCGGTTGTTCCACTTGGATATGGGTAAGTTCCATTAATTTGGGTTCATTTGGCCAGATGGCACTGACTGTTGCTAAGACCTGTTCGTGGAAATTTTTATAGATATCCATAATCACCAACGTTAAAAGACTTTTGAAAATTTTTACTGTTTACTCATAATAAGCTATTTGGATTTTGCAATACAGGATTTACCTGACGGCGTGAAACGAATCATACAGGCGTCGATGTTCAAGGATGGCAAAACGATCGGTCATTCCGGCAATATAATCCGCAATTAATCTTGCCGTCCCCGCTGATTGCGCTTGCTGGTCAGGTTTTTGCCATTCTTCTGGCAAACAATTCGGGGATTGAATGTAATATTCAAAAAGTTCCTGAACCATTTTTTTGGCGCCCTTGGCCATACGGTTCAGTTGATAATGCCGATACATATGACGAAACAGAAATTGCTTTAACATTTTTTCTTGCTTGGCCATGTCGGGGGAAAATGAAACAATGGCCTCCGGCAATAGCCTTATATCGGTCACATGTTTGGGGCGGTATTTATTTATTTGGGCAGCGCTATATTCAATGACATCCAAGACCATTTTATTGACAAGCCGCCGCACTAATTCAGGGCGTAACCGCTGCGGTTGCAAATAGGGGTATTCTTGGTTGATTTCTTCAATAGTCTCCTGAATTAAGCTAATTTCTTTCAGATTTTCCAGGGTAAAAAGATTGGCCCGCAAACCGTCATCAATATCATGGTTATTATAGGCAATATCATCAGAAATGGCGGCCACTTGAGCCTCCATCCCCGGCCAAGTGGTAAGCAACAAATCTTGTTTCTCCTGAGAATACTGCACAATAAAGGATGTGATAGGATTCCCGGCCGGTTTTGCGGGATGATACGGGTCAATTTTCCCCATCAAAGGGCCATTATGCTTGACAACCCCTTCCAAACATTCCCAAGTCAAATTTAAGCCATCAAAAGCCGGATATTTTTTCTCGAGTTCCACTAAAATGCGGAATGTTTGTTCATTATGGCTGAACCCGCCATAAGGTTGCATGGCCAAAGACAAAGCATCCTCGCCCGCATGCCCAAACGGGGTATGCCCTAAATCATGCGCTAAGGACAAGGCCTCCGCCAAATCTTCATCAATACCCAAAATACGGCTAATGGTACGGGCAATTTGTGCAACCTCAATGCTGTGGGTCAAGCGTGTGCGGTAATGGTCACCTTCATGGGCAATAAATACCTGGGTTTTATGCTTTAACCGCCGAAAGGCCGTGCTGTGAATAACCCGGTCTCGGTCGCGCTGGAAGGGGGAACGCAAATGGCTTTCTACCTCGGGATACAACCTTTTCCCGCCTGAACTGGCCTGCGTTGCGTAAGGTTTTAAGGGTGCTAATGATACGTAAGGCAAGCCACAATCCTCTAGCTTATTTTTCATAAGGTTCTAATTATATATATCATATACCTGATCGTTTTAAATTAACAAGCTGGCCAATGAAATACCACATTTGATGATTTTTTATTTCTGATACCGGATAAGTTTTATCTGGAATAATGCTGGCAGAGATCCTATATTATAAAGGTAGTCATTAAAATTGAAGTTTTATACATGTGAGTAATGCTGATGGAACTTGCGCTTAACACCTCCCCACCTCCCCACCCTTCCCCTGCCCATGTCCGCTTGACAGACAGGGCGGCGAAGCAAATCCTGCATGTCTTGCATCAAGAAAAATTAAAAAAGGGATATTTACGCCTTTCCGTGTTGGGCGGCGGCTGTTCCGGTTTCCAGTACCAATTCTCTCTAGAGACATCGATAAACCCAGATGATATATTGGTTGAAAAAGCTGGTACCGGATTGCTGGTGGATCATATTTCCCTACCCTTTCTGGAGAACTGTGAAATCGATTTTGTAGAAGATTTATCCGGCGCTGGCTTTCAAATTCGCAACCCTAATGCCCAATCATCTTGTGGATGCGGCAATTCTTTTGCCCCTAAAATGTAATGGCTTAGCCATCAATCATTCTTGGAAAACGACATTTTTAATTGAAGGAATTTTATTAAGCACTTGGTTTATATGCCAATTAAACTAATAATTTTGTTGATTTGATGAAAAAATTATCAATTGCCAGCTGGAATATTAATTCCGTCCGCGCCCATCTGCCACATTTATTGAATTGGTTATCCCGGCGTAACCCCGATGTGCTTTTGTTGCAAGAAATCAAAACAATGGCGGACACCTTCCCTGCCAAAGAAATTGAGGAAATGGGCTATAATTTGCTTATATCCGGCCAGAAAACCTATAATGGCGTAGCCATATTAAGTAAATATCCCATCCAGCTGGAAAATAAATTTTTACCCGGAATGGCTCATGACCCCCAAGCCCGTTATGTAGAAGCTATCATTGAAACAAATCCTTGTGTTTGGCGCGTCATTAACGTGTATGTGCCCAATGGCAATCCATATCCTGGCGACAAATTTTCATATAAACTGCAATGGCTGGAAGCATTGCGGCAATATGCCCAAAAGATTTTAGCTTTTGAAGAAAATGTGGTGATCGGTGGCGATTTCAATATCATCCCCACGGATGATGATGTCTATGATCCGGTGGCCTGGCAAGATGATGCCCTATGCCGCCCCGAATCAAGGCAGTTTTTCCGCTCAATCCTTAATGTTGGGTATTCGGATGCCTTGCGGCTACAAACCAATGAGAAAAACCTGTACACCTTTTGGGACTATCAAGGCGGACGTTGGCCGCGAGCCGAAGGATTACGGATTGACCATTTTTTGATCTCGCCCCAAGCCGCCGACCGTTTACAGCAAGTGACAATTGATAAATATACCAGGGCTGAAGAAAAACCTTCCGATCACGTGCCCATTATTGCCCAATTTAACAATCAAGAAACCCAGGGAATTGAATAACGCATATTTGAATGGTCATGGGTTTTAAAACATATGCTTGATGGGATTATTTTACCCTGCATGCCTCTTGTCCTTTACTTGACTTAAGTCACCAAACCCTTTACCTGTGGCTTGATATAAAGGGATAAATGCCCCTGTGGTGATAAAATTATTTAACTGATTGATCAAGACATGAAAACAATTGCTTTGATAGTAGCGGCCGGTCGGGGCGAACGATTTGGCCATTCGCTTCCTAAACAATATTGCCAATTGGGCGGCAAACCTATTATTAGGTATAGTTTGGACATATTAACCAGCCATCCCAAGATTAATGCGGTTGCAGTCGTCGGGCAGCCTGACCATTTGAATTGGTATCAAGAAGCCGTTCAGGGTTTAAAGTTACTGCCCTTCATTGCAGGTGGTTCCAGCAGGCAACAATCGGTAAAAAAAGGCCTGGAAGCTATCCAACACTTAAAGCCTGATTACGTTCTGATTCATGATGCCGCCCGCCCATTTATTAATGCCGCCTTGATTGATCGCTTATTGATAGCTCTTCAAACCGCACCAGCAGTCATACCCGCCACGGCAGTGGTTGATACGTTAAAATACGCGGATAAGGATCACCGCATCCAACATACCGTTGATCGCCAAGGGTTATGGCGCGCGCAGACCCCCCAGGCTTTCCATTACCCCCTCATATTGGCCGCCCATGAACAATATGAAGATAAGACTTTTACCGACGATGCCAGTTTATTTGAGGCGCAAGGCATCCCGCCATTAATTATTATAGGCGATGAGGACAATATGAAAATAACCGTTGAACAAGATTTAAGGCGGGCTGAAAAAATACTTCCCTCTTCTTATGAATACAGGACGGGGTCAGGTTTTGATGTGCATGCCTATAAGGAAGGCAACTTCGTGACCTTAGGAGGAATTAAAATTGCCAACCATCATTCCTTAGAGGGGCATTCCGATGCAGATGTTGGGTTACATGCTTTAGCAGATGCTATGTTGGGCGCGATCGGCGCAGGCGATATCGGCCAGCATTTTTCACCAAAAGATATGCGCTGGCGGGGGGCTGATTCCAGCATATTTATTCAACATATTATGACTTTGGTGGCCAAAAAAGCAGGCAGGATTGTGAATGCGGATATTACGTTTATTTGTGAAAATCCAAAAATCGGGCCGCACCGCGAGGCCATGGTCAAAAAAATTTCAGGATTGCTGGGGATTAGCGATGACCGCGTGAATATTAAAGCGACCACCACAGAAAGCTTAGGCTTTACGGGCCGGGAAGAGGGTATCGCAGCTCAAGCAGTGGTTAGCATTGCCATGCCTAGCAGTTAGGCGCATAAAACCTTAAAAACAGGGGCCAAGAAATTATATTTTTTGTCTTATCTGCATATTTATATTGATAGACGTTTATCTTTTATCAACCTATATTACCTGTTGAAATTACCTCTATCAGCCGGTTGGATCGCACCAAATTCAAGGGAGAGACATCGATGAAAAAATATTTATGGCAAACCATTGCTGTTATTGGGCTGACACTGTCCGCAATCCCCTTAGCGCAAGCCCAGAATAAAACACTTATTTACTGTTCAGAAGGCAGCCCGGAAACGTTTAATCCGCAACTGGCCACCTCAGGAACCGCTTTTGATGCCTCAGCAGTTGCCATTTATAACCGCTTATTAGAAATACGCGGTAGCTCCACGGAAGCCATACCGGGCTTGGCGGAATCTTGGAAAATTTCGGATGATGGCTTAACTTATACCCTTTACTTGCGGCATGGGGTGCAATGGCAAAGCAATAAAAACTTTACCCCCACCCGCCCTTTTAGTGCCGATGATGTGGTATTCAGCTTCCAACGGATGATGGACGCAAAACATCCTTACCATCATATATCGGGCGGTATTTATACGTATTTCAACCAAATTGATGGCCCCAATTTAATTCAATCGGTTGATAAAATTGATGATTATACGGTGCGGATTGTTTTAAAAAAAGCCAATGCCACCTTTATTAATATTTTAACGTTAAATTCTTTTTCCATCTTATCGGCGGAATATGCGGATCAGTTGTTAAAGGCTGGCACGCCGGAGAAATTAGATAATGAACCCATCGGCACAGGTCCTTTCGTTTTGGTCAATTACCAAAAGGATTCAGTCATCCGCTATGATAGAAATGATAATTATTGGCGGGGCCCGGCAAAAGTTGATCATTTGGTTTTTGCCATTACCAAAGATGCGTCCATTCGTTTCCAAAAAATCCGCAAGGGTGAATGCCATATCATGTCTTACCCGAACCCAGCGGAAATTGATGCGATGAAGGCTGATAAAAACCTGCGCGTCCTGCAGCAAGAAGGGTTTAACATTGGCTATCTTGGTTTTAACACCCAGAAAAAGCCGTTTGACGACAAGCGTGTCCGTCAGGCCATTAATATGGCCTTGAACAAAGTCAATATTGTTAAGGCCATTTATTTGGGTTCAGGTACAGCGGCCATTAACCCCATCCCTCCCTCTTTATGGTCTTATAATAAATCGGTTAAAGACTATGAATACAATATAGCCAACGCCAAAAAATTGCTGGCTGATGCCGGTTACCCCAATGGCTTTGAAACCACTTTATGGTGGATGCCGGTACAGCGCCCCTATAATCCCAATGCCAAAGCCATGGCTGAGATGATGCAAGCGGATTTGGCCAAAGTTGGCATTAAAGCCAAGTTGGTCAGTTACGAATGGGGTGCCTATTTACAGTATCTACGTGATGGCGATCATGATATGGCCCTATTAGGTTGGACAGGGGTTTACGGCGATCCAGACAATTTTTTTGGTAATTTATTATCATGTGCCTCTGCTGGTTCCAGCACGGCCCGTTGGTGCTTTAAGCCTTTTGATGATTTGATTGTTAAAGCCCGCCAAACCAGCAATCTCGGTGAGCGTACGAAATTATACATGCAAGCCCAGGTTATTTTTAAGGAAGAAGCGCCTTGGTTTACCATTGCCCATTCAATCGCCACTGAAATTACCCGGTCAAACGTGGTTGGTTACCAGATTAGCCCGTTTGGCGCGCATGATTTTTATGGGGTTGAATTGCAATAATAGTTGGGGTTGACTGCCAAACTGGGCGCTATTATTATAGGTGGCGCCCACTTTATTATTATCCAATGCTGGATTCAATTGAAGATCAGCCCCATATTTATATTGACCAATACCCCAAAATTTGTTTACTAAACAAACGCATATTGTTGCCGGGTTAGCTCAGTGGTAGAGCAACTGATTTGTAATCCGTAGGTCGCGAGTTCGAATCCCGCACCCGGCACCATTCCGTTGACATGGCAGTAATTTATATACGGGTAAAATTGGTTTGTCTTATCCAGCAAAGCCACTCTCATCCGAAAAACAATCCTTCGCCAAAAATGCTTTCTCTTTTTTAGCTTTCGTATTTGTATTGACGACATTTATTTATCGTCATAGGGTTAAATTGTCTTATATGAGCTAGCTGTTATCATACTAATTTTAAGGGAGAAAAACCGATGAAGAAATATTTGTGGCAAGCCTTAGCGGTTGCTGGACTGACATTGTCCGCAATCCCGTTAGCGCAAGCCCAGAATAAAACACTTATATACTGCTCGGAAGGCAGCCCGGAAACGTTTAATCCGCAACTAGCCACCGCCGGGACAACTTTTGATGCTTCGTCCATTGCGATTTACAACCGTTTGGTTGAAGTGCGTGGCAGCTCAACCGAGGCCGTGCCAGGTTTGGCAGAATCTTGGAAAATTTCGGATGATGGCTTGACCTACACGTTCTATTTGCGTCGTGGCGTACAATGGCACAGCAATAAAGCCTTCACACCTACACGTCCTTTCAATGCTGACGACGTTGTGTTCAGCTTTAACCGCATGTTTGATGCAAACCACCCTTACAACAAAGTATCTGGTGGAACTTACACCTACTTTAATGAAGTTGATGCACCAAATTTAATCAAATCAATCAGTAAAGTTGATGATTATACCGTTCGGATTGTTTTAAACAAAGCGGATGCAACTTTCATCAGCATCTTGACATTGCATTCCTTCTCAATCTTATCTGCGGAATACGGGAATAAATTGTTGAAGGCTGGCACGCCAGAGAAGTTGGATAATGACCCAATCGGCACAGGTCCTTTCGTTTTGGTCAATTACCAAAAGGATTCAGTCATCCGTTACACCAAAAATGCTCAGTATTGGCGTGGTTCAGCCAAGATTGATAATCTGGTTTTTGCCATTACCAAAGATGCGTCCATTCGTTTCCAAAAAATCCGTAAAGGGGAATGCCACGTGATGGGTTACCCAAATCCGGCGGAAATTGATGCGATGAAAGCTGATAAAAACCTGCGCGTCCTGCAGCAAGAAGGTTTTAACATTGGCTATCTTGGTTTTAACACCCAGAAAAAACCGTTTGACGACAAGCGTGTCCGTCAAGCTATTAATATGGCCTTGAACAAAGCCAATATTGTTAAAGCCATTTATTTGGGTTCAGGTACAGCTGCTATTAACCCGATTCCACCCACACTTTGGTCCTACAACAAATCCATTAAGGATTACAAATACGACGTAGCTGCCGCTAAAAAATTGTTGGCAGAAGCTGGCTATCCGAATGGTTTTGAAACCACTTTATGGTGGATGCCGGTACAGCGCCCCTACAACCCCAATGCCAAAGCCATGGCTGAGATGATGCAAGCGGATTTGGCCAAAGTTGGTATTAAAGCCAAGTTGGTCAGTTACGAATGGGGTGCCTATTTACAGCATCTACGTGATGGCGATCATGATATGGCCCTCTTGGGTTGGACGGGTGATTATGGGGATCCTGATAATTTCTTTGGTAATTTATTATCATGTGCCTCTGCTGGTTCCAGTACAGCCCGTTGGTGCTTTAAGCCTTTTGATGATTTGATTGTTAAAGCCCGCCAAACCAGTGATCAACCGCAACGTGCTACTTTGTATGCACAAGCTCAAGTGATCTTCAAAGAAGAAGCGCCTTGGTTTACCATTGCCCATTCAGTCGCAACCGTTATCACCCGGTCAAACGTCGTTGGTTACGAAATCAGCCCGTTTGGTTCGAATGATTTCTATGGGGTTGAGTTGAAGTAATATTGCTGTTTTTACGTAATAAAGTGGGCTTTATCGAATAGATATCGCCCACTTTATTTTTTGCCTAAACCAGCTATTTGGGAAAAAAATGCACAATTTCGTGTTGATAATCGAACTATTTTAACTGATATCAAAAGAGTAGTTTACTTTTCCGAAATAACTTTGTTTATTGGTAAGTGACGAATGAAGATTTCATAAATTTTTCTTGTTTGGTTGGACAGCCCCATGCTGCGTTTTTTCTTAACCGATTTTTATTGCTGATCCCCACTTTTATCGGTGTGACCCTGCTGACATTTTCAATGGTCCGCCTGATTAAGGGAGATCCTATTACCGCCCTACTAGGGGAAAGGTCTGTTGACCCACGCTGGCAGGAAGAAATGCGGGCCAGGCTTGGGCTCGATCGCCCCTTGCTTGACCAATATGTTATTTACATTTCCCAAGTTGTCCAAGGTGATCTGGGGAATTCCATTGTCACCACCCAACCGGTTTTAAATGAATTCTGGCAACTTTTCCCAGCCACCATCGAACTGGCTATTTCCGCCATGTTGTTTGGGATTGTCTTTGGTATACCCATGGGTATTTTAGCGGCCTTGCGCCGAGGTAAAGCCATGGACTATGTCACTATGGGAACAGCCTTGACCGGACAATCCTTGCCAATCTTTTGGTGGGGACTGGTGTTGATTTTGTTTTTTTCCATAGCCCTGGGTTGGACACCGGTATCCGGGCGTATATCACTTGAATTTTATATAGAACCAATTACCGGCTTTTTATTATTGGATTGCTTGTTACAAAATGATTGGCAAGCCTTCTATTCTACTTTGCATCATTTAATTTTGCCAACCTTGGCTTTAGGTACCATTCCCTTGGCCATTGTGGCGCGCATGACAAGGTCGTCGATGATCGAAGTGATGGGTGAGGATTATATACGCACCGCCAAGGCCAAAGGATTAAGACCAGGCCGCATTATCTTTATTCATGGATTACGCAACGCCCTGATCCCCGTCATCACGGTGATCGGATTGCAGACAGGGGCTTTGTTAGCGGGCGCGGTATTGACAGAAACCATTTTTTCATGGCCTGGGATTGGTAAATGGTTGGTTGATTCCCTAGATAGGCGCGATTATCCAGTCTTGCAAGGCGCTGTATTGATGGTGGCAACCTTCATCATGGTAGTTAACTTTATTATTGATATTTTATATGGTTTTATTAATCCAAGGATCCGTCATGGCCGTTGAACCAGAAGCTGTATCCCCACAAAACATGGCTGTGCCGAGTGTGTTTGCTGAATTTTGGAAACAATTTTCTAGGAATAAAGGCGCTTTAATCGGATTAATTATTATTACCCTATTGATTTTTATAGCAATTTTTGCCGATGTAATTGCCCCCTATGATCCTACTTTTCAGTTTGAGGGACGGTTTTTATTGCCACCCGCTTGGGTTGACGGCAGCATGATTGAGCATCTGCTAGGTACGGATAATGTCGGGCGGGACATTCTTTCCCGTTTAATCTATGGGGCGCGCTTATCCCTGATCATCGGATTAATTGTTGTCACTATCTCGTTAATTTTTGGTGTTTCCCTGGGGTTAATGGCTGGATATTTTGGTGGAATGATTGATTTTTGCATTATGCGTTTAATGGATATTATCCAAGCCCTGCCAAGCCTTTTGATGGCCCTGGTGATCATAGCCATTTTGGACAAAAGTTTAACCAATGCGATGATTGCCATCTCCATTACCGTGCTGCCCTATTACGCCCGCTTAACACGAGCGGCGGTTATTGCAGAAATTAATAAAGAATATGTCATTGCCTCACGTGTGGCAGGTGCAGGCCCCTTACGCTTGATGTTCATAACCTTACTGCCCAATTGCTTGCCCCCCCTTATCGTGCAAGCAACCTTAAGCTTTTCAAGTGCCATTTTGGATGCGGCGGCTTTGGGTTTTCTTGGCTATGGCGCACAACCGCCAACCCCTGAATGGGGAACGATGCTAGCGGAGGCCAGAAGTTTTATTATCCAACATCCTTGGATTGTTACCTTGCCAGGTTTATGTATTCTTGTCACCGTACTGGCATTCAATTTGATGGGTGATGGGCTGCGTGATGCCCTTGATCCCAAATTAAAACGGTAAAAAAATGAGTTTATTAGAAATACGCAATTTAATTGTTGAATTTCCAACCTCACGCGGGCCATTCCGAGCCGTGGATGGCTTAGATTTGACGATTGAGCCCGGGAAAACCTTGGGAATTGTTGGGGAATCAGGCTCCGGAAAAAGCATTACGATGTTGGCGGCCATGGGTTTAGTTCCATGGCCTGGCCAGGTTCGCGCCGATCAATTATCGTTTAACAATATGAATTTATTAGGCATTTCGGCAGCCAAACGACGCTCGCTACTCGGCAAAGACGTGGCGATGATTTTCCAAGAACCAACCACCAGCTTAAACCCCTGTTTTACCATTGGTTACCAAATCATGGAAACCTTAGCCATACATCAGGGCGGCAACAAACGTCAACGTTACGGCAAAACCCTTGAACTGCTTGAAAAAGTTGGAATTTCTGCTGCGGCCAAGCGGATGGATTCTTACCCTCATCAATTATCGGGTGGCATGAACCAACGGGTGATGATTGCAATGGCGATTGCCTGCAACCCCCGCCTGCTGATTGCCGATGAACCAACCACGGCCTTAGATGTTACCATCCAAGCGCAGATATTGGATTTATTAAGGAATTTACAAAAAGAAACGGGCATGTCGCTGATTTTAATCACCCATGATATGGGGGTGGTGGCTGAAATGGCCGAAAATATTATGGTGATGTATGCCGGGCAAGTGGTTGAAAAACAATCCGCCAATCAACTTTTTAAAAACCCCCAACATCCTTATACCGCTGCCTTATTGCAAGCCCTGCCGGAAAGAAGCAAGGAAGGGGAAGCCTTATTATCAATTCCCGGCACTGTACCCGGAATTTACGATCGTTTAAAAGGCTGTTTGTTCCATCCCAGGTGCCAATTTTGTCAAACAAAATGTCGGCAAGATTTACCAGCCCTTGAAGCCAACGCCAATGGGCGTTCTGTCCGTTGCCATTATCCCTTAGGATCTTCTATCCATGATTGAACGATTGAATACCACGCCTACTTTAAAAGCAGCCCAAACATTGGCGGTTGTGGGTGAATCAGGCTCAGGGAAGTCAACCTTGGCCCGCATGATAACCATGATTGAGCGCCCAACCACAGGCCAATTATTTTTAGATGGGCAAGATCTCAGCAATCCCAGCAAATCTTTATTAAAAAAATTCAGGCCATTTGTTCAAATGGTTTTCCAAAACCCCTATGGTTCCCTAAATCCTCGCCAAAAGATCGGCGTATTGCTGGCCGAACCCTTGAAAATAAATACCTCCCTTTCGGCCCCGGAACGGCGTGAGAAAGTCGAGCAAATGTTGCAGAAGGTCGGGTTGCGGCCAGAACATGCGCAACGGTATCCGCATATGTTTTCGGGCGGTCAGCGGCAACGGATTGCTATTGCCCGCGCCTTAATGTTGAAGCCGAAAATTGTGGTAGCCGACGAACCAGTATCTGCCCTAGATGTTTCCGTCCGGGCCCAGGTATTGAATTTGATGACGAGCTTACAACATGAATTTCAGTTATCTTATTTGTTTATTTCCCATGATCTGAGTGTAGTGAAACATATTGCCAATGATGTCGCGGTGTTATATTTGGGAAAAGTCGTTGAACATGGCCCGAAGGAAGTGATTTTCCAAAAACCCCTACACCCTTACACGCAAGCTTTACTAGCCAGCACCCCCTCCGTTGATCGTCCGCTTCACCAAGCACGCATTGTTTTAAAAGGCGAAATGCCATCGCCCCTTAATCCACCGCCCGGCTGTACCTTTCATAAACGTTGCCCCCATGCAACAGAAATGTGCACGCAGGCTATCCCCCCCCTACGTCCGGTTGGTGACCGTTTGGTGGCTTGCCATCATGTGGAAAAATGGCTGTAAATTTTATTTCAATGATCTAAATAAATATCGTCACTTGTGAAAATCCTGTCGGAATTTTTATGGCATATCCCTGGATTGCTGATTAATGACGGGCGTTTAAAATATACCAGTCCATCCCGGCGGATAAAAACCCCCTTCTTCTCATTTTACGACCTAACCCTTGGCTTATATTAGGCCTATTCCATAGTCTTAGCCCTAGTGTGGCAAAAGAGATACAGCCAAAGTAAAATTTGCGGATTCATTGAACATAGCCGTTGAAATATGTTATCATTCACTCATGTAAATACATTAAAGGAAAAGCCCTATGAGCGGTTTAAATGTAAGATTTTCTGTAAAATGGATGTTGGTCGCCTTGATGACCGGTCTTGCAGGGACTTTGCATGCGGAACAACCGAAGCCCACGGATTTTATCCGTGGCATTGCTGATGAGGCTATCCATACCTTAACCGTTGCAGGCCTTGATAAAAAAACTCGGGAAGAACGGATGTTAAAATTCCTTGACCGTTATGCCGATATACCAGCCTTGGCTAAGTTTGTGGTGGGCAGATATTGGACGAAAGGTTCGGCCGATCAACAACAGGAATATTTATTAGTGTTCCGGGAATATAATGCCAAAAATTTTGCAGCCCTTCTATCTACTTACTCCGGGCAAAAATTAGAGATTACACGCACGATCAGTAATAAAACGAATTATATTGTGCAAACTGTTATTATCGGTAAGGCGGCGACCGATAAAGTACAAATTGATTGGCAATTACGCCCAGAGGGGGAAACCTTCGTTATTACCGATTTTGTGGTTGAAGGATTAAGCCAAGCCAGCACTATGCGTGATGATTTTGCAACCGCATTGAAAGGTTCAGCGGATTTAGGTAAATTAATCACGGCATTAAAGAAAAAAATTATCAGCATCGACGCAAATAAAAGATAATGACGATTATTAGGTAGTATTCGTCATAAAATTGATTGGTTTTGATCAAAAAGAAAACGGATCGCCGGTTCTTGGACGATCCGTTTTTATATCAAGCACAACAACCTATAGGTTATATTATTACTTTACTTATTCAGTGCCTTTGTTGCTTCTTCAATACACATGTTCAAGATCATCTCTTGTTGGGCTTTCGGCAAACTGGCAACTTTCGGATTTTTATCCATCTCTTGTTTGCATGTGTCGCGGATAAACGACTCCTTACCATCCCCACACGCCGCTAAAACCCCTAAACTTAGGGTGGTTAAGAATATTTTTAATGATATTTTATAAGTTGATTTCATTATTTTTTCCCTTAAAACATTTAATTATTGGCGGAAGCATTCGTCATCTTACCTGCACAGAAAAGATGCTTGCAACCAGCAGCTGCAAGCATCTTGACATAGAACAAATGAAGGAAACTATTTTATAGCTGCTTGGCATTCTTTAATCAATTGATCGCGCTGTTCTTTTGCAATAGCTGTGTTTTGATTATATGTTTTTTCACAGCCTTCACGCGCGGCATTTTTTGCCTTATCGGCATCGCTTTCACCACAAGCAGATAATCCCAATAAACCAACCATCAATAAGCTGCTAACCGTAATTTTTGTTAATGAAGTCATATCACACCTTTTTTAAAAAATGATAATAAAAACGTTTTATCTTATGCGAATGAAGACAACCCACATGAATGATTTATCGCATAAGCCCCTTGATTCTGCCTGAAGTCTGTTATTTTTGCAAGTATTGCCAGCTGCACAATGCTTAAAATCAAACGTCATTGATAAATATGCAACAGTGGATTTTACGAAAAATCATCTTCACTATTTTAGGGAATGGAAAATAAAATATCATTTCGATTTTGAGTGGAAATAATGATTGACCAATCATCCCAAGGTTTTTATGGTGAGCCAATGATAAATACCTGCTCACCAGGAGCGGGCGCGTAGCTCAGTGGGAGAGCACATCCTTCACACGGATGGGGTCGCAAGTTCAATCCTTGCCGCGCCCACCAATTATGAAACCGATATCAAGATATTCTGTATTTTACGAGTGGTGCACTTTTGGCGCACCCTTCCCAAATATTTTTACTGATCCAATTGCAAGCGCCACAAGCTCAATTGATCATTTGGAGCCGTTCCCGTGAGCAATAAGAAAGCAGTACGGTCATTTAATCCCGGAAGGATTTCTACCTGGCTATCCGAAGGTCTCGGACGATTTAACTTCACTGCTGGCAATTCTCGAATAAGGCTGCCATCCGCCTTCAACAGAAAGGTATAAAGCATACCAGGAGCTTGAATCATAGACGTCGCACCGTCTAATTGTGAAACAACCAGCACCCAACCTTTATCTGGGCCTTGAATAAGGGATGAATCCCACAGATATTTAGCCCCCGCCAATTGGTAGCGCGCCAGTAATTTGGTCAGATCAATTTTCCCGATAATAGGCCATTCAGCTTTTGCGGAGGGTTGGGCACCGCCCTTTGGTTCCTGATGGATGAGAAGTTCAACAGTTTTTGATGAGACATTGGGAATGATAATGTGCGTTTCAGCATTTTCTACCTTTGTTGAATTCCTATAAAAAAAGCCGTTTAACCCATAAATATCATTGGCTAAAATAGGTTTTGCGTAAGTGTATGTTTGCGATCCCGCAGGCCGACGGGCTTGTTGCTCCCACATTGAAGGATTCCCCTCAATAAGACTGTAATGCCATAATTGGGATGCCGATTGAAACACTGCTTTTTTGGCGCCAATTTCAAACTTTTCCCCGCCGACTTGAATACTACCCCCGTTGCTACCCAAAAATGATAATTCATACCAGCCGGATTTTGGATCCCCTTTCCATTGGGCTATGATGCGTAACCGCTCCTTACCTTTGCGGTCATAGCATTGTTCAACAATTTCAAAGAAAGCACCGTCATTGTTATCACTGGCCTCTGATGGGCGACCAATGGCAATCCATAAACAGGCCGGACGTTTGCCAGCAGAGCCTGATGGTTGCACCATAACGGCTGGCAAGGTTTTCAATGACCCTGTTACCCAGCCATAATCAATGGCTTCTTGTTTGTTATTTTTTGAAACACGATAAATTTTCAGGGTTTTGATTAACCAGCTGCTTAAAACCTGTACATCGCGGTTCTTCTTATTCGCCTCATCATCCAGTTCTGTTACCGCCAAATAGAAATCCTGGTTGTCGGCCGCAATGATTAAGGCCGAAAACAACTTGTTTCCCTCACTAACGTTCTTGATCACCCATTCTTGCTTTTTTTTGCCCTGATTATCTAATTCAACCACCCAATAATCATAAGGTCTGGTTTTGGCTGAAGAACCAGTTGCTCCCACACGGCAGCCGTAAAATAACCGTTGGGCAGAGGGGAAGCTTTTTAATTCACATTGAAATAAGCCGCGCCCCTGCAAAACAGTTGCTGACGGTTGCGGCAGCTCCATTTTCTGCCACTCAGCCGCTTCCGCCGATAACGAAAAAAATAATCCTGAAAAACTAACAATTGATAAGGGAAGAAGAAGCAATCGTTTGAAAAATATGTTGCCCATGAATTTGTCTCCGTTAGTAAAAGCAGATTGATATCCAGTTTGGTTCACCAAACAAACTTTGAATACTAATTAATAAATTACTGAACCATCAAAAATAAACCAAAATTTATTATCCACATATTATGGACTAAGCGGCACATAGAATAACTGGCTGCGGGAATTACCGCCGGGTAACAATGTAGAAAAAGGCCACCAATATCTGCCAGAAATCCACACATATTTTTGATCCGCACTTATTTTTCCTGCAAAAAAGGTAGGCTGAAACGTATTTACGTCTTTCGCCCTTACAAAACTATCCCCTGTTGGCCTTGGCAGAATAAAAGGCTTTTCCATGTTCCCATTGGCACCGATTTCTAAAAATACATCCACCATCTTTTCCTCATACACTCCCCCTACCACTAACATCAGTTTTGGCATTTGATCTGGTTGGGTCGCTATTGTATCCATCCATGGGATCGATTGGCCGCTAAGTGACCATTCGCTTAAAAATACCCCGGCCGGTAATTTAATTTTTAAGTTTTTGAATGCTCGATCCCCCCAAAATGGTGAAACGAATGGATAAAGAATCTCCACCACCAAATCAGGACTTTCTGAGGAAGGTGCTTTTTCTAAATGGGCTAACCACAGATTTCCTTGCTGATCAATTACAGAATGTGAATAATAGTTTTTACATACTACGGGCGAACTAAACCCATCCTTTAAATTAACACCCTCACGAAACACCCAGAAACACTGCTTGGTATAAGTGTTTGATTTTTCAGAACCGAGCCCACCAACCGATAAAAGGAATTGTCCGGTTTTATACTCTTGAATATTGATAAGCGATTGTTTTTCCAAAAATTTTTCTGCATCAAACCCTGGAATTTCAAAAGTATTTTTCCAAACCGCTATTGGTCTAAGGGCTGCGGCCTGCGCTAATCTTCCAAAGTTAATCACCTGAATTTTTACTTTGTTCTTCACTGTTTCCGAATAGGCAACGATGGTTTGCTGATTGGAAGTTTGAAAGAACGTCACGCGATCAATATTTCCGGTAAGGGGAAGAGTTTTTTCCCATACAGTTATTAATTGGCCGTTGCCAAATTTGTCCGATACCTCCGCTAATCCCCAAACCTTCCAAAGCTTCTGGCCATTCTTCGTTTCAGAAAAAACCAAAATATATCTACCATCTGGGGTACTAATAAATTCTGGATCTTGTATTTTTGTTAAATCCACCGGTTGATAAACCTGATCTTTCCCTAACCGGAAAATTCCTGGAACGGTGATTTGGTACCCCTGATTATCTAATAAAACAGGCCCACCTAACCCCCCATTCCCAGCCCCCTGCCATATTAAAATTTTTCCATCTGCCATTAGTTGATGAATGCTTTGATCATATATATCTTCTTGAATCCAAGTTGCTTGCACCGGTTTTGCACGCCACGAAACAGCCGCATTGATGGCTCTGGAATACAGGTAGGTTTTAAACTCATATTGAGGTGTTTGCGGGTTGGCGGAAGGTAGATCAACGGCAGTCAAACAAAAGAAAACCGGTTCCTTTTGCAGGTTAAGCATAAAAGAACAATGATCGCCAATACGGGTATCCGGCAAATTCATGGTCGGTTGCAGAACGGGGGTAAGTTTTTGCACAGATGTTTGGGCAAAAAGCGGTAGGTCAGTCTTATAACAAAAGGCAGCTAATACCATAAAACTAACCAATATTTTTGAGCAGACTTTCATCATTTTTTCTCCGTGACAATTTTTTTCAGACACCCACATTTAAGGCCTATTTGCATTAGGCTAAAGGCAAATGATGGCAAAATTATGTCAACAAGCAGCGAACATCATACGCAAAAAAACAGCCGGGCTTAATTGGCGCTAAGCCCAGCTATACCCGTTTTTAAAATAATAACCGCCTATTTTTCATATAAGCTTTTATTAAAGCGTGCCATGTTAGTTGTAAAAATTGATAAGGTTTCAACCAGATGTTCTTGTGTAACCCCGCCCACCAAGGTCAAGGTAATGCCCAAATATGGGTCATTTTCATCATCCAGCCATGCCGTGCCATATAAACGATCCGAGTTCCAATCATTAACGACTTTCATGCTGGTGCCATTATCTAAATCAAGACCACGCACAAACTGTAAAACCTTGCAAGATTTGACAACTTGTTTATCGCAACTATAAAAATAAACATCAAATTTCAAGCCCGAGTCAGCAGAAGCGATGGTTGGATCACCATCTTTATCCGTTGAAATTTCCGCACGGAACCCTTTCTGCTGCATAATTTTTGCAAGTTCCACGGCCGTTATTGAGGTATATATCACGCCACTACTACTCGGTTGTTGGGCTAAGGCCAAGCTGCTTACCAATAGCATGCCGGAAAACATTGTAACCGCCATTTTCCAAATCTTCATTGTTATTTCTCCTTTATTCAGTAAATTTTAACTCGTATAACTTGGTGGTAAACAATCAAAACTATTTATCGGTCATTTAGCACCCGCAATATATTACAATTCGCTGGGATAAACAATTCTAAAAATTCTTACGAAAGATTGTTTATTGTTTAATCTTCTTATCCAATTATGTCTTTTTTGTGGCAATTGGATAAAAGTTTGAGATCATGAAAATTGCCAAATCATTTTTAGATAAATTTTATGAAGAATACGTAAATGTTGGCTGAATGGAAATATTTGATTGCAGGTTTTGTGATATTGGATCTTTTGACGGTGTATCTTGTGATCCGTTACGTCCGAGAACGCTCCAGAAAAAATTCAAACCAATCCCCCGCCCTATCCTCACCACGATCTTCCGTTAAAATTAAAGTCAATCCTTTAGACCATACCTCAAGCATTGCCTACCAAGAAAGCTTTGTTTTCCCAAATATCTTACGAGAAGACGTTTTCACTGTAATCGGCAACATTGCTGATTATCCAAAATGGCGGGAAGGTCTGAAGAAAGTTAATATCTTGTCAACCAATCCGCTGATTTACGAAGAAACCGCTGTTAATGACATGGTTTTGAAATTCCAGGAAGTACCGCAATACTCCAAATCCATCCTACGCGTGGGGGATGACCCTCATTTGCCCGGACCCTTGGAAGTGAAATTTGAGGTGCAACAAATACAGAAGAGTCACACGCAGAAACCTGAATCAACCTTGACCATTTTCATTCATATAAATTTGTTATCCATTCCTAAAAGTTCTTTGATGCACAAAGCCAGCAATATCATGTTTCAAAAAATGATAGAACATTGGGTTAAAAATTTTGGCGCGGGGTTGCAAAAATTTTTAAGGGAAAGACAAAACTAACTTTCCCCTTGTTTTATACGAATTCATCATGCAAGTAACTTCCTGTATTCCTCGGTTATTTCCATGCTTGCCGCTGACGAACGGATTACCCTTCTATAAGATTGGCTAAATTGATGCCGAATGTGATACAAATACGTATCATGATTACTTTTTATACAAAAATTATTTCAAAAAAATTTATTTTCCGTATACAACCAGATCAATAATTATTTTGTTGTAAGGAAAATGAATGGGTTATTTAGAATCAGCGGCAGACTATACCAAACGCAGCAACTTTCTGTCCTTATCAGAGAAAAAGTCAATTAATCAATTAGTTAGCCAGCATTTGGATCAAGCCAAAGACGTTGTTCTTGAGTATCTGCAAGGGCAAAATTTTAATTTATATGTGGGGGGGTCACTGGCCCGGGGTGAACCATCAATTCGTTATAATGATCAGTTGCAGGAGCTGAAATCTGATGTCGATATGGTGGTGGTGGCCAAGGACAAACCGGCATTTGATTTGGCTGAACTGGAACAAATCTTGCAAAAGCGCTTTCCTCAATTTCATGACACCCTATGTTTCTTAAGCAGCGCCGCCATTCCCAAACTTAGTTTTGCTTTAGCAAGGGATTGCTTTGAAGGGATGCAACATCCGCTTCATGAAAGTTTTACGTTAACCCAACCGTCTTTACCCCCCTTAAATTATAAAAACATCCTAAGCATTGTCGTTTATCAATTAGCTGGCGTTCTTTTCGCGGCAAGCAACCCGGGCGGCGTGAAAATTGGCAATCTTACTTTCTGGCACCGCAATCCTGATTATCAAGAACTTAAAATGCTGCTGGAGATTTTACGCATGGCAGCTGTCCATTTTTTTGATGACCTTAACCCCACCTATCAAAATGTTTTTTTGCATCGGCGTCAGCAGCAAATGCAACAAATCCTTCCAGCCGACATGATTGAAAAACAACTGCACCATAGGGAATTCTGGGTTGAAAACAGAAATTTGCATATGACCCCCCTTATTGCAGGTGTTCTTACCCGCACACTTTGTGCTATCACCAATACCCTCACGACTTTAAAAATGATTGAAAACATCGGGGATGAAATATATCCGGGTTCCGATTTATTGGATGTTTTTGCAGCCACTGCCATCATTGCCTATATTGCCAGAGCAGGGCAGGATAATTTTTCGGGAAAATACTGGGAAATAGCTGCAGAAAAATTAAGCCATCTGCTGGGTTCTGCCATAAAAAACTATTCGCGGGAGCAACTGTTGCGGGAGCTTGACGCCCTGCGCGCCCCTTATGCCCAAAAATGGTGGCTGACTTTTAGTTTTTCAACCTTACAAAATAAAGCGGTGGCAGCATAATTAACCCCTCATTTTTACCCCCAACTACTCTATCAATTCAGTCAAAAGGATCAATCATGAAAATCGGATTTATTGGTCTAGGAATTATGGGCTACCCCATCGCCGGGCATCTGGCACAAGCGGGTCACCAAATAACGGTTTTCAATCGCAGCCCGGATAAATCGGCAAGATGGGTTAAGCAATATCCGGGGATGGTCGCTGGCAACATATCTGCGGCTGTTGCGGACGCAGAAATTGTCTTCACCTGCGTTTTAGATGACAAGGCCCTTAAAGAAATTACGTTAGGACGCTTAGGTATCCTTCATCAGATGAAGCCTGGCAGCTTGCTGATCGATCATTCAACTATTTCTAAAGATACCTGCTTAAAAATTAATGCGGTTGCCTCATCTAAAAAAATCCCCTTTCTGGATGCACCGGTATCAGGGGGTAAAATTGCCGCTGACGCAGGCAAGCTGACCATCATGGCAGGTGGCACCCCAGCAGCTTATCAACAAGCTGTTCCTTTGTTTCAACTATACGCCAGCAGTTATGAATGGATGGGGGTCAGCAGCTCCGGTTGTTTGGCCAAAATGGCCAATCAAATTTGTGCGATTGCTGTACTTCAAGGCTTGGCTGAGGGATTGCGTTTCATTGAAGCAACGGGCTTAGATGGCCAACAATTGTTAAAAGTCATGCTAAATGGTTCCGCCCAATCCCGACAAATGGAACAACGCGGCCCACGGATGCTGCAAAAAGATTTTAAACCCCAAGCCAGTGTTCGGATCTGCCTCAAAGATTTAAATATATGCTTAAAGGCAGCTAAAAAACTGGGCTTACAACTGCCGTCCACCAAGGTCAGTCAGCGGCTGTTTAAAAAGCTGTTTGATCATGGCATGGCCGATATGGATATCAGCAGCTTGATTAAAAGCTTATAGGAACCCCTATATGATAGCCAAATGGGTGAGGAGGATATGCGTTCCCATGCCAATCAAGGTCACCCCGCCTAAAACTTCGGCCGCTCGGCCAACGGTTGCCCCGATATAACGTCCAATCATCATACCGATTGTTACCATAAAGAACGTAATGCCCCCAATAACCGCGGCACTCATTAAAATATCGGTTTCCAAGAATGCCAAAGTGACGCCTACAACCAGGGCATCAATACTAGTCGCGATTGCCGCCAAGACTAGAATCATCCAGGAGTCTTTTGGAGATTTTTCTCTTTCAAGCTGATGGTAATACCCTTCCCAAATCATTTTGATACCAACCGCACCCAGCAATATAAAGGCGATCCAATGATCAATGGCTTCCACAAAACCGCTGGCGGCATTGCCTAACAGCCACCCAAGCCAGGGCGTGACCATTTGTACCAAACCAAAGATAAGCCCAGTTTTTATGGCCACCCGCCAATTGGCGCGAGTCAAGGCGGCCCCTTTGGCTAAAGCGACGACAAAAGAATCCGTTGATAAGCTAAACGCCATAGCGAAAATAGAAAACATTACCTATACCTAACCAGGCAGATAGACCACTGGCTACTCCCCATAGCTTTCGGTGATAAGGTTTTACCGGGGTAAAGTCAAGCACTGGCGCGATTATAAAAGCCCCTCTGAAGTTAGGATAAAAACATTGACCCTGCCCTCACGGTAAGGATTATAATGCCAAAAACGCACGAATTTATTATCGCTTTTATAGGATAAATCACCCATGTCGGATCATTGCGGCCACCATGTATTTACGGGTCAATCTGCTGCTTATCAGCGGATATTATGGATTGTGGCTGGGTTAAATTTCCTGATGTTTGGGGTAGAGTTGGGATGGGGAATTGCCGCTTCTTCTCAAGCGTTATTGGCCGACTCGCTTGATCTGCTGGGAGATGGGTTAACCTATAGCCTTAGCCTATGGGCTATCCATCAAACACCCCGCCACCGATCCATCGTGGCGATGCTGAAAGGTGGCAGCTTATTACTTTTCGCCCTGATTATTTTCATTGATATCCTCATCCATATTTTTGCTCAACATACCCCCCTGCCCATAACCATGGGCTGGGTCGCTGCCGCTGTTTTAGTCGTCAATGTTTTATGTGCCATTTTACTATACCGCTTCCGCGATGGCGATGCAAATATTCGGTCGGTGTGGTTATGCAGCCGCAATGACGCCATTGGCAACCTGTTGGTGATGGTAGCAGCCGGCGCGGTTTTCCTGTTTCAATCCGGTTGGCCGGATTTGCTGGCCGCAGGTATTTTGGTTCTGCTGTTCTTATCAAGCGCCATCAGCATTTTGCGACTGTCTTGGCTGGAAATGACGCATCACAAAAATCACTTGCCAAAAGCTAGTGATTAAAACCCACCCAGCCAAATTCTTTGAAAATAAAATTGGTGGGTGATCGCGGACTCGGACCGCGGACCCGCTGATTAAGAGTCAGCTGCTCTACCACCTGAGCTAATCACCCAATACCCAACACGTGCCCAGTGGTAGACTTTTCCTGAGAGTGTGTCAAGTCCTCTCCTAACTTCCGCATACCAAGAAAAAAAGTAAATAATTTTATTGTTAAAGATATTATTAAAGATGATGACAGCTTTAAAAATTTTAATCTTATTAACATCACCGAATAAACATTAACGGAAAAAGGACAGGCCCTAATACAAGCCATAGGGCATAGACTGCCAGACAGAAACCTCCTAAATATCTTAAATAATTCTGCCCCTGAACTGATAGAAAATGTTTAATTACTCCTGTTATCAACACCATAATTGTCCAAACACTCATAAATCCTATGAATAAGGCACACAATGCCAAGAAATATGAAATCGATTTTTCCGTTGAATAATTTGGCAGAAAAAAAATAGAAGAAGCAGTGTTAAATTGAATATTTGGTGACATCACTAGAAAATTTAATAAAACAATCAACCAAAATTTTGCTTGATAAGATCGTGGATGATTTTCCCCCTTGAGCCAAAATTCCCGCAATCCCAAATATAATAACAGGCATCCCCCTATTCCTGAAATTATGGTTACAATTTGCAAAGAGGAAATAGAGAAATGAACCAAATGGAAGATAGCGATCAACCCATATAATATTTGGGATAGTGTCCCACCCAAAGCGACTGCTATTCCTGATTTTATGCCTTGGAGCAGCGTTGTATTCCAGCATAATAAGATAACAGGAACAGTATAAAGAGCAGTAATGGCGCTAATATGTAAAACAAGAAAATGTATATCTATCGTCATTGACCTTATATATCCCAAACGGTAAGCAGTTTCAAAAGTTGATTACTATACAACATATGGTATATTTCAAGGGAAAATATACTAACTATTCTGGGGGTTAAGTAAATATTTGCTATGTCAAGTATTCGCGCAGCTGTAGACAATGATCTTCAAAAAATTCAAGCATTATATAAGAAGGTAGCTCGCCTCAGTGGGGGAATTGCCAGGCGTGAGCAGGAAATCACCCTTCCCTACATTCAGGATGTTATGAAAAAATCAAAAGAAAGTGGCTTTAACCTGGTGGTCGATCACCCGCAGAATCCCCGGCAAATTATTGGGGAAATTCACTGCTATACTTTAGAGCCTAGCGCCTTCAGTCATGTACTCGGGGAATTGACCATTGCCGTTGACCCAGATTTTCACGGCCAAGGCATTGGCAAAAATTTATTTAGCACCCTCTTCTCCCATATCCAGGAGCACCGCCCCGATATTTTTAGGGTTGAGCTTTATACCAACGAAAAAAACGTCAAGGCCTTGGCTTTATATGAACGCATGGGCTTTGTCCGGGAGGGACGGTTGGCTGGTAAAATTAGGGTTCATAATGGCAGCATTGAGGCGGATATCCCCATGGCCTGGTTTAACCCCAATTATACCCATCGGGCTGATTTTTCCACCCATGGGAAATAGATTATCCCTAAATCCCATGATAGGAAGCCAAATTATGTTTCGGCTTTAGACAGTTGCGGATAGGCTTCTTCCACAGGTGTACTATTGCTTTTGATTTCTTGGTATCCCAAGTTTAATTCTTGGTTCAGTTTTTCCTTGTCCAAGACTTTTTCCCAATTACCTACCACCAAGCAAGCCACCGCATTGCCCACCATATTGGTCAAAGCACGTAATTCTGACATGAATTTATCAACACCTAACAGCAAGGCGATGGCAGCCACCGGAATTTCGCCATTAACTGCCGCCAAGGTAGCGGCCAGCGTTACAAACCCTGCCCCTGTCACACCGGATGCACCTTTAGAGGTAACCATCAGGATCAATAACAGCGACAATTGAGAACCCAAAGACAACGGAATATCAAGCGCTTGGGCCAAAAAACCAATCGCTAAAGCCAAATAAATATTGGTGCCATCCAGATTAAAGGAATAACCGGCAGGAACAACAACGCCAACCACCGCTTTCGGCGCCCCTAATTTTTGCAGTTTTTGCATTAACGGGCCGATGACCGTTTCACTGGAAGAAGTGCCGAAGATGATCAGCAACTCATTTTTCAAATAATTAATCAATTTCGTGATACGAAAACCATTCAGGCGGGCAATACCGCCCAGCACTAATAGAATAAATAAAGCGCAGCCCAGTGCCATTGAACCAACCGCCCAAGCCATACTGATTAAAGCGCCGAAACCAAATTTGCCAACAGTAAAGGCGATGGCGCCAAAGGCCGCAAAAGGCGAGAACAGCATCAAAAATCCAAGAATTTTGAAGGCGATACGTTATCGTTTTTATGCAAGCGATGCTTGGAAAAAAGGGCCGCGCGCCGACCATGGGCGGATTGCGACCACAAGGCTTAAGAACGGTTATGCAGCTTGATTCCAATGCCATTGAAAAACTTAGACAGTCAGGCGGCCTTCGTTGAATTCAAAAGGCTCCAATGGTCATGTGATTGAGCAATGAGCTAGCGACCTGTCTTATCAGGCCTATCTGATGCCGCTGGTTGACAAGTTTTTCATAGCCCAACATAATATCCCTATCCCCCATCAATATCCGTTAGCGGGTGTGACAATGACCAACATATCAACAAACACAACCCTTTTACCCCAATTCCTGCAGGAATTATCACTTCTACAAAACCCAAAACGCGCGGTCATCGAAAAGAAATATCATAAATCCAGCCGCGAGCATTGGGGGGTTAGCGTCCCGGATTGCACAAAATTGGCGCGGCAATTTGGCAAGAAACTAAGTGAACAACACCTAATCGCCCTAGCCAATGATTTGTGGCAAACCGGTATTTTTGACGCCATGACCGCTGCTAGCAAAATTTTGGCTTTGCCCAAGATAAAAGCTTCCACCGAACTTTGGCAAATGGTTTGCAGCTATTTAAAAGATGTCGATGGCTGGGCGCTTGAGGATCATTTGGCTCGCACCGGTTGGAAATGTATAGCAGCCGATGAACAATTGCTAGATCAAGTGGAACAATGGACAAAACATGCCAATTTCTGGATGCGGCGGGCCGCCCTGATTTTCACCCTGCCCTATGCTAAACCAGGACAAAACCCCGAACGGATGCTGGGTTGGGCCAGCCAATATGCCAGTGACCCAGAATGGTTTATCCAAAAAGCAATCGGCTGGTGGCTGCGCGACTTGGGCAAACACAACCCCAAACGGGTCATTACCTTTCTTAACCAACATTGGCCAAAGCTAAAAACCGTTGCCCGCAAAGAAGCCACCCGCAAGTTGGGTCAGGAATGGGTGGCGAAACTTATACATAGGGCTGTCGTAGCATAAGGTATTAATAGCCTCAAACACTTGGTTTGTTTTGCGTTTTTTTCAGGAAACATCTGCTGCATCCCTCTGCCAAATTCCGCGGCTTTCTTGCCGGTTATCCATATTTGCCAGCTTTTGATCGCTCTTGCTGGTACAGCCGTTGTGACCGGCGAAGGATATTGGGAATATCCTGATCTTGGCCCAATATGCCATGAATGAAAATCCGACCGTCCTTCATCGGCTGAAAAACAACGTAATTCTCGCGGATCAGGTAAATCAGGAAGTCAGTATCGCCCGTCAACTCCTTGCGGGCCGGAAACCGCTTGTAATTCTCGGTAATATAGTCGAAGCCTTTTGTTAAGATATCAAAATACTTTTTGGTCTGCTCGTAGCCCCATTGTTTGATCGACCATTCTTTTTGATCGCGCAAATTTTGGACAGCTGCGGGCGAGAGAAGATATGTTGGCTTGCTCTTCATTATTCTTCGTCAAAAATGGCGCTCGGGGTAATTTCAATACCGGCGCCGCGCTCCATTTCGTACTGGCTGCGGACAAGAGAGGCAATGCCAGCCTCATCCCGCATATCACGACGGATCAAGTCACGGATATACTCGCTCGGGGTTGCGTATTCATGCTTATTATTGGTGCGCTGATCAACAAATGCCCGCATCTCATCGGGCAGACTAACATGCAAGCTGCTAGACATGTTCTGTTACTCCTTCCATTTAAATTGTCATTTCTATAATCTGCCTCTCCAAAAACAATGTCAATAGATGACATTATAGCAGAGGCAAGCCCTACACACCGTCAATTATTTCAGCGTTCAACATCTTGATCTTTATCTAAATTTCTTGATTGATTTACACTTTTTTCCGGGAAGCGTTGCTGCATTCGTCTACTAAACTCGGCAGCTTTCTCACCCGTTAATCCGTACTCTTGTGCTGTTGCTGAATAATTTTTCTCTGACAATTTGTTTTGAAGGGTGGTCTGAAATTGACTAGTAAAATTAATGGTCTCACCCCTTTCGGGGATCTTTTGAAACTCTTTAATATGTCCAATAATTATTTTCTTTTGGTTTGTCCGCATCATAAAATCCTGACCGGCCTGACCAACAAAGGAACCATGATAAGCTTGGCCAGGTTCTGTTGTGGCGATGTAAATATCATTCCAAGGAATTGTTGATTGTGATAAGAAACCTAAGGCCTTACGCATCATTTCTACTTTTTCAGGGTCTATCATCTCGCTAAATAAGCGATTCATACCGCCTAAATCCCCCTGATGTGATCGGATTGAAATATCAATCATACGTTCTTTAGTTGAAATATCGAAAGCCAAATTATATCCCGCTTGTTTTGCTAACGCTTCCGTAAAAGCGCGTTGTGTCCGTCCGTTTCCTTCCCGAAAGGGATGAATCTGGTTTAATTCGGTAAAAAACTCGCTAGCCTTATCAGCAAATTCTTTCGGTTTTAAATTTTTTAGGAAATTATCTTTTTCAAGCCGACTAAAAAGGCTTTCTATTTTATGGTCAATCAAATAGCTAGGAGTGAAATTGCTATTGCCCTTTGATATGCCAATTGTTCTTGGCTGACCTGCCCAATCATAAATATCTTGAAAAATATAGTAATGGGTGGCTTTTAACCTTTCAAAATCAAAAGACCCCTTCGAACCCTTAATCTCTATTTCAGCCAACCTATCACTTGTTAAAGCAGCTTCTGCTTTAACAAGTTTTTGTTCATTCGTAATATTAAGCTTATTCTTCAGGATTCCATTTTTTAGAACGTATGGATCAATCACTTAATTGACTCACTATTTGCTGAATTCTCTGAGTTTTTTCTTCACTTGTAATTGTCCCGGCAACCCACATTTCAAAAATAGATCTAGTTTCTTTGTCCAGAAAAATTCCTTCAATCCGCAACGAAGCCTCAGCCTTTCTGAAAGCTTCAAAACGGCGTTGTTTTTCTGTATCATCAATCAACTCGGATTGATTTTTTTTTCTAGCGCCCAACATTCTTGTTTTCCCTTTCTAAGTATCTCAAATAATCTTAGAATTATACACAAATTCAACGTTAAAAGCAAAACCGCTTCTTCCTATAAGAGCTCGGATACTTTGTTATAGCCTCAAAAAATATTACTTTTTTAGCAAATTTAATTATTTAGAAGACCGGTTTATTTCCCGCATCTTCTTTGCTGTTTCATCCTCAATGCAATCATTTATAGTTTTTTGCAAAGCTGCTTTATCCTCTTTTTCCCGGGGTGTTGCCAAAGAATTAACGAAGTTCGTACATTCTTTTGTTGCTTCGCGCTGGCATTTATTACTGCCTCAAAGCTTCCTGCTTCTTCTTAGTATAAAAACTGACACAAGCCTCATAAGATTTCTCATGGCCCGGGTCATTTCTATATCCAAACCAAGGAGAAATTCCAAAAAAACCGTCGCAATATGAATCTATCTCCACAAACTTATACTCATCCATTAATAGATAAAATTTCTCGCCAGGATGGCTAATAATATAGCTCGTAGGTGGGTAGTACATATAACCTGTGGTGAATCTCCCACCAAAAAATATTTCACAGCCTTTTCTTTCCCTCAGCAAGTTTTCTTTCTGAAGCTCGTCACAACGAGATTGGATATACTGTTTTTTTTCTTCTCTACCTGGAACCTGTGCTAAAGCTGGCAAACTAATGCCAATGGCTAAAAATATCGCTATAAGTATTTTCATTCTTTTGGTTCCTCGTGTTGATGTTTCCATTTTTTCAAATCAACCATTTTATTTTCGGTTTTGTATTCTTTTTGTTGGATCAATATTGCTTCTTCCAACATATTTTGTAAATTTTTATTGCTGATTAGCAGATCAAACACATATTGAGTGAGCGCGCCAAGACTTAATCTTTTACCGGTATGATCTTTTTTCCCAATAATAAATCTCTTAACATTGTCATATGTATTTTCTTGTAACCTGACCATAGCTCCGATCATGTCGTTATTTTTACTTCTTTACAAATTTATAATAACACAAAGATAAAATCGGTGGTTGATTTATAGGATGTTAATACCATGTTATAGAAGCGACCAATAAACTGGGTGTGTTGCAATAATCATATGTCTGCCAGTTGATCTTTAGCCAATTTCTTTCTAAAGTCCTTTTCATCATTTTATTCAGGAGTTACTTTATGCCTCTTTCCATGTATCAAGCATCTGTTCCCGTTTTTACACGTATGTTTGCTAATTTATCGGCCATTTTAACCAAGGCTGAGGCCCATGCCAAGGCCAAGAAAATTGAACCAGCGGTTTTCATCAATGCCCGCTTGGCCCCTGATATGTTTCCTTTGTCCCGCCAAATTCAAATTGCCAGCGATTCAGCCAAGGGTTGTGCCGCCCGCCTGGCCGGGGTTGAGGTGCCAAGTTTCCCCGACACCGAAACCACCTTCGCCGAATTGCAAGCCCGTATTAAGAAAACCGTAGATTTTATCAAAACCTGCCAACCCAAGCAAATTGATGGTACCGAAGAGAAACCTATCCATTTAAAAATGGGGGATTGGGAAGCAAAATTTAAAGGCCAAGATTATCTGTTGAATTTTGCCCTGCCCAATTTTTATTTTCATATCACCACCGCTTATGCCATTTTACGCCACAATGGCGTGGAAATTGGCAAAGGCGATTTTATGGGTAAATAATCATTCATACCATTCAAGAAGCTCCCATTTTTTTAGCTGCTTAAGATAAAAAAATACTTTTTGATTTTATATTTTAAATTGTTTTTTTCAGCCATTTTTCCTATGGGAAAGTGGCTGATTTTATATCGCATAATTGCAAGAAATAAAATAAGTTTCGCATGATACCATAATCATCTAATGATTATGGTATTTTCGTTCAATAAAAATTACTTGTGATCATACTCCATAATCAAACACAATAATAAACAACAATAACAAACCACCCTGGGCAACCAACATATGAAAAAGAATTTTCCTGCCACCTCGCAAGCCCTTTGGGGACATTTGCTGTTGGTGTTGCTATCCTTGGTGGCAATTGCCGCACATTTTGCCTTACGCTTTGCCGCATTGTCTGACTTAGCGGGTATCCAAGTGGCTGATATGCCCCTGATGGCTGTTATCACGGCAGGATCCATCCCCGTGCTTTGGCAGATCGGGCATAAATTACTGAAACTTAATTTTGGGGCGGACATCTTGGCGGTATTGGCGCTGATTACCGCCGCTATCTTAGGGGAATATCTTGCGGCAGTATTGATTATTGTGATGATTGCCAGCGGGCAGGCCTTGGAAATATATGCCATGCGGAAAGCATCCTCAGCATTGCTTGCCTTGGCCGCACGCATGCCCTCCATTGCCCATCTGAAAACGGATGTGGGGATAGAAGAAATCCCGATCGGTGATATTCGTATTGGCCATAAAATTGTCATATTTCCCCATGAAACCTGTCCGGTAGATGGCGTGGTGATCGAAGGCCATGGTTCGATGGACGAATCCTATTTAACCGGTGAACCTTATCAAGTATCAAAAGTTGCAGGAACCAGCGTGCTTTCCGGTTCAATCAATGGCGAATCCGTCCTGGTGGTACTCGCGGAAAAATTGCCGTCCGATTCCCGTTATGTAAAAATTATGGAAGTCATGCGGGAAGCCGAGCAGAAACGCCCAGCCCTACGCCGGCTTGGCGACCAAATCGGGGCAGTCTTTGTACCGCTTGCCCTGACAGTCGCAAGCCTGGTCTGGCTAATAACAGGGGAGGCCACGAGGTTCCTGGCGGTTCTCGTAATAGCTACACCTTGCCCATTATTGATTGCCATCCCCATCACGCTGATAAGCGCCGTGTCTATGGCCGCCAAGCGCGGGATCATTATTAAAGACCCCACCGTTCTCGAGCGCTTACCCACCTGTCGCACAGCCATTTTTGATAAAACCGGCACGCTCACTTACGGTAAACCGGAATTAACGGAAATTATTGCCGCCCAGGGCATTGCCCCGAATATTATTTTGCAGCAAGTCGCAAGCCTAGAGCGTTATTCCAAACATCCGCTGGCAGATGCAATTTTGAGGTCGGCAGAAAAATCGAAACTACCGCTTCTTGATGCCACCAGTGTTTCCGAAAAACCCGGCATGGGGCTTACGGGTACCATTGATGGCAAAGAAATCCATGTCACCCACCGCAAAAAATTATTACAAGTAAGGCCAGAAATTTTATCCATCATCCCGCCCATTACCGCCGGACTGGAATGTATTATCCTCCTGAATGGCTTATATGCCGCCACCTTCCACTTTAGGGATGAACCCAGGAAAGACGGAAAATCCTTTATCGGGCACCTGGCCCCCTCCCATCATTTCACAAGGCTGATGCTGGTTTCCGGCGACCGGGAATCGGAAGTGGCCTATCTCGCCCAGTATGTTGGCATTACGGTAACCATGGCATCGCAAAGCCCGGAGCAGAAATTGGCCATCGTACGGGCAGAAACCGCGAAAGCACCCACCTTGTATATGGGGGACGGTATCAATGATGCACCCGCCCTCACCGCCGCCACTGTTGGTATAGCCTTTGGCCAAGCCAGCGATGTGACGGCTGAGGCGGCTGGCGCCTTGATATTAGAGAATACGCTGGCCAAAGTGGATGAATTACTTCACCTGGGCCTGACGATGCGCAAAATTGCCCTACAAAGCGCCATAGGCGGCATGTTGCTCAGCATCCTTGGCATGGGGTTTGCCGCTGCCGGATATCTAACACCTGTCGATGGCGCGTTACTACAGGAAGGAATTGACGTGCTGGCCATCATGTGGGCCTTACGTTTAACTTGGCAAAGAAAAATTGAAAGCGAAATTTAACGGCCAGGATTATCGTTTAAATTTCACGATCCATTCCTAAAATTTATTAATCTTTTACTCTATTCCCATAATTACTTGTTGCCAAATTGGGCGAAATGGGATAAATAAGTTTCTGTTTTGTTTTCCAAACTTCCCTATCCCATTGATGAACCGAAAGTTGCCGATGAACACAACTTTACCTAATAAAAACCTGATCATTTTGATCTTGGGGATATTAACCACGGTAACCCCCTTTTCGATTGATATGTATTTGCCAGCCTTTGGCGATATTGCTAAAGATTTGCATACAACCACCGCCACCTTATCTTTATCCATATCCAGTTATTTCATCGGTCTTGCGGCGGGCCAACTTTTCTATGGCCCCTTACTGGATCGCTTCGGTCGCCGCAAACCCCTCTATGTTGGGCTAACCATTTTTATGCTGGCATCGGTCGGTTGCGTATTTGCCCAATCGGTTGAGCAATTAATTGCCTTTCGCTTTCTTCAGGCTTTAGGGGGCTGTTCGGCCCAAGTGGGGTCGATGACGATGGTGCGTGATTTCTTTCCACCCAAGGAAATTGCTAAGGTTATTTCCCTGTTGATCTTGGTGCTCAGCGTATCGCCGTTATTGGCCCCCAGCATTGGCGGTCTCTTGGCAAGTTCGTTGGGATGGCAATCCATTTTTATGGCGCTGATTTTAATTGTCATCGCCGTCATCACCATTATCTTTTTCTATTTACCGAAAGGGTATCAGGCTGATCCCACCATATCGCTGCGCTTTGGCTCTATTATCTATAATTACTTCCAAATCTTAAAAGAGCCGCGTTTCCATACCTATGCCCTTGCCGGGGCCTTATCCATGACCGGTTTGTTTGTTTATATTGCAGCCTCACCCATCATCTTTATGGATGTTTTCCAAGTGACCAAAACCACCTATGGCATTATATTTGCCCTGTTATCCATTGGTTTTATTGGCGCCAGCCAAATCAATGCTTTTTTATCCAAACGCGCCGCCAGCAGCCATATTTTCCAAACGGCTTTGATTGCCCAGATGGTGATCGCTGCCCTTTTCCTGATTGGCACCATGAACAACTGGTATGATCTTTATTTGACCTTTGGGTTTATATTCTTCTTGTTGGCGTGCCTGGGTTTTACGTATCCCAACGCGGCGGCCATCGCTTTAACCCCCTTTACCCGTAATATCGGCAGTGCTTCAGCCTTAATTGGTTTTTTACAAATCGGCATTGCCTCAGTCGTGTCCAGTGGCATTGGCTTTTTAGCCTCTAGTAACAAGATTCTGCCAGCTGCCATTTTAATGGCCGCTATGCCTTTTATAGGCTTTATCATTTTAATGGTGGGGAAAAGAAATATCCCGAAAGATCCCCTGCCATCATCTTAACACTTACAAGTAAATATTCCCCTCCGCTAGTTTCCAAGAAACCGCTTATAGGCACGTGCCCTTAGTTGTTCTGGATCAACACTGGTCATGGTTCCTTTCCCCAAAATTCCTGATTTTTCAGCCAATCCTGCCCGGGCCGTGGTAAATAGGCAAGTTAATGCAGATGAATTCCTTTTAATGGACAGCAAATATATGCTTGCATATTAGTGCATATTGCACTATAGTGTATCAGCTGGGCCGAAGTAAATCGGTTATCGCTATCCCGAACACCCTCATAGGGTGTCATATCGATCTACAACCCCATGCCCAGCGCTTTTCTAATTTTTTTATCCCTATTTTATAGCTATTGACAATTAGTGCAATATGCGCTAATTGCATGTATGCTTATATGGGTCGAAGCAAATGGGTTATCGTCCGTACAGGTCGTTGGTTCAAGTCCAACCAGGGGTTTCCCTGTAGCTCAGCTGAAAGAGCAGTACATGTGTGTTCCATCTGCGCCAATATATCCATATAAGCGTCATTTCCCATTATCATCTTGACAATTAGTGCAATATGCACTAATTGTCATTGTATCAACGCTGCACCAATGGATAATTGAAATGTCATATAAGAGTTTTTTACAAATGATTTTCCCTAGCAAAAAAGGAAAAACACCGCAAAACCAACCTTTGCCGGAGCAAATTGCTAATCAGGCAGGCGGATTTTATTATGCGCTTGATGATTGGATACGCTTAGATCGTTTCCTCATTTTAGGCAGCGACTCAGGCACCTACTATGTTGCCCCCAAGCAATTGACAAAGGACAACGCCCAGCTGGTGGTACAATTACTAAAAACGGATGGGATCAGGGTAGTTGAGCGAATTGTAGAAATGAGTAGCAAGGGCCGCGCACCAAAAAATGACTCGGCTCTTTTTGCCTTGGCCCTAGCTGCTGCCGCTGATGATGTTAAAACCCGGCAAGCCGCCCTGGCTGCCCTGCCGAAAGTGGCCCGTACGGGCGCCCATCTTTTAATGTTTATCAGCTTTGTTCACCCATTACGCGGCTGGGGGCGCAGCTTACGCAAGGCTTTCGCCAATTGGTTTTTAGATATGCCGGTTGAGAATTTATCCTTACAATCAGTCAAATATAGGCAACGTGACGGATGGTCTTTACGTGATACATTACGTTTAAGCCATGTTCGACCGACCGAGGAAAAACAAACAGCCCTGATTGATTGGATTGTGCATCCAGAAAACCCAGCGGCAATTGCCAAAGCCCAGGAAAATTTTCGCCTAATTACAGGTTTTCAAAAAGCGAAAGAAGCTATCAACGCCGATGTGGTAGCCGAAATTATTCGCGAATATTCCTTGCCAAGGGAAGCTGTTCCCAACCAACATCTGAATGATGCAAAGGTGTGGGATGCCCTACTGGTGGATATGCCCATGACCGCGATGATTCGCAATCTCGGCAAAATGAGCCAGGTTGATCTTTTAAAACCTTTTAGTCATGCGGCCACTTATGTGGCCAAGCGGTTGCAAGATCAAGAACAACTAAAGAAAGCCCGCATCCATCCCATCCAATTGTTAATTGCCTTACGCACTTATGCCCAAGGACGTGGTGAATTAGGATCCTTAGCCTGGACACCGGTAACGGCAATCATCACCGCATTAAATGAGGCGTTTGATCTGGCGTTCAAGCAAGTTGAACCAAGCGGCAAACGCATTTTGGTTGGGATTGATGTTTCGGGTTCTATGCAACATGTCCGTTGCCTGGGATCATCGGCCTTACAAGCAATTGAAGCAGCCAGTGCTATGGCCGCCTTATTTGTTCGGACGGAAAAGCAAGTGCATAGCATTACCTTTGATACCCAGTATTATGAATTTCCTATTACGGCCAGTCAGCGGCTAGATGATATTATCGCTCGCATTAAGCAATGGGGTGGCGGCACGGACATATCTCTGCCTGTCAAATATGCCTTAGACAAAAAGGTAGTAGTTGATGTTTTTGTGATCATTACGGATAGCGAAACCTGGGCTGGCCGTGAACACCCGGTGCAAACGCTGCAGGAATATCGGCAACGGATTAACCCCAAGGCCAAGCTGGTTGTCCTGGCAACAACCGCAAATGCGGGCAGTATTGTCGAACCGAATGATCCCCTGTCTTTTGGGGTGGCCGGGTTTGACGCCAACGTTCCCGAATTAGTCAGCGATTTCATCCGCCAGACAGTTTAGGAAATGAACATGTCCCCACAAGAATTACGGTGCATTGGGGAAACACTTTATGGACGCTGGGGTTGGCAAACCAAGATTGCCCAAGCCCTTCGGGTGGATGGCAGTACAGTGCGGCGCTGGATTGCGGGAACAACCGCTATTCCGGGCCCCGCTGCGGTGGCCTTGGAATTATTATTAAAAGAATATGAACGGCAACTGGGCAAAGAACAATGAGAAAACTGGTTTTATTACGGGGGGCGCAAGGGGCTGGCAAATCAACCTTCATTAGGCAGCAGGGTTTGGAGGGGTTTGGCCTATCACCCGATCATTTGCGCCTGCTGATAGGGGGTATCGTCATGTCGCCTGAGGGCCGCCTCACTATTAACCAAAGTATGGATAACAAGGTTTGGGAAGAAGTGGAACGGCGGTTGGATGAAAAAATGAGCCGCGGCGAATTCATTGTCTTTGATGCCACCACCCAACGTAGCCGTGATTTTAAAATGCCGCTTCAATTGGCCCACAAACATCGGTATCAGGTGTATTGCGTTGATTTTTCGATGGTACCCGAAGAAATTGCTCAGCAACGTAACCAGCAACGGGAAGAATATAAACAAGTTCCCGCCGATGTTATCACCCGTGCTTATGAGCGCTTTGCCGAAACAAAAATTCCCGCGGAGGTGACAATATTCCCCTATACGGATTTTGAACACCGATCCTTAGTCGACCAACTGGAGGTTAACCCCATCGATTTGAACGCCTATCAAAAAATCCATCATATCGGTGATTTGCAAGGCTGTTACGCCCCGATGGCGGAATATTTTGCCAATGGGTTTAAGGATGACGAATTTTATATTTTCGTCGGCGATTATCTGGACCGCGGCATCCAAAACGGCGAGGTGATCCGCTGGTTGGTGGATCACGCGATGGGCAGGCCCAATGTCGTGCTGTTATGGGGCAACCATGAAACCCATATCCACCGCTATGCGACCGGCCAACCCCCCGTTAGTCGGGAATTTGAACTGCATACCCTGCCACAACTGGAAGAAGCCAATTTTACCAAACATGAGGCCAACCAATTATGCAACCGATTGGTGGATTGTTTTCCCTATCATTATGGTCAAATCAATTGCCTGGTAACACATGCAGGAATTGCAACCATCCCCCAAAATCTGACATTGATTCCTTCCTTGCAACTCTGGAAAGGAACAGGAACCTATGACCATTCAATCGATCAGCAATTTACTGATACGATGAAAGATACCAACTGGATCCAGGTGCATGGGCACCGCAATTCAAAATTATTACCCATGCAAGCCGCGGCCAAAAGCTTCAATTTAGAGGCCGAGGTTGAATTTGGCGGCTATCAGCGGATTATGACTTTAACCCTCGATGGGTCAGTTGAGGAAATTCAAATCCGCAATAACATCTTCCGTCAATCCGGTAAAATGGCCTCCATAAAAACGGCCGATGCCGATAAAATCAGCCAATTGGCCTTAGATAATTTGCGAGCCCATGATTTTGTTCAGTGCAAAAAATTTACCTCACACCCGCATATTACCTCCTATAATTTTACCAGCAAAGCTTTCAAGAAAGGGGTTTGGGATCAGGTTAGCTTAACGGCGCGCGCCCTATTTGTGGACGATAACCGCCATATTGTGGCCCGTGCGTATAATAAATTTTTTAACCTGGATGAACGCCCGGAAACGAGCTTGGATCATTTGGAAAAAAACTTGGCTTTCCCGATCAATTTATTTGTAAAGGAAAACGGGTTTTTGGGATTGCTTGGCTATGATGCCAGCCAAGAAAGTTTGTTCTTCACCTCAAAATCCACGCCGGAATCCCCCTTTGCTCAGTTGTTTAGGGACATTCTAACCTCGTCAATCAACGAGTCACATTTGGAACATTTACGCCGGATGGTGCGTGACCGCAACCTATCCCTAGTGTTTGAGGTGAATGATCCCGTCAATGATCCTCATATGATTGAATATAACCAACCTCATGTGGTGTTGCTGGACGCTGTTTACCGCACCGAACAATTCAAGCGGTTGGAATTTAAGGAATTACAGCAATTCGCTGCTTCTTATACCCTGGCCTGTAAGCAAAAAGGCATTATCTTCAAGGATTGGGCAGGGTTTAAAGGCTGGTATGACAAAGTCCAGCGGCAGGGCTTGGATTATACCTTTAAAGGCAAACATATCGAAGGATTTGTGGTCGAAGATAACAAAGATTTTATGTTTAAAATCAAGCTGCCTTATTACAGTTTTTGGAAACAGATGCGCGCCTTAAAAGACCGCATTATCAAAAACCGCGCCCAAAAAATTACCCTGCCACACGCACCCAAATCACCGGAAGAAGGCGATTTTTATAGCTGGGCCCTAACCCAACCCGATGAAATATTGGCAAAAGATATCATTAGCGTGCGCCATTTATATAGGCGAAGCTTTGCCGACCGCCGATAAATCCGCCTAACATAAAATTGTTATTTTTTATCATCAGCGTCCGATCCTTAAAATTGCCCTCCCCGTATGAGGAAAGATCAAGGTTTTAAGGCAGGCTTCCCGCCCCAAAGCTTTTCTAAGCGCTGGTCACGGCCACAACCCTGGCGGTACATTTTATAGCGGCTGCGGTTTTTAATGTGGTAATCTTGATGATAATCTTCCGCAGCAAAAAATTCGGACGCTGGCTTGATCATGGTGGCCACGGGCGATTTGAATAATTGCTTGACCTTTTCAAGGCTAGCCTCAGCCGATTTTTTCTGCTCTGGGCTGTGATAATAAATACCAGCGCGGTATTGCGACCCCTTATCACAAAACTGGCCGTAATCATCCAAGGGATCAATATTCCGCCAGAAAACCTCAAGCAAATTTTCATACGTTACCTTGGCGGGATCATAAGTGACCTGGATGGCTTCGACATGGCCGGACATGCCGGTGCATACCTGTTCGTAGGTGGGATTCCTGCTGATCCCGCCAGTATAGCCGGAAACAACCTTGCTAACCCCAGCGATGGCCGCAAATTCCCCGTGCATACACCAAAAACAACCCCCGGCAAATGTGGCAATTAAAGTCATCATAGGATCCTTTCCTGAATTAATCGGTTCATTTATAAGATGGGGAAACCGGCTGCTTTTGACAAGAGCAGCTGAAAAGTAGGTAGTGTCTCAGTTTGGAGAGAGGGATGAATAAGAAGATGAATCGATTTTTTAGTATTTTTATACTTACAGAACACAGGCGGCTAATCCTAAAGACCGAATGGAGGGCAACATTGTCAAACGGTCATAGCGATCCAAGAATATATACCAGCATCACTAGTTTCCTAAACTGAGATACTATCACGTCTTATTCTAAGGTATCCCTGTTAGCCCAGGCATTTTTATTATATGCATTTTGCTGCTGTTGAGCACCATCTAGTTCTCTTATTTCTTCAGCACTTTTTGGTTCAGTAGATGGAAAAAATTTTTCCCAAACATCATGATATGTTTGTAAATATTGACCTGGATCTGTACAGCTAGTTTTGTTATAGATTCCAACAACAATTTGGGTAACAATCATATGCTTCGTATGCGGGTCCAAACCAGAAAATAGATGAGGGTTCATAAGTTTGCCTATCATAGAGATGCATACTGCTATTTAGATAGTGCAACAATTCATCTCATTCAATAGGTTATTCATTGATAATTAGAGTGTTTTTCTATTTTGAATGGGGTCAAGTACTAGTCTTGCCACTTTAACATGGATCATTGAAGATGATTAAACCACATAAATTGTTTGATAGAATTTTACAAGGACATCTCGAAAATGTTTCTTTTGAAGACTTTTTAAAATTAGCCAAGGCTTTTGATTTTAGACTTAAACGCATCACTGGCAGCCATCACATTCTTTACCATGCTAAAATTGACGTAACCATACCTATTCAACCAATAGGAAAAAATCAGGCAAAGCCATATCAAATTAAACAATTGCTTGAAAAGATAAAAACATTTAAGCTTATGATGACGGAGTAGTTGAGATGGAATATCATTACGCAATGGTTGTTTTTTGGTCTGATGAAGATAAGTGCTGGATTTCAACAGCCCCTGATCTTGACCCTTGTTCTGCTCATGGCGATACCCCAGATGAGGCTTTGGCTGAATTAAAAATTGCAATTAATGCAGTTTTGGAAGTCAAAAGAAATGGAAGCCCTATCCCTAAACCAAAATATAGGCCTCAGAAATCAAAAGTTGCCGCTTAGCTTTATATCGCGTTTTCTGTCCGCTTGAAAAAACGTAATATGCTCGTAATAAGATCAAACATTAATTGTGCTTCTTCTCTAGTTACTAATTTATATGGAGAAATACTTCTTTGCTCTTCTAAAACCTTTTTTCTCTGCTTCCTCCACTGTCTTAGCATAAAATTCTCCATCGCTTTGAACTTTTACACGATCATATTGTTGATCAAAAGGAAGATGATAAATTTTATTACCTTGGTTTAAGTTGCATTTGATCATGGCGTATTTTGTCTCCAACGGGATCTGCTTAACTATCACCCCTAATCTTTGAGCAACTTCAGAAGCTATTGAAGAAAGTTTTGCAGTAGTAGCAAAAACCGCAGATACACTCCCTGGCGGCAACTTATTTTCTAATTCATAAGATAAAGTTGTCCCGTAAAGCTGGAAAATATGTTTCTCATGTATAGTTTTTTCAGCTGCCCAGCATTTTGCCTGAACGATATGAACTTTTTTATCTTTTTGACATATGAGATCGCGGCCCATGTCTTCAAAACCCTTTATTGCTCCGATATACTTTACATCCCATTTATCAATTTCGTACCTAAACCCAAGGTATCTCTCGTAAATCTGCCGATCTCCCATTTCTCCTTATGCTTTTCTAGGTAACGATCCAAGGCTAATTGGTTTTTTTCTTTAGTGGATAATTTCTCAAACTCTTCTTTGCTTAAAAAAAGAACTGTACGATCAACCTCTTCCAATGTTTTTTCAGTATTAGCACCGGAGAAATCAATTTTTTCATCCAGGATTAATTCTTCATACTCATCCAGAAAAGGGAAATATTCTTTATATGTATTGATTTGGTATTGTAAAAATTTTGCTTGTTTCAATGCATCACGTTTTTCAGCTTTAGCTTCTTTAACAATCTCTGCAGCTGAGTAAGCCGGATGGTTTTTTGTAGTTAAATAATTAATAAGCTGTTCATCAATAACTTTGTCAGCTTCTCCAACAAACTGAGCGAGCCACTGTCTTCCAGTTACAAAACTTTTTTCAAAAGAACTTTTAATATCGGTTACATATTTTTCTTTTATTTCTAGTTTTTTTAAGCGTTCTTGAATTTCTTTAAGAACTTCTACTTTCTTTTTGTCTATTATAGCTGCAAGCTCATTTTGTCTGTTTTTGAAAATACTATCACTTAATATTTTCGCCCTATTGTTAACACTATCCTCAATAGCTTGAGAGATTTTTACGCCTATTATACATATGGCAAAAATACCCACTAAAATAAAAACGCCTACCATATGTTCATATCCTTTGTATTACAAAGTTCCATTAAACAGCTTTGTATTATTAACTAGTAGTTCATTGATTAAATGAACTCACATACTATTTTGTAAATTAAATATTCAAATCAGTAACTATGGATCTTTTTAAAGTATCAAAAGGAATTTAGAACTTTTGAATGTTAAAAATTATCAAAGAAAATTGGCGGAGGGAGGGGGATTCGAACCCCCGATAGGGGTTTGAAGTCCCTATAACGGTTTAGCAAACCGGCGCCTTCAGCCACTCGGCCACCCCTCCGCAAGGTTTGGATTGAGCAAGCTTGCATCACGCCGTATGCGTTTTTAGTTTTAAAAGCCTTATTCCCCATTGTCAATCATAAACGCCATGACCCGCGCTCATCATTCATTTTTTATGGGCCGCTACAAAAAATTCTTGGTATCAATCTCTGGGCATCGACCTCTGGATCGATCGGTTCGTTTCGCAATTTTGGCCCAATGGCCCCTAACCCTTTACCCTTGGTCCGTAGCATCAAGGAGTATACCTTTGATTAAAAACCCCGTGTGGGATCAAAAGCCAAAAGATCAAAGTACGGGGGCAATTTTAAGGAAAAGCTTAGCAAGCCCACCGGAAGGGCGTGCCGCCCAAATGTTTCCATCAATATTTTAAGTTCTTGCATAGGGCATCATCTGATTGAAAAGCAATCAGACCGGAAAATAATTTCCCGGAAAATAATTTCTATGAATCTTTAGCCAATATGCAAAGAAGTTTTTTAGCGAGATGCTTGCTGGGTAAGCGGGGCACTATAAACAAACCCGGCAACCTTATATTCATTGCCGTAAACGCCGGTATTCGGGTTCCAGAAGCGCACCACCGACCAATCATTCTTGGTGGAAACATCTAAAACCGGCATGTTCAGGCGGATTTTTGCCCGTTCAACCGGATTACTGCCCCAATTGGCATGGGTAACCAGCAATTGACGAGGCCCTAATACCCGCGTCACGACCGCAATATGACCTAATTTCAACCGATTGGTCTTGCTTAAGACCAACACCGCCATTTCTTCGGGTTTGCTGCCGCGGGCATAACGTCCCTTTGATTTGTCCCACCATGTCCAGGCATCACCATAAATACTGACGCCCGATATTTCACGGGCATAGGGAACGCATTGTACGGCCGCCGCAATGACGACATGGCTATAATCAGCAGCCTCAGCAGGTCTCATGATCGACGATTCGCCCTTATAAAACGCTGTGTTTTCAGATTGATAGGCACAATTGCTAAGAAGCAACATTAATAAACACGCATAAGCAATTTTCAGAGCTGCCATCGATATCCTCGAAAGTCTTGGGTAATCTTGGTTCATAAAGAAACTTATAACATAACCTTAGCAACTATATAAAAAAAATTTATTTGGTCAAGCCTTAACCGCCAATTTTCGAACAAGCCCATCAACGAAAATATAATTTTTATGGCGGTGATGGGGGGATCAGCTTCAACGCTTAGATTGCACAAGCTTAGATTGCATGGGGATTGAGTGTATGTTGTATGTCGTTGCAGGAAGCTGGCTTGGCTGATTTTGCATATTCCCTTATTTGCAAGAAACCCGAGATAGGCGATAAGCGATTGCCTGCTCTATAAATCCCTTAACATCGTTTAAAACAACCCGGTTGAGTTGGTGAATAGGCAGGTATTTTAGTTGTTTGCCGACACTTTTACCAAAAACCAATTGTTGCTTTTTGTCCGGTAAAAAAAACCCGTGTTCAAAACCCATTTTCACTTGATTTGCCGCGGGGAAAATCGCCCCCACATATCCCGCTTGGGGATGGGTATACCCCACTGCCTTCCACCCGAAATATATTTTTTCTATTAAAGACGGAAAGGATTGCCCTATTTCTGCCCTTAGTTTAGCTACCATTTCCTGGATCTCACCGGGACAATCCGTAAGAAAATGAATCGGTTGGTCGGGGAAAGTATATAATTTTTTCATAAAGGCATCTTCCGAAAATTAATGGTAATGTTTACCCTAGTCATGCAGTTTGCTAAAATCAATAATGAATAGGCCTAAAGTGAATTTTTCCGCCCTTCTCCACCTTTCAGCAAGCCATTCACTTCATAAAATTTATAACCCAAAATAAAATATTTTGTTTTGCTTGCTTTTTTTTGATAAGGCTGTATAAAGAACGCATAAGTTGCTTATATGAAATTTTCGCATTTACCGGCCGCTATATCCAATGAGCGTATTCAGTCTTGATACTTACGATCTTCCTTCAGTTGATTCGTTAGCGTTTGACAGAGAGTGCCGGCAAATTGGTCGGATCATAAGGGCTCTTTGACATCGCCTCACGGTGAGGCGGTGCTTACGCTAAAGCTAAAGGAAAAGCAAATGGCAATTGGTACAGTAAAGTGGTTCAATCCAACAAAAGGTTATGGTTTTATTACTCCGGAAACAGGCAAGAATGATGTGTTCGTACATATCAGCGCTTTGGAAAAAGCGGGTCTTCGCAATCTGAATGAAGGTCAAAAAATCAGCTTTGATGTTGCGACTGACAAGGGCAAATTGGCTGCCACCAACTTAAAGTTGGTCAGCTAGCCTAAAGGATTGTGGTGGCCTTTGATAGGTCACTCACGATAAAGAAAGGACGGGTAGATGAAAATCTCCCGTCCTTTTTATATTCAGCAGTGAAATCCAATACCAGCGCCCCTTAACAAAAAAACCTTTGGGTGAGCTTAAAATATCCTCACCCATCAAATTCCTAGGGCGGGATGATTTTCCTAAATATCAGATCATGCCTTATACCCTATGGGAACCCAAGCACTGGCCTTTATGCGAATAGATAAGTGGCCATATATGGTTTTAATGTAAGTATTTTTTCCATACTGCTATAATAAGGGTTTGGTCGCTAATTCCTGTTCAATGGCATCAATCTCTGCGCCATTTTGGGCAAAAGCCAGCTTGCGGTTGAATTTCAGCGCCCAGTTTTCTGTTCCCGCCTGAAATTTTGCCGTGGTGATGAAAGCCAGTTTTTTAAAACCACTGGTTTTTACTTGCGCGCGGGAATATTGCCATTCTGCAATCTTGGCCCAATTTTTGCCCATACGGAACTGAATAATTAACATCCGCTGATCCGTTAAAGCCAGGGCAACATGTTTGGTCATTATATAAATCAGGGCACTGCCTAACCCGCCCCCAACCCCTGCCATCAGAATAGATGATAAGCCACTATCACGGGTTAGAAACATCGGAACAGCGATGCACAGCAGCATAATGAGAAAAATGATGGGAAAATGCGGTTGTTTAACCCCATAAGCCACATGCTCGAGGTTTTCCCCCTGCCTTAAACTTGGTTGAACTAAATTCTTTAAATTTTCATGGCGTAATTTGGCCATTGTTTTTAATCCCGTTGTTCACCTGTATTTATTTGTTCGTCAAAAAAATAAGCAAGAATTTCGCCTCTGCACATCCTTACAGGAATTTTATCCGGTGGTTAAGCTTTTAATCGGCTTTCAACCAACTTCCAATCAATGTTTTTAAAAAATGCTTCAATATAATCCTTGCGGCCAGAAGGCAAGAAGTCCATCACGTAAGCATGTTCCCACACATCCATCACCAAAATGGGCGTTAAATTGACCGGATGACCAATATGGTGATCGCCAATCCAGTAATTCTGCAACAGTCCCCTTGCGGAATCTTGATATAAAATGACCCAGCCATTACCCCGGATTTTACCCATAGCTTTGAAATCATCTTCCCAAGCCTGATAGCTGCCGAAAGAATCGGTGATCCTTTGATATAATTTGGTTTGTTCCGCCAGTGTTTTTTGGCCAAATTTTAAAGCCGCAAAATAATATTCATGTAAAACCATGCCATTATATTCAAAGCCAAAGCGACGACGCGCCTCATGAAATTCGGGGGTTGCCGTTTTTCCCTGCCCCGTCAGTTCGGCAACTTTTTTGTTGAGCAAGTTGGTGTGTTTCACATATCCTTCATATAATTTATAATGCTCTTCCAGGGTCTTTTTAGATATGCCGTCCACATCAAAGGTGAAAGCTTTCAATTGATAGTCTTTTATTGGGGCAGTTTGTTTGATCATTTTCTTTTCCTTGTCCTTCGTTTTGCTCTTGCATCCCTAAGCTTATCATCAAATGTCGTTATTACCAAGAAATGAACCGCTAAAAAGCTCTCAATCAAGAAAATGCTGTCAGAAATCATCTTCTTACCGTCCACAAAAACGGCAAAACCAATAAAGTCGCTACGGGAAAAAAAATATGTGTCGCCCACACCGGTTTTATTGGCTATATTGTTTTTCTAATTCTTTTCGTGATAAAGAGAGGATTTTTTGAACTATTTTCGCAGCTATGGCCGCCCTAAAATTTTTAAACGCCCTCTTCTCTCTTGCCTGTTTTTCTCGATGCTGAATTTAGTAGCGATTAATCATTCCGCTTTAAGTCAAGGGCACTTAAAATCTTCCGTTCCCTTTTTTACACCCGCATTGCCAACGGGTTATGACACAACCCCCCGCCTGTGTAATTTTATCCAAAGCCCTACCTATCATATAACCATGTGGCAGTGCCTATTGCCGCAAAACCCCCAAGCTTTTCCCGCAGCAGAAGGGATAGCCAATGAAATTGTTTGGATGCTTCCTATCAATCAGCTGGGAAAATGGGGTAACCCAACTGTTTTTGACCCCTTAGCAAATTCTTCCTTTTCAAACAATCCGTTAATTGGTGAAATATTAGCGATCAATAACAATCATGAATGGGTGGTACGGAAGCCAGCCCAACCACCAGGCGCAGCCATTGATTCATCAATTTTATATATTGTCCAACCCATTGTTTCAGGCACGCAGCAATATCAGGTGCAAAAGGTTCCCGTAAGCTTTTTTAATCCGCAACAAGTCTTAGCCTTTCCATTAGATGGATGGTTAATCTGGGACCAATTATCAAAATCAGATCCTAGAGAACAGCCAAAGGGCTTCGATACGCAAATAGTGGTTTTAGATGAAAAAGGGGAAAGAGACTGGATCCTTTCAACCGTGAATAACCCTTCTGGGTACATGGCATTTAGGGGCTTAACCATCAGCGCGGGGGGGACAACATTTATTTGGGCAGCAGGAAGATCAGAAAATGGGCAAGAAACAACCGATTTTCATTGTGTAGTTGATGGCGCGAAGGCAGCTCGCGGAAAAATTAATTATCCCGTTGATCGTTTTCGCCTAGCCCTCGCCTTACCACAGAATGAAATCTTATTGTTAGGAACGGAAGAAGAAAACGGGCATTCTTTTCTTATCGGCTGGTTGATTAATGTTAACAAGGGTTGCGCGGGCCGTGAATGGGGTAAAATCCAACTTCCTGAACATTGGGATGGCTTGAAAACCTATAGCTGGCTAGAGCATGCGGTGGTTACCCCTGAGGGCGAGGTGATTGCCTTTTATGCCCAGCAATGGGATATAAGAAACATTCTGTTCGAAGTAAGACGCCCCGAAGAAGAGACCCGTGCCAATTTATGGGCAATCAAATTTAATCCCCGCCAACCCAAAGATATTATCTGGGATAAATTGGTGATTTCATCATTTGATCCGGCCAGCGAGGCTTTCTCCGCCAATCCGCATCAAGATCAGCGCTTCAGCATGGCCTTTTTCCCCGAAATGATGCAAATCTGGCTCCACCCGATGGTTTATAAAAGCCAGGAAACGCCTGAATATTACCCCGCCGAACCCCGGATTTACCGCCTGGACATAAAGTAAAATAAAAGACCAGTAGATTTTCTGTCAAACGGAGACACCAGCCTACGGGCCCTCAATGTCCCATAGGCTTTGTTGGCTGGCATCTTCGGAACCCAAGAAAATTAGTGACGTTTTTTGTCCATCATACGGTTTGATTACGTAACCATCACATCCCAGCGGTTTTGCATTTCCTCGGGTGAAATTTCTTCCTTGCGGGTGGCCAAGTGCCATTTATGTCCAAAAGGATCCTGGATGAGAGCAGAACGGTCGCCAAAAAATTGATCCTTAGCTGGCTGAAGGACGATGGCCTTCGCTGCAACCGCCTTGGCAACCACCTGATCAACATCACCCACATATAAATGGATGGTAACAGAGGTTCCACCAACAGTTTCCGGGCTTAATGCCTGAAAATCAAGATATTCATCCGCCAACATCAATTTCGATTCACCCCTTTTTAATTCCGCATGACCAATTTTACCATCGGCATCAACCAGGCGAAAGATTTCTTTGAATCCAAATATCTTTTGGTAAAATTTAATGGCTTTTGCCGCATTTTTAATAATCAAATAGGGCGCTAACGGGGTGTTTGAGAAAGCCATTTTTATTCCTTTTTGTAGTGCTAAGGCGGTGATAAGGGTTTGGCAATCATCTTCATATTCCCGCGACCATTATTCTTTTATAGGGGAAAAAATCCGGTTTTGGTTCCCCCTAAATCCTGAGCGGCAATTTTTTAAGGTCACTCCCTAAAAATACCAACAGCTTCCCGTGGCCGCAACATATTTTTGAATGGGTTATATAGAAATTTAAGGGCAGCGGGGGCAATAATACCTAACAAAAAGGAAAGATACTCACATAAAATGTGATGATACTAGCGTTAAGAAAAACCCGCCTAGAACAGGCGGTTTTTTTAAGGGTGGTTTGAGGAATTTATCAGTCTTTATCCACCCCTGATTTCCTCGATATCCTAGCATTCACGGACAACAATTTGGCTTCCATCTTGTCATAGCCACGCTCCAAATGTTCCAGATGGTGAATGTCTGTTGTCCCCTTGGCTGCCAACGCACTGATCACCAAGGCCGCGGCGGCACGGATATCAGTTGCCTGTACGGCAGCCCCATGTAAAGCAGAAACGCCCCGAACCAAGGCCATATGATCATTGATTTTAATAGAAGCCCCCATTTTTTGAAGTTCCGCCACATGCTGGAAACGGTTTTCAAATAAAGTTTCCGTGATATGGGTGCTTCCTGCTGTTATGCTTGCTAAAGCCATGATCATTGGCTGCATATCGGTGGCAAAACCGGGGAACGGAGCCGTGATAAAATTTCTGTTGTGGTCGATATGCTGGCCGCGCCGCGCGATCAAACAGCCGCTTTCTTGCTGTAATTCCACTCCCAGAGCCGTCAATACCGCCTCTGTCCCCTCACCTAAAATCTTTTTATCAATTTGGGGGAAAGTTAACTGCCCATCGGTCATGACCGCCGCACAGGCATAAGTTCCAAGTTCAATCCGGTCTGGCATCACCCGGTGGTTGCAGCCATGCAGCGAGGATACACCCTGGATGTGGATGATCGAGCTTCCGGCCCCGTTAATAATGGCCCCCATGGAACGCAAATAATTGGCAAGATCAACAATTTCGGGTTCCGCAGCCGCATTGGTTATAGTGGTTTCCCCATGCGCCAAACAAGCCGCCATCATCAAATTCTCGGTGGCCCCAACCGATGGAAACGGCAAAATGATCATCGCCCCTTTCAGTCCCCGAGGCGCTTCCAACGTGATGTAAGGATCGTTGATCTGAACGGTTGCCCCCATTTGCTGGAACCCCTGCAAGTGAAAATTCACCGGGCGCAAACCAATGGCATCCCCCCCCGGCAGGGGCAATGAAACTTTGCCCAGCCTCGCCAGCAACGGGCCTGCCAGTAAAAATGAAGCCCGCATCGAACCCATCATGGGGTGGTTGAGTTTATCTTGCTTTATATGGCTGGTTTGCAATTGGGCCAATCCACTGGTTGCATGTTCCCAATCAATCACAGCGCCCAAATCACGCAAAATATCAGCCAGTACCCATACATCCCTAATCCGCGGCAGATGTTGTAAAGTTACTTTATCGGCCGTTAACAAGGTGGCAATCATTAATGGTAAGGCCGCATTTTTTGAGCCGCTGATGGGAATAATGCCAGTTAATGGCCGCCCGCCTTCAATCCGTAATATTGGTTTTTCCGGTTGGGTTGCCCGATGGGATTTTATAGAGGTAGCAGTTGTTTCCACAAACATCATCAATAGCCTTTTCTTTCATGATTATCCTTTCAATTTAAAAATGAATTACGGCTTTTTTATGAACGTGGAATGAAGCAATGTTAGACCAAGAATAAATTAGGATTCGCTTACTCTTAGGTTCTCATCAAATGACTGCACATAAATTTTTATGGGGAATAGCTAGGTTTTTCTTTGACCTTTTTAGCAAAATGGATCTTCTTGCTAATTTTCCCTAAGCCCTTTTTTATAAAGCCTTATCCACCGCTGCGGCGGCGTGGATTTTGGTGGTGTCAAAAAGCGGCACCGAGGAATCTTTCTGGTTAATCAGCAAAGAGATTTCCGTACATCCCAAAATCACCCCTTCAACGCCCCTATTGACTAAATTATGAATTATTTTTTTATATTTTTCTTTAGAGGCTGACTGAATAGTACCCAAACATAATTCCCGGTAGATAACATCATGCACCATCTGCCTGTCCGCGGCATCAGGGATCAAAACCTCAAATCCGAATTGATCCTTTAAACGCCCCTTATAAAAATCCTGCTCCATCGTAAATTTGGTGCCCAATAAACCTATTTTTTTGATGGTGGTTTTCTTAATTTCCAAGCCCGTGGCATCGGCAATATGCAACAACGGTAGGGATATGTTTTGTTGAATGTCACCGGCTAATTTATGCATAGTATTGGTACATAACAACAAAAAATCCGCACCCCCTTTTTCTAATCTTTGCGCGGCATCAATGAGAATTTCGCCCGCTTGATCCCATTGTCCTTGAGATTGCAGCTTTTCAATTTCGGCAAAATCCAGTGAAAACATCAAAATTTTCGCGGAATGCAGGCCGCCCAATCTCGCTTTCACCTGCTGATTGATCAAGCGGTAATATTCGGCTGATGATTCCCAACTCATTCCGCCAATTAACCCAATGGTTTTCATGATCATTTACCTCCAACAAAACAATGATTATTTGATCCACATCATGGAAATTTATTTGTCTGGACGTTATAGCAATATGGATAGCTGTGTACAGAGCTATCCACAGTTCTGTGCACAATACTGTCCACAGTTCTGTGCGTCCCTCTCCTCTCCCTCTCTTGAGAGAGGAGAGGGAAAAGAGATGAAAAGAAAAGAAAAAGAAAAGAGAGGGAGATTTGGTTTTTGGCAAAACCATCCCCCTCCCTATTTTTTTTCCTTCATTGATACTTATAATGCTCAAAAAATAGCATCAGCATCAACTGAACAGCCTGGCTATTTTTGCCAATCATTTCGGCAAACATGCTGGCAAGCATAAATTCTTGACAAGAGGGGGAATTACGGTAAAGTATGATAAGAACAAAAAGTGATCACTTCGCAAAGCCCCATCAATCCAGTCTTAACCCTGTTTTTTTTCATGGAGATCCTAATGATTTGCGGTCACCCCCTTTCGCCCATCTATCACAAAAAAACAAGCCGGAGCAAAGCTACCCTTGTCCGGCTGTATTTTAGGTAGGATAGATAAGGCTAGTAGGTTACCCGGACGCGGTAGGTAAAGACCGTTTTGCCGTTGGCAGGAACGGTAATTTTCCACTCCATTTGATGGGCATTTAATTTCTTGCCCGCCACACTTTGCTGCAATACCCGCCAATCACCTGGAACGCTTTCAACCAGTGTCACCTCTACCGCCTCAGATTTCGCATTCTTAAACTCAATTTCATAGGCACTTTCATAGACATTCTTGGCAATCTTACTAAAATCGGTCTGTTTCGCCCGCGCCGTCACGTCAAAGGCATTGCCTAAGGTTAACGTCACATCCTCGCCCTTTGGCGTATGCTGAATGGCATCTTCCCCTACAAAGATCGCCTGGCCTTTGCTGTCATTCTTATAAACCCGTACAATCCCTTTGGGTAAGGGCAGCCCTAAACCAAAAGCTTGCGTGTTACTAAACTGGATGCGTACCGAGGCATTGACCATCTCACGGTCACCCATCACATCGGTATAACCGTTAGTGATCCCCCCAAACCGGTATTCTTTATTAACCTTCACCCCTTCGCCCGTTAACATCACCACCTGTTTGGTTTGATTTTGCGCAACCGTGGTTGGCCGACTTAAGCTATATAAATGATATTCAAATAATGATTCTTGCTGTAATTCTTGTTGAGCCCCTGAGCCAGCCAAGTTCCTGGGTGCTAAAACTTCATCCATGTTGTTTCGTACCAAATTTAAATCACCCGCCACCAATTGCAATTGAGCATTCGTGTAATTGATCCCGCTTTGGTTAGTTAACGTCACCAATCCGGTCAGGTTTAGCTGGGTTTCGTCTGCGCTTAATGAGGCCACATAATCTGCCTTCCACGATAAACCACCCGTCAGGTAATCCAACTCCACCTGCTTTTGCCCTACCACCTCACTGTTCAACTTTAGCACCAAGGTTGGGTTGGCGCGCAAATTGGCGGGCACTTGATCATAAATAATCCGCCCCGGTAACTGGGTTTCAATGCGGTCACCAATCTTTAATACCACCCCCCCAACCACACTTAAAACCTCCGCCTCCACAATCTTCTCTTGCTTCAACGCTTCGTCCCATACCGCAAAGCGCACCTTACCGCCCACCGATTTCTCGAGTAACTTCGCCGGTGTCAGCAAATCAAAATCAAAGTTCTGCTCCAGCATGCCCACTCCCCCGCCCTCTACGTGAAACAAGCTGGTTTCCGGGCGAATGCGGGTGCTGACCCCCACAAAGGCAATATCGTTAACCCCTTGCTTAAAATTAATACTGCGTTGATCCCGCACCAACGCCAAATTCTCATTATAAATCGTCACCGCCACATGGGTTTGGGTATCCACCCCTATTTGTTGTTCCTGGGCTTGCAAGGCCATCCCCCCTAAAAATGTGGTGGCGACCGTTGATAGAAATAGTTGTTTGATGCTCATTGGCTGCTCCTTTGACACGGGTTAATCGTTGAAAAACCGCTGTTCTTCCCTGACATATTTTTGAGTGTACGGCCCCTTTATGGCTAAATTATGGCAAGGATTTTCTTTAAAACCCCATAGCTGATAATTTGGCTGATATTTTCAACAAAAGTGATATTCTCTTCTTTGCCGCTGGCCAAAGAACCCCGCAACATAACCGCGGTGAAATCAAGGTCTTGTGCCCCCCGGTAAGTCGATAACACACAGTTCTCGGCACAATATCCCGACAAAATAACAGTATCGATGTCGCTTTGATCCAAAAAGCTTTTTAAATCGGTTTTATTAAAGCCGTTGCCATATTGTTTTATAATTTTCTTATCGCTTTTCTGGGGTTTTAAGGGATTAATCAGCTCAAACCCCTCAACCCCTGGAACAACGCCATCTTCCTTGTCCATATCCTGCACCCAAATAACCGGCAATTTTTTCTGCCTAAATAAAGGAATGGCCGCATTGATATAGTCGCAGGCTTGATCCATGGATGGGGCTGTCTGGCCTTTATAAAAAGCTTTCTGCATATCAATCACTATTAAGGCTGGTTTCATTTTTTGCTCCCTAAAGGATCATGATGATCCTCGTAATATTGGTCAATTTGAGCGTCAAACATCTTTCTTCTGTCCCCTATACTAGCACGGAATGAATTTTTGGCCAATTGGCAAATGTCCTTTTGGGATAGTTTCAAAGCCTTGGCAATTGCCAGATAGTTTTCGTTGATATAGCCCCCAAAATAAGCGGGGTCATCCGAATTAACCGTCACCACCAATCCCCGGTCCAACATCTTTTTTAAAGGGTGATTGATTAAATTATTCACCACCTTTAATTTTAAATTGGATAAAGGGCACATGGTAAGCGGTATTTTGGTGCGTGCTAATTCCTGCATCAATTTTTCATCCTCAATCGCGCGGTTGCCATGATCGATACGCATGACATCTAGCAATGTTAAGGCCTGCCATATATAAGCAGGTGGCCCCTCCTCCCCCGCATGGGCAACTGGAAGAAAGCCTTCCCGAATAGCTTTCTCAAAAACCCGCTGGAATTTGGCCGGAGGATGGCCCCTTTCGGAAGAGTCCAACCCAACCCCTGCGATCCAATGGCGGTAAGGGATGGCTAAATCGAGCAGCGCAAAGGCTTTATCCTCATCCAAATGCCTCAGAAAACACATAAAAATCTTAAAGGTAATATTCCATTTACTTTCCCCGTCTTTTAAAGCCCGGTGAATACCCTGGATAACTTTATCAAAGGAAACGCCCCGGTCCGTATGGGTTTGGGGGTCAAAAAATATTTCGGTGTGTACCACATGATCGGCATGGGCCCTTTCAAGATATGCACAAGTCAGGTCATAAAAATCTTGCTCTTCCTGCAGCACCGATGCGCCAGCGTAATAAATATCCAGGAAATCTTGCAAATTCTTAAAATGATAGGCTTTTTTGAGTTCCTCAACAGAGCTGTATTTGAGCTTGACTTGATTCCGTTCCGCCAACTTGAATAAAAGTTCCGGTTCTAATGTCCCTTCGATATGAACATGTAATTCAGCTTTAGGTATTCCCCGAATAAAATTTTCATCCGCCGGTTTCATGATCATGATTCCCTGGAATATTCAATTGCAACTATTTCACAGTAACCGGTTTGCCTGAACGCTATCATCAAAAATATCTGCTACTTAATAATAAGGAATATATTAAAATAGGCAAAAACTAAAAAAACTTTCTCATGTAACCCATGAATTGAAAAGTAAATCCCCATCATTTTACACCGGTTCGTTGCAATATAAGGGCTTAAAAACGCATAAGGGTTTTTGAAAACAAATTGATAATCACCACCCCCACGATAATCAGCCCCAATCCGATAGCTGCGGCCAGATCAATTTTCTGATCAAACCAAACATACCCAACCAAGGTCACGAGAACAATTCCCAAACCACCCCATATCCCATAAACCGTTCCCATCGACATCGTTTTTAAAACCAGGGAAAGAAAAACAAAAGTGACCCCGTAACTAACAATTGTAATGATAATGGGGATAGGTTTCGTAAATTGTTCGGATGCGTTTAACGCCGCCGTACCGATAACCTCCGCAATAATGGATAGGCATAAATAAAGATAAACCATGGTCTGACCCTTTTTCCGCGACCAAGATAGACGACACCGATATTTTAATCAACCATCCTTTGATGGCCTAAATCAGGAATATATTTATCTAGGCCAGCCCCTTATGCTTAAAGGAGCGCGTTTAAACAGCATCCGCTTAGGCTACGATCTAAAATTAGCCCGCCCTTGCTACTGCACCAGTGGACTATCGGTGCTTTCCAAATGGATGCCAGCTATGCTGGATCTTCCAGCAAGGATCTTAATATATTGTTTCACCGCCGTTTGCCAGGACACTTCTTTCAAATAGTCCGCTATTGGTGTTTTAACATATTCAAACGGCACGGACTTACCTTCGCTATCATGAAATTTTTTTTGATTGCGGCTGTAATAGTGTTGGCAGAAAACCTCGTCCGGTTCTGGTGTCACGACTTCCTGTTCAAGTAACCTGCTTATTTTAAAATCCTCTTGCATTTCTTGGGTAGAAGTATCAACGGGCGCAACGATGCCCAAGCGGGTGGCTTCCTGTAATAGCAACTCCCGAATAGTAAGTGCAACCGCAGCTTTATATTGTGCTTCCTCCACCGAAGATGCTGGATGATACTGCATTTCTGCGAATATCGAATCATCCGTAATCTCCGTATTATTGACAATCACTGGCATGGTTAGTGATTCCCTTCGATAAGTGTGATGCCATTAGGTGATTTACCAACACCGAAGTTGTTCAGAATAGTAAAACTGCCCGTATCTATCTGCGACACAGTATTATCACCCATATTCGTAATATAGATAAAACGTCCATCCGCACTTGCAACAATACCGTGGGGCATGCGGCCAGTACGGATGGTTTTGATTACTTTATCAGATGATATATCGACGATAGAGACCGTATTGCCGGGGTGGTTTTTGTCACCCTGGTTGGCGACATACGCATACCTTCCCAACGGGTCAACATATATCTGTGCAGGTGTACCCCCCACCGGAATGGTTTTGATCTTGCGGCGCTGCGCTACATCCACAACGCCAACGACGTTGTCTGCCGCCAGCGTCACGTAAATTTTTCTGCCATCCGGCGACACGGCCACCTGGGTAGGCATGCCGCCTACGGGTATCCGTTTCTCCTCCTTGTTGCTAACAATATTCACAATCGAAATGGTACCGTCTTTCAAATTTGCTGTATAAAATTCCCCGCGGACAGGATTTAGGCGAATGCCATGCGGAAAAATCCCGACACTAATCCAATCCTTTACTTTCCCAGATATAATATCAACAACTGCCACACGATTGCTGGCTGAGTCCGTGACATAAGCAGTTTTTCCACTGACATCCGTAACGACATGTGCCAGATGTTCGCCCAAAGAGATAGCACGCAACGTTTTTTTGTTCAAAGGATCCGCTTTTATTATCACCAACATCCCCCGCATCACCTGGGAATCCTGCTGATGATCCTTTACCTCCATGCCAGTTACAAGCACCCATTTTCCGTCTGTGCTTACTTGAACATTATGAGGCGCCATGGGTAATGCAATAGTTTGATGCACGCCGTCAGAATGCACTATGGTTAAAGTCTTTCCTGACTCGTCTGCTGTAATGAAAGATGGTACTGGATTTGGCATCTTTACCGTTGTTGATCCCTGGCATGCCGCAAGCAGCATCAAGGGTAAAACCCACTCCCATGCTTTTATTTTTTTTAACATGATTATTTCCTGGCCTTGCGGTTACGTACGATTTGGTATGGCCTGCCTATATATTTCACCGGCACGCTCAGCATATGTACCAAGCGCGTGAAGGGAAACAGCAGGAAGATGGTCATACCTAGAATCAAATGCACCTGGAACGGCCAGTCCATGCCCACAACGTAGTCCGATGCACCCCCGCGGAAGGTCATCACATGTTGCGCCCACTCGGAAAGCTTTAGCATGATCGCAGCATCCTGATGCGACAAGGAAAAGGGGATTGTCACCATCCCCAGCGTAATCTGCACCCATAATATCAGCAGCACAGCTATGTCGCTTTTAGAACTGGTGGCACGAATTCTTACCACAAACAGACGGCGGAAAACCAGGATCGTAAGTCCGATAAAACCAATTGCTCCAGCAATCCCACCGGCTATAATCGCCAATAACTGTTTTTGCTCTGCTGTAACAAACTGCTCATAGACAACGTGGGGTGTAAGCAACCCCACCAGATGGCCGAAGAAAATAAAAATCACGCCGATATGGAGCATAATATTGCCCAGCCTTAACCCTTTATCGGCCAGCAACTGACTGGAGGAGGCACGCCAGCTATATTGTTCGCGATCATAACGAACCAATGTACCCAATACAAAAACGGTTAGGCATATATATGGATACGTGCCGAAGAAAAAGGAATAGTAATAATCGGTCATGTCCTTGCTCCTTGCGTCATTTTTTCTAAGGTATTTCCTGGTGACTTTTCTGGTGCGCAACTACATCCGCCGCATCCACCACTGCCACAACTGGCTGCTTTCGGGGCTTCCGCACCGAGAAAATCAACCGTTTTTTCTTCCCAATCTTTATCCAACTGTATGAAAGACAGCGGCGTGGCAACCACAACGCCAGAAACTTCTTCAGGCACCCGACCAGCCAGCCGGATCAGGCAATTAAAAACTGCGCTGTAGGGGCTGCCACGTTCGGCCAGGCGTTTACCAAGTGCTACTAGCACATGCGATGGATCAGCAAGCATCTCTAACGCCTCTTTTTTTGGGAGAGAGGAGAGATATTCCAAAAACACCGGTAGGTAATCCGGCAACTCGTTTTTAGCGAGCGAAAATCCCTGTTTTTTGTAAATTTCAGCTAAGTCTACCATGGCCTGCCCACGATCACGTGACTCGCCATGAACATGTTCAAAAAGGTGGAGCGAAAGTGAGCGCAAACGGTCAAACGTGTCCACATAGGCTTCTTGCACGTCAAAAATATCTTGGATACGCAACTGGCTAGCAAAGGCACGAATCGCTTTCACATCTTCATCATTCACTAATTTTTCCTGTTCAATAAGATTGCATAAGCTATCAATACCCCGCAACCACTTCTCATCTGGATACCAAAGAAGGATGCCCAACGCTTTGAACGTTTTGTATTGATTAAGATGCATGAGCGCCTCCGAACAGATTTTTGCGTTTGGGTTTGCCAAATAGGTTGGCCTCGCTGTTACCACCCGCACACCCATTACCAAAGGAAAATCCGCAACTGGAGCGCATATCAAAGGCTTGTTCAGCATATTCCCGATGTGAACTAGGAATCACAAAACGGTCTTCGTAGTTGGCGATGGCCATGTAGCGGTACATTTCCTCAACCATCGTTTGAGTTAAGCCCGTTTGCTCCAATATTTGGGTATTAAGAACACCATCAACATATTTACCGCGCATAAAGGCCCGCATGGCCAGCATACGTTCTAGTGCTATCTGCACTGGTTTTTCTTCGCCCGCCGTCAACAGGTTGGCAAGATAGGCAAGCGGGATGCGCAGGCTTTTAACATCAGGAATGACGCCATTCATACCCATATCACCACTTTCCGCAGCATTTTGGATGGGTGAGAGCGGCGGTATATACCACACCATGGGCAAGGTGCGGTACTCAGGATGCAGGGGGAAAGCCACTTTCCACTCCATCACCATCTTGTAGACCGGTGACTTTTTGGCAGCCTCTAGCCAATTTTCCGGGATGCCTTCCGCGCGCGCCGCCTTGATAACTTCTGGATCGTTTGGGTCAAGAAACATATTGAGCTGAGCATGGTACAAATCCTGTTCAGCTTCGATCGAAGCTGCCAACTCAATTTTATCAGCATCATAAAGCAGTACACCGAGATAACGGATACGCCCAACGCAGGTTTCTGAGCATACCGTCGGCTCACCATTTTCGATGCGTGGATAGCAGAATGTGCATTTTTCGGATTTGCCCGACTCCCAATTGAAATATATTTTTTTGTAAGGGCAGGCCGATACGCACATGCGCCAGCCACGGCATTTATCTTGATCAATGAGGACAATGCCGTCTTCTTCGCGCTTGTAGATAGCACCGCTTGGGCAAGCCGCAACACAAGACGGGTTTAAGCAGTGTTCGCACAGGCGCGGGAGATACATCATGAAGGTGTTTTCGAACTGGCCATACATTTCCTTCTGGATATTCTCGAAATTGTAATCCTTGCTGCGATGCTCGAATTCACCGCCTAAGATTTCCTCCCAGTTTGGCCCACCGACAATTTTGTCCATTTTCTTGCCCGTGATAACGGAAACTGGGCGCGCGGTAGGCATGGTTTTGGCTTCTGGCGATTTGTGCAGATGCTCGTAATCGAAGGTAAACGGCTCGTAATAATCATCAATCGATGGCAAGTTCGGGTTGGCGAAGATATTAGCCAATGTACGCCACTTTCCGCCCTGTTTGGGGTGGATTTTGCCGTTTTTCTTGCGTTCCCAGCCACCATTCCAGCGATTTTGATTTTCCCAGTCTTTAGGATAACCAATACCCGGCTTGGTTTCAACATTGTTGAACCAGGCGTATTCTACACCCCGGCGGGATGTCCATACATTCTTGCACGTCACCGAACAAGTATGGCACCCAATGCATTTGTCAAGATTAAGAACTTTTCCGATTTGAGCGCGTACTTTCATGGTATTTCCCCTATTTCACTGCCGGTTCCAGCTGAGGCATTTCACCGCCCAAAGCTGCGCCATAATTATCTTCGTTCATCCAGTCTATTTTCTCCATTTTACGAAGGATAATAAACTCATCGCGGTTACAGCCAACCGTGCCATAGTAGTTAAAATCATAGGCAAGCTGGGCATAACCACCAATCATGTGGGTGGGCTTCAGCACCGTTCGTGTGACGGAATTATGAATCCCGCCGCGCATGCCAGTGATTTCACTGCCAGGAACGTTAACGATTTTCTCCTGTGCGTGATACATCATGATCATACCTTCCGGCACACGCTGGCTGACCACTGCCCGCGCAGTCAGTGCGCCGTTGGTGTTGTACGCCTCAACCCAATCGTTATCAACCACGCCGATCTTGAGCGCGTCTTTCTCTGAAATCCAGACAATCGGCCCACCACGCGAGAGCGTGAGCATCAGCAGATTATCGGTATAGGTCGAGTGAATGCCCCATTTCTGGTGGGGGGTAATGAAGTTCAGCAACACCTGTTTGCGGCCTTTAGCAAATTTCTCGATCACGCTTTCGGTGGTTTTCATGTCTACCGGCGGCTTATACACGCACAGCGATTCACCGAATGCGCGCATCCAAGAATGATCCTGATAAAGCTGCTGGCGCCCCGTGAGGGTACGCCACGGAATTAGCTCATGTACGTTGGTATAACCTGCCGTGTAGCTGACATGCTCGGACTCAATGCCGCTCCATATAGGTGAAGAAATAATTTTGCGCGGCTGAGCCTGCACATCGCGGAAGCGGATTTTTTCATCCTCACGTGTATCGGCAAGGTGGGCATGTTCGCGGCCTGTGGCTTCACTCAGCGCCTTCCAAGCCTTCACCGCCACATGTCCATTGGTTTCCGGAGCAAGTGACAATATCACCTCCGCCGCATCAATAGCGGATTCAATCTTCGGCAACCCTTTGCTAATCCCATCCTCCGTGACAATATAATTCAGTTCTCCTAAAAGCTTCAATTCATCTTCCGTATTCCATGATATACCCTTGCCACCATTACCAAGTTTAGAAAGCAACGGCCCTAACGAAGTAAATTTCTTGTAGGTATTGGGGTAATTCCGTTCCACCAGCGTTACACTTGGCATGGTTTTTCCGGGGATAGGTTGGCACTCTCCTTTCTTCCAGTCTAAAACACCCATGCCCTGTGCCAGCTCATTTGCGGTATCATGCTTGATGGGGTTCAGCACCACATCTTGCTCCACACCTAAATGCCCAACACAGACTTCCGAGAATTTCTTGGCAATACCTTTGTAAATATCCCAGTCGCTGCGCGATTCCCACGCCGGATCAACTGCCGCCGAGAGCGGGTGGATGAATGGGTGCATGTCCGAGGTGTTCAGGTCGTTCTTCTCATACCATGTTGCGGTTGGCAACACGATATCGGAATACATACAGGTGGTAGACATACGGAAATCAAGCGTTACCAGCAAATCCAGCTTGCCTTCCGGTGCGGTCTCGTGCCATACGACATCTTTCGGTTTGGTGCCGCCAAACTTGCCCAGGTCAACACCTTGCACACCATGACTGGTGCCCAGCAAATGCTTCAGGAAATACTCATGCCCTTTACCACTGGAGCCAAGGATATTCGAACGCCAGACAAACATATTGCGTGGCCAGTTGGCGGGTGCATCGGGGTCATTGCAGGAGAGTTTTAGATCGCCTGACTTCAGCCCTTCCGCCACGGCCTCGCCAACATTCTTGCCTGATTTTTTGATGATAGCACCAATTTCCAGCGGATTTCGCTCCAACTGCGGTGCAGATGGTAACCACCCCATTCGTTCAGACTTTACGTTGCAGTCGATAAACGAAAGCTCTTTCCATTCTGGGTTGTCTTCCAGTGGCGATAGGATTTCTTCCATCTTCAGCCGCTCGTAGCGCCACTGATCGGTATGGGCATAAAAGAATGAAGTCGAATTCTGTTGGCGTGGCGGACGGTTCCAATCGGTTGCAAAGGCCAGTGGCACCCAGCCGGTTTGGGGACGCAGTTTTTCCTGGCCGACATAATGGGCCCAACCACCGCCAGATTTGCCGATACAGCCACACATCACCAGCATATTGATGATAGCACGGTAGTTCATGTCCATGTGATACCAGTGGTTCATCGCCGCGCCAATAATGACCATGGACTTGCCATGCGTTTTATGCGCATTCTCAGCAAATTGACGCGCCACGTTAATCACATGCTCACGTTTTACACCGGTGATTTTCTCCTGCCAAGCAGGGGTGTATGGTGTATCGTCATCAAACGATGTAGCGACATTTGCACCGCCTAGTCCACGATCCACACCATAGTTAGCAATGAAAAGATCATAGACAGTGGCAACATAGGCATCACCTTCTTTGAGCTTCATCTTTATAACAGGTACATTACGCTCAAGGATGCTTGCATGATCGGTGCTGTTGAAATGTTCGTGTTCGATATTACCGAAATAGGGAAATGCCACTGAGCCTATTTCTTTTTGGCTATGCTCGATGAGCGACAGCAATGGCCATATTTCTTCACCCGTTATTTCATCTTTCTGCTCAAGATTCCATTTTCCTTTTTGTCCCCAGCGAGAGCCCACAGTGCCGTTAGGAATACGCACACGTTCTTCTTTACCGCAGATGACAACGGGTTTCCAATCGGGATTATTCTCGGTATTGAGATTCGCCTTAAAATCCGAAGCACGCAGCATACGTTCTGGTACCAGTGCATCACCGCGTTTCACCATCCGCACAAGGAACGGCATGTCGGTGTATTGGCGGCAATAATCGTCAAAATAGTCGCTTTTTCCCTTTACATGCCACTCTTTCATGATGACATGCCCCATTGCCATCGCGAGCGCAGCATCAGTACCCTGTTTCGGGTGCAGCCAGAGATCGGCCAGCTTCGCCACTTCGGAATAATCGGGCGTAACTGCCACAGTTTTTGCGCCCTTATAGCGCACTTCGGTGAAGAAGTGTGCATCTGGTGTGCGCGTTTGGGGTACGTTGGAACCCCACGCTATAATAAAGCTAGAATTATACCAATCCGCCGATTCTGGAACATCCGTCTGCTCACCCCATGTTTGCGGGCTGGAGGGAGGCAAATCGCAATACCAGTCATAAAAACTCATGCAAACGCCACCGATGAGCGACAGGTAGCGGGAACCCGCCGCATATGACACCATCGACATGGCAGGAATGGGCGAAAAGCCAATGATGCGGTCTGGACCGTGTTTTTTTGCGGTATAGACGTTCGCCGCTGCGATGATTTCGTTCACCTCTTCCCAATCGACACGCACAAAGCCGCCTTTACCACGTACTTGCTGGTAGGATTTACGCGTAGCTTCGTTAACCACGATGGATTCCCATGCATTTACAGGGTCTTTCGCAATCGCCTTCGCCGCACGCCATGCCTTCAGCAACCGGCTACGCACTAGCGGATACTTCAGGCGGTTGGCGCTGTAGAGATACCACGAATAGCTCGCGCCACGAGAGCACCCTCGCGGCTCGTGGTTTGGCATATCCGGACGCGTGCGCGGATAATCCGTCTGCTGGGTTTCCCACGTAACAAGGCCATTCTTGACATAGATCTTCCAGCTGCATGAGCCAGTACAGTTTACCCCATGCGTCGAGCGCACAATTTTGTCGTGTTGCCAACGGCTACGATATGCCTGTTCCCACCCCCGTGATTCATCAGTCATCACGCCATGGCCGTTAGAAAAACCCTCTCGTTCACGCTTAAAGAAAGTCAATTTATCAATAAAATGGCTCATGGGTTTCTCCTTAACATTTTACTTCCGCATTTTTGCGGAAATACCAGTAATAGGTAGCCAATATACAGGTGACATAATAAGCTATAAAACCATAAAGTGCCGTATCTACCGCTCCCGTTGACTCAATTGACCAACCGAAACATTTGGGCAAGACATACGCACCATAGGCTGCAATCGCCGCGCTGAAACCCAGCACTGGCGCTTTTTCTTTTGGTGGAAAGATAACGCCGATCATGCGGAACACTGATCCGTTGGCTATACCAGTGGTCGTAAATAGCAGCATGAACATGGCGAAGAACCCGAAGAAATTTTTGCTTTCTGGCTGGATAAAGTAAATTACGCCCACAACAGCCGCAATCATCATAAACAGATTCCAGAACGTAACACTCGCCCCACTGGTTTTATCCGAAAGCCATCCACCGACCGGACGAATCAAGGCACCAAGCAACGGGCCTATAAAAGCGTATTGCAAGGGATTAACACCGGCAAACTGTGTTTTAATCAATAGCGGGAACGCCGCCGCATAGCCGATGAACGAACCAAATGACATGACATAAAGCCATGTGGTGATATACATGTGCTTGCGTTTGAAAATCACCAACTGATCCTTCAGCGGCACTTTAGCAGCTTTAAGGTTATCCATACCCAATAAGGCTGCCAACGTGCAAAGGATAATGGGGATCACCCAGACATACCCAGCATTCTGCAACCAAACTTGCTTTGTTGTGCCATTCGCCAGCGTGATGACTTGCGGCGCACCGCCTATGTCACCGAAGAGTGACAAGCCAATCACTATGGGAACGACAAACTGCAGGACACTGACGCCCAAATTTCCTAAACCTGCATTCAACCCAAGTGCCGTACCCTGTTTTTTCTTGGGAAAGAAAAAACTGATGTTTGACATGGAGGAAGAAAAATTGCCGCCGCCAAAACCACAAAAAAGCGCTAGCATTAACATAATTTCATACGAGGTAGTCGGATCCTGCACTGCCTGACCAATACCAATCGCCGGAATTAATAGGGTGGCGGTACTGAACACCGTCCAAGTTTTCCCGCCAAAAATCGGCACCACAAAAGAATAGACAATCCGTAGCGTTGCCCCCGTAAGCCCTGGTGCGGCGGCAAGCGTAAACAACTGTTCTTTGGTAAAGTTAAACCCAATGCTATTGAGATTGACCGCTACCGCCGACCAAACCATCCAGGTGGAGAACGCTAGTAATAAGCACGGGATGGAAATCCAGAGATTACGATTGGCAACCGCCCTGCCCTGTGAATCCCAGAATTGTTTGTCTTCTGGATTCCATTGTTGGATATTTGCAACCATAGTAGAGTTCCTTTCGTTAATTTTTGTGTATTACTAGTGCAACATCCAATTCCGGTAGGAATTTAGGTCCTTGCAGTTCAGGATATTGTTGTTTTTCCATCAGCCTGATGGCTGCGTGCATCCAGGCAAGTGCAATGGCAACTAAGACGAAAAGCAACATGAAACAACTCGTCCAAATATTGGTAAGATCGTTTAGTATGCCAAAACACAGTGGCAGGAAAAACCCGCCTAGGCCACCAATCAGGCCGACGATACCCGCCACTGAACCAACGTTGTCAGGATAATATACAGGAATGTGTTTATAAACCGCCGCCTTGCCGAAGGACATAAACAGCCCCAGTACAAACACAATGATGGTGAATGGTACAAGCCCAAGCTCCATACTGAAAGTAATGTCGCCTTTAATACCATGGACGGTATAATTAGTTGCCGGGTAACTTAAAATAAAGCAACAAGCGACGCAGACAATGAATGTCACATACATCACCTTGCGCGCGCCGTACCGATCGGATAGGTAGCCGCCAACAGCACGGAAGGCTGAACCGGCCACCGAAAAAATGGCGGCAAGCATACCAGCAACTTTTATATCCAACCCATACGCACCAACATAATAACGCGGCAGCCACAGGGCAAGTGCCACAAATGCGCCAAATACGAAGAAATAATACAGTGAGAAACGCCATACTTGGAGTTTTTTCAGCGGCGCCAGCGCTGTAGCAATGGTTTTAGGTTTGCTACCAGCTTTCCTGCGTTCCACCAGTTCTGGCTCGTCCTTGGTCAACACCCAATACAGGATGGCAACAACGAACAGTGCAACCGCCCACACTTGCGCAACCATATGCCAGCCATAGGCAACCATAACAAACGGTGCGACGAATTTCGTCACCGCTGCACCAATATTGCCCATTCCGTAAATACCCAGTGCCGTCCCCTGGCGTTCTTTGCTATACCATTTGGAAAGATAGGAGATTCCCACCACAAAACTGCCGCCGGAAATACCCACACCAAGTGCGGTCAGTAACAGCAATGGATAAGTATCCGCATACACCAACAGCCACGTGCAGATAGCGGAGGAGATCATCACCACCAGCAGAATTGGCCTGCCACCATATTGATCCGCCCAGATGCCCAGGAATAAACGAATCAGTGATCCAGTTAGGATCGGCATGCCAACGAGTAAGCTAAACTGGGTCTCTGTTAGCCCCAAATCCTGTTTGATTTGCACGCCAATGATGGCAAAAATTGTCCACACGGCAAAACATGCCGTAAAGGCAATGGTGGTTAGGGATAAGGCTTTCACCTGTCCCCCATATTTAACTTGTTGCATATCCAGCATGTGTTTCCCCTACTGAGTTAGCTATTAGCCCTTTATTACGTGTTAAGAATTCCACGCAAAAAAAAACAAGAGATTGATCTAGATCAATCCTCAGCACTTTTTTCCTACCTAATCGTAGGGATACCTGAAAGAGGATGAATCCGTGTCAAGTGATGCAGTTGTGAAACGAGATAATATGAGCTGGCTAGAGTTGGAAGCACCACGCTACACCAGTTATCCTTCCGCCCATCACTTTGTCCCACAAACTAACGAAAGCCCCTACCGCCAGTGGCTGGAAAACATTGGTTATCATAAAGCTGTTTCAGTCTATATCCATATCCCTTTCTGCCGCGAACTTTGTTGGTTCTGCGGTTGCCACACCAAAATTACTCGCCGCCATAAACCTATCTACGACTATATCCAGGTTATGCTCCAGGAAATAAAAATGCTCCAACATTTCATAAAGGGCAAAGGAACCCTGGTTAACATCTATTTTGGTGGGGGATCGCCTAACTTGTTAGAAGATAGCGATCTACGATCCATTTTAACAAACGTCTCTTCGATCTTTAAAATTGTCACATTACGCGAGTCCTCAATTGAGCTTGATCCTCGCACTACTTCCCCAGAGAAAGTTGCATTATACAGTTCCCTTGGCTTTAACCGGGTTAGCATCGGTGTTCAAGATTTTGATCCCAAAGTACAACTGTCAATCAATCGGTTTCAGCCTTATTCTCTCGTTGAAAAAGTGGTAAAAAATTTACGTGCCGCTGGCATTGACCAAATAAACTGTGACTTGATCTACGGTCTACCCCATCAGACCTTGGGAAACTTTCGTAATACCTTAGAAAAAACCATCTCCCTTAATCCTTCGCGGATTGCTATTTTTTCTTATGCCCATATCCCACACATCAAAAAACACCAGCGGATGATTGATGCTACATGGTTACCTTCACCCAAGGAAAAACTATCGTTATATTTGCTTGCCCATGAATTTTTGCAAGAAAATGGATATACAGCCATTGGCATTGACCATTTTGCTAAACCGGCTGACCCACTAACCATAGCCTTCAAAAACCATACCCTGAAGCGCAATTTCCAAGGGTACGTTAGCGATGATACGGAAGTGTTGATCGGGATTGGCAGTTCTGCCATTAGCCACTTCCCTCAAGGATACGTGCAGAACAGCCCCAATATGCCAGAATATCAAGATCTTGTTGGCAACAACACGCTACCTACCATCCGGGGATGGCAAATGAGCAAAGATGATCAGTTACAAAAAACTGTTATCGATGAGTTATTATGTTTTATGCGTGTCGATCTTGAAGAAATCAGCAAACGGTTTGCTGTCGATCCCTCTTATTTCAAAAAAGAACTAGATACCTTACAATCTTTGGAATCGTTGGGTATTGTAAAAACCAGTGGGTACGTCGTTGAAATCGTTAGTCAGTACCGCATGACAGCACGGGTAGTTGCCTCTGTTTTCGATAAGTACCATAGTACCATGGCCGGTAGATATTCCAAGGTGGTTTAAAGGATAGATTCACCGCAACCATTGGCTTCTTTGCGTTACCTGAACAAACCAGCCAAGGGGGTTTTCCCTATATATGTCAAGATCAAGTTAGCCCTTCGATCAAAAAATGGGTTTGGCCTTGTTGACCCCTGAAAAATTGGGATTTTGGAAAACCACCTTCTTTAAGAATACGATCAAGATCTTTTTTTAAGATAGTAATTGGATCAATTTCCGCTTGATGCCTAATGGTGAGGAAAATTTAGGGGATAAATCGTCTTTTTCTATCAGTTTGTCCATTAAATAATTTTTTACTGGAACCATTTTGTTCGCTGCATTCAGCAACATCTTCCTTGCCACCTTGGCTGGCGGGCTATCGTCTGTGTAAAGACCAACAATCATATTTGTCACCATGTAAAGCGGTCGGGTTGCACGTCGATGTAAATATTGGTAGCGGCTTAATATTTCTTCTTCTCCGATATCCCGGCCAGATTGCAAGGCTTCCTTGAGAAGTTTACTAAGAATATGTTGGCTTCTCAACCCGAAATTGAACCCATGGGCTGTCACAGGGTGCATACCAACAGCCGCATCGCCTACTAAAGCAAATCGGCGGCTGATAAATTTCTCTGCATACATTCCAACCAGTGGATAAGCATAGCGTTCACCAACTAATCTCATTTCGCCTAGCCTATACTTAAATTGTTTTGAAACCCAAAGGTTAAAATCAGCAGCCGGTAATTCTTTGATTCGCTGTGCTTCCAATGGCGGCATCGTAATAATAATTGAAGAGCGGTTATAATTAAGTGGCAGGATCGCCAATGTGTGCCCGTAAAAAAAGCATTCGTGCGCGCCCCCATCATGGGGCAAGCTATGCTCCATTTGACTGACAACCATTGTTTTCTTAAAATCCAGCCTCCTGGCGGTAATTCCAGCTTTTTTGCGTGTTTCGGAAAAACGGCTGTCAGCCGCTATCAGCAGTTTTGCTGTTAAACAACGCCCATCTGAAAGGATCACTTTAGCATGCAAAGTGTGTAATTCTAAATCTGCGGGTACCACGCCATTAACTAAAGTGATATTCTGGCAGCTCCTCACGACTTCATACGCAGCTGTGCGAATCTGGTGATTAGGCACGATAAATCCCAGCTGATCGGATCGCCTTGATGATAGATCCATAAAGCTTGCTGATACCCCGTCAAAAACCTTTAGCTGCCGGATAGTGGAAATAGAATTAGATGGGATATTTTGCCAAACCCCAAGTTGTTCAAGAAGTTCCCGTGAAAAAGGGGTCAGAGCAATATCCCTGCCGTCTACTACCGGTTCTGCAATGGCATCCCTAGTTTGTTTTTCGATAACTGCCACCGAAAGACCTGACATCGCCAATGACTTAGCTAAACACAACCCTGCTGAACCGGCGCCGACAATTAACACATCATAGGAATTTTCCATATTTACCCTCTTAAATTTTTAACCAGAAAACCAGTTCCCCACTTTAAGGCCCTTGATGTTATTTGGTGTATTGGTTGCTAAACCTATCGATACTTCATTGCCTATTTAGATCATTTGTCCTATTATCAGGCTGAGTCGTTGTCATCTCTTTTTATAAAAAACAATGAAACAGCAGTTTATTAGTATTTTATGTGATTTTATGCAAGCCGCCCAAAAAGAACGCGGCTATTGTTATTTATATTTGCACAACAATAAAGATGTTGCTGTAAACCTAGAAAAACAGTTCTCCATCGTTGATGGATATATCAAGCTTTTAGCTCTATTAGCAACGAAAAAAAACCCGAAGATTACGTTATTACTTAACACCATCCGCTACCTGTCCGCAAAAAGGAAATATGTGATTGCCAGAATGTTGAAACCCGCTGAGGTGCTGGCGTTTTATACTCGTGACATCATTGCTCCCGTCATTGATATTGTACAGGAGATGGTAGTGTTCGACCCTTCCAATCATCCTGCCAAAGTTTCTGCCTTCATCAATTTTCTGCATTGGAAAGAACGTATAGGGCTAGAGCGCGCGTTGGGCGCCGAGTTACTCAGCCTTGATTGGTCGAACGCCACTGATTTTAAAAGTAGGATGGAACATATTATTTCTGAACAGCAAGCCTATGAGCGCATGTTTCTAATGCTTGCGGATAATCAAGAACGGAAGGCTATCGAAGATTTAAAAATAGGCAATAACATTTTTCAAAAGATCCAAAATATCAATCAAGGTTTTTCTAAAGGAACCCTTCCAGAGGCCATGCAATCGATTACCGTGCAGGAATGGTTTGATTTGTTTACCGCCCAAATGGATTTGCTACATGGGGTAGGAAAAATGATTGCAAAAAATCTTGCGACAAACGGCGACATTAAACCGACCCCGAAATCATTGTCAGAGACACCTAAAGAAGCCCTTATTGAAAAAGGGGTCCGCGCCTATATGGATACCATCCGGGCACTACCCCTGTTTTTCGGGTTGGATGAAGAAAGATTGCAAGATATCCTTAAACATGCCCGCGTTATCAGCGCCCATAAGGGTACGATAATCTTTATACAGGGCGAGCAAGCATCTCGCTTTATATTGTACTAGAAGGCTGGGTAAAGCTTTTCAAGGGTAATGTAAGTGGGCAAGAATCAATCCTTCAGATGTTAACGGTCGGAGAAACGCTGTTGGAAACGATTATTTTTAATAACCTTCCATTTCCAGTTAGTGCGCAAGCGGTGGATAATGTAAAATTGCTTTCCATCCCAGCATCCGTCGTGCGTGAACAACTTCAGAACAACAAAGAATTGGCCATTAACATGCTTTCTAATGTTGCCGGAAGATCACAAGCACTAATTACCCAATTCGAGCAATTGACCTTGAAAACAGTTCCGCAACGAATCGGCTGGTTCTTATTAAAACTGTTCCTAGAAAACGGTGAACGCAAGAAAAACTTGAAGCTACCTTACGACAAATCCCTGATTGCTGGTTTTTTAGGAATGAAGCCTGAGACATTCTCGCGTACATTACAGCAGTTGAAGGAACAAGGAATTGACATCAATCATAAGAGTGTTGAACTGCTAGAGGTATTGGCCCTGTGTAACTACTGCGACATGGAACTAGCAACCAAGTGCAGCCGTGCCGGTACCAAGGAATGCCCAAACCCCGATTTATGTAAATAGTTGATCTGTATCAAGTGCTGCAGGTATTTTCTGTCCTAGTCTCTGCACGTCCTAGCCTTGAATGCCTAAGTGCCAGCGTTTTATTGACATATGGGATCAGGGCCGCAACCGTGCGTGGTTGCCAAGGTAGTTGTGGAAACGCCTCTACCTCCCTCGAATTTGGAAAGGATAACATGCGTAATTTGGAAGACAGTTTTGGCAGAAAGTTCCCCTATCTGAGATTGTCTGTGACTGATGCCTGCAATTTCCGTTGCCAGTATTGTTTGCCCAATGGCTATCAAAAAACTGAGGCCTTTGAGTTCCTTTCTGAGCAGGAAATTATTCGTCTAGTCACAGCCTTTGCTAGCCTGGGCGTAGAAAAATCCGGCTTACCGGTGGGGGAACCAACGCTTCGGCGGGATCTTCAGCCATTGCTACTTCCATTTCCCGTATTCCCGGAATCCAAACTATCGCGTTGACTACCAATGGCTATAACCTGAAAGACAAGGCTGACGTTTTTTTTGCTTCCGGTATCAACGCCCTTAATGTCAGTGTGGATAGTTTGAACGCACAGAAATTTCATGCCATCACTGGGCATGATAAATTAGCAGAGGTGCTGGGGGGGGTTGAAGCTGCCCGTCAGGCCGGATTCCGCAACATAAAGATTAATACGGTGCTTTTGAAGGGTGTGAACGATAATGATTTACCTGAGTTTCTTGACTGGATAAAAAAAGAACAACTCTCCATCCGATTTATTGAACTGATGCAGACCGGTAACAATCTGGACTATTTCAAAAAACATCACCTAAGCGCAGATACCATCAAACAAAAATTACTGGAATATGGCTTTTCTTTATGCTTGCGCGCACATGACGCTGGCCCGGCTGTAGAATTTGGGTGTGTTGGTTACGCGGGGAAAATTGGTTTAATTGCTCCTTATTCCAAAGATTTTTGTACAAGCTGTAACCGCTTGCGTGTAACAGCCCGTGGGGAATTACGGCTATGTCTCTTTGGGGAACAGGGATACAATTTGCGTCCGTTGCTTGAATCAGATGGGCAGATAGAAGCACTAAAAGAAAAAATTCTGGGGCTCCTGCATTTTAAGCACAAAAGCCATTACCTGGGACAAGGTATCACCGGGATCACGCCACATCTGGCATCAATTGGGGGATAGTAAAAATGCAAAATATGTTTCGCATGATCGATGTGGGGGATAAGCCCGTGACTCATAGGATAGCTGTTGCATCGGGGAAAATATACGTTGGCAGTACGGCCTTCGCCTTAATTCGTGACCGCCAACTCCCTAAGGGCGACGTGCTGATGTTAGCTGAAATAGCGGGTATCAACGGGGCAAAAAAAGCTTATGAGATGATCCCCCTATGCCACCCGATGGGACTGGATCATGTAAAAATAATCACAGAACTAGATGAAGAAAAGTCATCTGTTACAGTGTTCTGTTTTACGTCCACCCATGCTAGAACCGGGGTAGAGATGGAGGCATTGGCAGGGGTCAACGCCGCACTGCTTACCATATGGGACTTAACCAAAATGGTTGAGCCAGATTTGCAAATAGGCAATATCCTCCTCCTCGCCAAGATGGGTGGCAAGAAGGGATTGTGGTTAAATCCTGCGGGTGTGCCCGACTGGGTAATGGCCGTAATCCGACCGGCACCACAACCCACCCTTTCCGCTAGGAAAGTCGTTGTGCTGACCATGAGTGACCGGGCATATAAGGGAGTGTACGAAGACAAATCGGGCGCAGTGCTTAAAGATATGCTCATGCAGCATGGCGCTATTATTGTCGATTATCGGGTAATCCCCGATGAATTGGATACCATACGTTCCACCGTCCAGGAGATCGTTAAGGACATGCGCCCGCGCTGATTGCCTGTACGGGTGGCACGGGCGTTTCTTCGCGTGACGTAACACCGGAAGCGCTGACTGCATTGTTTGACAAGGAAATTCCAGGTGTTGGCGAATTACTGCGTAGCGACGGAGCGAAGCACACAGCGCTTTCCTGGAGCAGCCGCTCCATTGCCGGAACCATCAACAAGACGTTGGTCATCACACTTCCTGGCAATCCCTCGGCCGTGAAAGAGGGTATGGAAGTGTTACTGCCTATCTTATCCCCCATCCTGATTCGCATTATGCGTGGAGAAAAAGGATGATAAGCTATCCCGAAGCCTTGCAAATTATCTTGAGGCACGCTGCACCCTACAGTCGGAAAAATTGCCATTACTTGCCGCCCTGGCAAAAATCGCTGCCGCCGACATCACCAGTGCAATGGATGTGCCAAGCTTCCGCAATTCGGCAATGGATGGGTTTGCTATACGCCGCGCTACTATCGCCAGCGCTACTGTGACACATCCTGTTACCTTGCAAATTACCGGGACAATTGCCGCCGGGGATATCGTTGCTAGCCACGGAAAGGATTTATGCGCCGTGCAGATCACGACCGGTGCGTTCATACCGGAACCGTTTGATGCGGTTATCCCTATTGAAGCAGTGGCGGTTGCAGGCAATAAAGCAACCTTCATTCGCCCCGCCCGGGAATATGAAAATATCCGCTTCCCGGGTGAAGATGTGCGCCACGGCCAGACAGTACTTCGCCGTGGTGAAGTGATTACCGCTGAACATATTATGCTCCTTGCCTCCCTCGGTATCGGTCGCATAAATACGTGGAAATTGCCAGATTTGTATCTTTTTGCCACAGGCCAAGAAATCATCGATAACACAGACACATCATTGCCAGAAGGAAAAATTTATAATTCTAACGCCCCATATTTGATGGCACGTTGCCGAGAGGAAGGATTCACGGCCCATTATAGCGGTATTATTGCCGATGACGCCGCGCAATTCGAGGAACGCATCAGCTTAGTTAAGGCTGGCTCCATCATTGTTACCACCGGCGCCGTATCAAAAGGCGTCAGGGATTTTATTCCTGAAAGCCTGAAGCGTCTGGGGGCAACTACGCATTTTCACCGTGTCAATATCCGCCCCGGGAAGCCTGTATTGTTTGCCACACTACCGAATGGCAGTTGGTTTTTTGGATTGCCAGGCAACCCGATTTCTGCCGCTATTGGATTTCGTTTTTTTGTAAAGCCCTTACTACGGGTATTGCAAGGATTACCTGTAGAACAACCGATTATGGCCCGGGCCGAAAACAGTTTTACGAAAAATGGAAATTTCCGTCAGTTCCTCAAAACTGCACTTAAGGTTGGACCAAAGGGCGAATTGAGAGCCACTATTGTTTCCGGTCAGGAATCGTTTAAAATAAAACCGCTTGCAGAAACGAACGCCTGGGTTGTCTTGGATGAAGATCGCTTAGAATGTATGCCAGGTAGCTTTGTTCCCGTTTTTTTCTTTGGTGCGGGCGGAACCCCCCTATCACTGCAACCTTTGAGGGATGTCCCTTTCACGTGCAAAAACTGATTAATGTTTCCGTCTTTGCCTACAACACCCTTATCTCCCTGGAACATACAGGATTAGGAAAATCAGCATGACTTCTTACTTTAAACAGGAAGCACAGATGTCGCCCTACACAGGTACCCAGTGGGTTCATATTATACAACCGTCACAATGAACTGGGACATAGCCTTGCACTCAAAAATTGAACCCATTGGCGCGGTGGTATTGGCAGGCGGGAAATCTTCACGCATGGGTCGCGACAAGGCATACCTCCCTTTCCGGGATATGCGCCTGATCGACCATATGCTACAACTCTTGGACAAACTGGGCTGCTCACCTGTTGTTGTTAGTGGAAAAGCAACAGGGTATACCGCAGTTGAGGATATTTTCCCTCACGCGGGGCCTGTCGGCGGCATTTATGCAATAACGCAAGCAGCTGTAAAAGAGAAATGGCCCCGCGCCTGGCTATTCGTACCGGTGGATATGCCGCTGCTGACCCCTGCCTTACTAAACCGCCTGCTGTCATACCACTTGACCGATGGCTGTGATGGCGCTTGTTTTACCGACAAGCCTCTCCCCCTTTTTATCCGCCTGCACAATCATGTGCTGGCAGCAATCAATCAGGCAGCCGCCAAAATAGCCGCAGGCGGACAGGTGGCCGTGCGTCAACTACTGGAACAGCTAAAAATATGTAGGGCCACGCATTCAGATATGGAAGCCGTCCAGCTGACCAACGTTAACACCCCAGAAGATTGGAAAAGGATCACAAGCTTATGAATGTGCGTATTAGTGAAGGGCAATTGCGTTTCCGTATCACGCGGGAGGAGGTTATAGAGTTGCTTCAGGGAAATATGTTAAGGATTAGGCTGCCATTTTCGCCCATTCCTTATTACCATGTCCGCTGTGAATCACTTTCATCCCCCCTGACCCTTCGTGAAGAAGGGATGGGGCTTACACTGCTGGTGGACCGTAGCGCTTTAGAAAAATTGAAACAAAAATTGCCATCACGCGAGGGAATTGTGCAGGAAACCAGGTTGGGCGGAGAAGATTGGTTGCTGGCACTTGAGGTAGATGTGCGCGATTCCCCACTAGGCGCAACATATAAACACTATAGGGAGATGGCCTAAATCACTTATGAAATCAGCCCCAATCTAAATATTATTAATCAGGGGGGCTGTAGTAGATTGAGTTATTAATAGGACCATTTTTTCCAGATTTTGTGGTAAAATAGGGCTGCTGTGTTCACTTGGATGCCTACCAAATCTGCAGCAGATCGCGCCGTCACTTCCAGCACAAAAAATTCTAACACCCTCATCTGCTTTTTCTTCCTTAATTTACAATAATTTACCTTCATTGCAGTAGCTTACCTTACTTGCTATTCTGCTAAAGCCCCTTAATTGTTTTGGCTGCCTTTTTCGCAGCGGATGGATCACTATTATGTCGAAGCCTTGCTCTTGCTTTTTTTAAAGCTATTTCGGGATAAACTTCAATGGCAAGGCGTTTTTCTTTGCTCGTAAAGCAATATTTCATACACCAATATTTTGCCCATTTGGCATAATTTCTAGATACAAGCCATTCGCATCGGATAATTTCTTGGGCTTTTTCAGCAGGCTTTGCGTTTTTACAAGCTTCGTTGGTTAAAGGCATGCGGGGGCATGTAAATTAATTTATGCCCCAGAATGTTGTAGCTTTCTTAAAGACTGATAGACGGCCTTGGACATAAAATGCCCAGCAGATCAATGATCTGTCACAAGGGTAGCTGGACTATTTAAGATTGTTTAAGATAGGAAAATGGCGGGAGTGACGGGACTCGAACCCGCGACCTACGGCGTGACAGGCCGTCGCTCTAACCAACTGAGCTACACCCCCACAAAACACAATCAGGCGATTGTGTATATGGAAGCCGCCTTGAGGCAAGCACAACAAAGCGGCGAAAACCCCCACGCCGGATTTAGCGTGAGTAAAACTCAATAACCAATTTCGGTTGCATTTGAACCGGGTACGGCACATCTTCAAGCAACGGTACGCGTTTAAAAGTGGCGCGCATCCCCTTACTATCCAATTCCAAATAATCTGGCACATCGCGCTGATTGGAAGCAACTGATTCCATGACCAAAATCATCTCTTTGGATTTTTCACGAACTTCCAGCACATCGCCCTCTTTTAACTTGGCGGAACCGATATTCACCGATTTGCCATTAACCAAAACATGGCCATGATTGACCAATTGCCGCGCTGCAAACACAGTCGGGGCAAATTTCGCACGGTAAACCAAGCTTTCCAAACGGCTTTCAAGCAACCCAACCAAGTTCTGGTCGTTATCGCCGCGCCGACGCACCGCTTCTTGATAAACACGGCGAAACTGGCGTTCGCCGATATTGCCGTAATATCCCTTCAAGCGCTGCTTCGCCAATAACTGCACCCCGTACCCTGTCGGTTTGCGGCGCTGTTGACCATGTTGCCCCGGACCATATTCCCGGCTATTCAACGGGCTTTTGCTACTGCCCCACAGATTAACACCCAGGCGGCGGTCAATTTTATATTTCGATTGGATTCTTTTGGTCATCCTGTTTTCTTCAACCTATAAGTTTCAATTAAAACCTTGTACAAATTCGAAAGAAATTTATCTACCATAAACTTCCCAAGCCAGTCCTAGATGGCTGCTTTAGCAATCTGGCACTAGCAACAATCAAAAAAATTTCTCAGCCAAAAACGACTGACGACGCATTTTTCTACTCTGTCATAATAGCGATGTCAAGAATAAACCAACCAAATCTATCATCATTTGCTATTATAGAAACCAGGTAACACCCTGTATTTATGAGTTGTTTAAAGGACGCTCCAAAGCCCGGATGATCCCATATAGGGTTTTAATGTCCTGTTCGTCACATCCGCCCGCTTTAAAAAGCCTTGGATATTGCGAAGGGTGATCGGCCGACGATCCGCATCCGACAAAAAACCCTTATCCAACAACCTTGTTTCCAGAAAATTGATAAATTGCCTGATTTGTTCCTGATTGGCAGGCATTGTTTCATTCAGCACCAGTTTTTGTGGCTGAATATTTTCTGCCGTTGCTTGGAACCATTCATAACCGACAATCAGCACAGATTGGGCTAAATTTAATGAAGAAAAATCAGGGTTTAATGGCACAGAAATAATATCGTTGGCTAGGGCGACTTCTTCATTGTTCAACCCCGCACGCTCCGGGCCAAACAAAATGCCACAACGGTTGCCTTGCAAAATTTCTGTATGAAGTTGTTGGGCTGCCGCTTTCGGGGTTAACCAGTTTTTAATCACATGGCGTTGGCGGGCGGTGGTCGCATAAACCTGATGTAAATCGGCAACCGCTTGATGACAATCTTCATAATATGTGGCCTGATCCAAAATCCAGTCAGCCCCGGCAGCCAATGGCCAAGCTTGCGGATTTGGCCAACCGTCACGCGGGGCCACCAGGCGCAAATCATTCAATCCACAATTGCCCATCGCCCGTGCCACTGCCCCAATATTCTCAGCCAATTGCGGACGGCATAGGATAACGGCAAAACCTTCTGGTGTTTTTGGCTGCATCACGCAAACGCACTTATACGTAAGAAAAAATAATTACCGGTTAACTCAAGGGGCAACGCAGATCACCGTTTATCATGCGCAATGCCCAACAACCATAATGTTATCGCAGACACTGCATGTGGTTTGCCTATTTCCGCAGCATGCCGATCTGGATTTGCTTAGCAACAATAGCGCTTTCATTGGGTAACAATTCGACCTTTACCCGCGCCGTCCCTTGCTCATAAAATCCCAAAACTTTTGCCGCCTGGCTGGAAACATCAATAATTCTATTCTTAGCGAAAGGACCACGGTCATTTACCCGTAAAATAACGGAGCGGCCATTTTCCAAATTTGTCACCCGCACAACACTGGGAAGGGGTAAGGTTGGATGGGCGGCTGTCAAAGAATTTTGGTTATAAACTTCCCCATTTGCTGTAGCACGGCCATGAAAAGGTTTTCCATACCAAGATGCAACACCCGTATTCTTATATTGTTGATATTCTTGCGGATGATACCATTTACCAGCAACTTCATAAGGTTTCCCACTTTATAATGCGGGCGGTAATTCGCAGATCGCTCCGTTGAGGCACAAGATGCCAGAAATATAAGCGTTAATAGCCCTATGAATTTTTGATGATACGGCCGTTGCTAATTATGCGCATGATATCGATCCTATCCAACCATTAGTTAATATAACATATTAGCTTTATTATTTATCTATTTATAATTCAAGTGTTTTTTAATAAAAACTTAATTTGTGAAAAAATTGAAAATTTAATGGATGTTTTTTTATGGATAATTGGGTCATTTCAATTAATTTATGAGGCTAATGTATCATCAATAGGATTTATACTTTCTTTTGTCACGGCATAGCCTAATAAGCCTTTTTGAAAAAGGTTAAAAATAATAATAGACAAGAAAAAAGCAACTGAGTAAAACAAAGGCTTGGAAGGGTGGCCGAGTGGTTGATGGCACCGGTCTTGAAAACCGGCGTGACGGCAACGTTACCGTGGGTTCGAATCCCACCCCTTCCGCCAAGCTCGCTTCTAGAACAATCTCTTAAAACTTAAGGTCATTTTTATTTGCGGGGCTATCCCCGGGATGATAAGGATTCCTAACCCCACTAAAGAGAACATATAATACGCAATTAGCTTCCTCACCCCAATATGCTGCTGAAGTTTAAGGGCAAGGGTTTCATGGTTTTTTGATGAAATCAACACGTCTCAAGTCAATCAAAGTTAAAAAAATAGGCTCAACAGTAATTTTTATTTTAACCTCGTTTTACTTGTGAAAAAATCCTTATAGTAATAAATTCTATGCCATATAACTTGATTTTTCCTAAAAGCTATTCATTTGACTTTGTAACCTTAAAAGGGAAAATGAGGAATATGTGCTAGATAAATTTGCGGGTTTTAATGATAAGCTTCGTAATATAATGGACATGGCAAGGAGAAATTTGTGACCCCAACAATGATTGAAGTTATCGGTGCAAGCCTGTTTGCCATTGCCATCCTGCATATCTTTTCAACCAAATTCTTTGAGCATTTAGCACATACCCGACCCGCTCATGCCGGATTATGGCATTTGTTAGGCGAGGTTGAGGTGGTATTTGGGTTTTGGGCGTTAGTCCTGGTGGTTGTGATGTTTGTTGCTAATGGTTCTACAGCCGCCATCAGCTATATTGATTCCCGTAATTTTACTGAACCGATGTTCATTTTCGCGATTATGGTGATTGCTGCCACCCGCCCCATTTTGCAAACGGCAATGGCCAGTACGCGCTTGTTAGCCCGAGCCATTCCCCTGCCAGGCAGCATAGGATTTTACTTCACCGTTTTGGCGTTGGTGCCTTTACTTGGATCTTTTATAACGGAGCCCGCGGCCATGACACTGGCCGCTCTGATACTGGGCAACAGCTTCTTTAGCCGTGGCATTTCCTCCCGCTTGAAATACGTAACGCTAGGCGTGCTGTTCGTTAACATTTCAATCGGCGGCACATTGACGCCGTTCGCCGCACCACCGGTGCTAATGGTGGCAGGAAAATGGGGCTGGGATATCAGCTTTATGATGTCTATGTTTGGCTGGAAAGTCGCCATCGCAGTCGCCATAAATTCATTAGGCGCCACCCTGTTGTTCCGTAAGGAATTAAGCCAATTGTCGCCAGATAATACAGACAATAATGAACCTGTGCCTCCCTTATTAATATTGGTGCATTTGGCGTTCCTCGCAGGAATTGTGATATTCGCCCATCATCCCGCCATTTTCATGGGCCTGTTCCTATTCTTCCTGGGAGTGGCCACTGCCTATCAACACCATCAAGACCGCCTCATTCTGCGTGAAGGGCTGTTGGTTGCCTTTTTTCTGGCAGGATTAGTTGTTTTGGGTGGGCAACAGCAATGGTGGCTGCAACCGGTGCTGATGAGCATGAGCACCAATGCCGTTTTCATCGGTACAACCGTTTTAACGGCGTTCACGGATAACGCGGCGTTAACTTACCTTGGCTCACTCGTTACCGGATTATCCGATGAATTTAAATATGCCTTGGTTGCCGGTGCCGTCACGGGCGGCGGGCTGACCATCATTGCCAATGCGCCCAACCCCGCAGGTATTTCGATCCTGCGAAAATATTTCGATGAAAAAGCGGTGCATCCGCTAAAACTATTCCTGGCGGCCTTGCCCCCGACCATCGTAGCGGCACTGGCATTCAAGTATTTATAATTGCCTGATACTGTCGTTACTGATACCGATACTGATGTTATTGCAGGGCAAAGGTATTTCATAGATTGTTAAAATTTTGAAAGGGAAGTTAGCGATGAATAACAAAACCCAAATAAAATCTTCTGCTAACAGATTATTGCCTAAAATCAACCTCGTGACCTTGGGTGTTAAGAATTTTGATAAGTCCCTGGCTTTTTACCGCGACGGGTTAGGATGGAAGGCCCAGGTTCAGGATGATGTGGCCTTTTTCCCGCTTAACGGTATTATCCTAGCTATATACCCGCGCGAGAAATTAGCTGAGGACGCGCATGTGCCAAGCACCGGCAGCGGTTTTTCAGGCATTACCCTGGCTTATAATACAAGCAGCGCAAAAGAAGTGGATGAACTTTTGCAGTTTGTTGAAAAATTGGGGGCAAAAATTGTGAAAAAAGCCCAGAAAGTTTTTTGGGGCGGTTATAGCGGCTATTTCGCCGATCCCGATGGTCATTTGTGGGAAGTAGCCTATAACCCCTTCTGGAAAATGGATAAGAACGGGAATGTGGTGCTGCCTTAAATGGGCTAATTCAGGTAGTATTTTCTTAAATGATGGGGAAATCTAGCATGAGCGGTTTGGAAACAAAACATTTATCCAAACAAAAACCATCTTTGTCCGCTATCACCGTCCACTACTTAGCTCAATTTCAAAAACCAACAACCAACCCGCTAATAATGCCGGATAGTGGACTGCAAATTACCCGGATTGTTAATCCCCCACTTCCTTTTTACCGGTTTCTCTATAATTCAGTGGGGGAACCTTGGTTTTGGTATGAACGCCGGATGTTAAATGACCAACAATTGTTACCCCTGCTCCATCATTCAGGTATCCATCTCTGTGTTGTTTACCAGCATGGATTGCCCATCGGTTATACCGAGATCAGCCTCCAATCCATGCCAGTAGTGGATCTGTCTTATTTTGGTTTAATGCCGTGGGCTTTGGGCAAAGGCATTGGCAAGTGGCTGTTGGATTGGAGCCTGCATTATATCTGGGCGTTTAACCCTGAAAAAATCTTGGTGAATACGTGCAGCCTAGATCACCCCAAAGCTTTATCAACCTATTTAAACGCAGGATTTCAGCAAATCCGTAGCGAAGAAAAAATGCTTGACATGGCAAAGATTAAAGAAATTATGAAAAAATCAACATCTTATGTGACAGATGCGTAAAATTTATTAGCAAAATATTCGACCCCTATCGTTGGTAAAAAGCTGTTCGCATAATGAGGTATAAAACACGGCCAACCAGATAAAATTTCTTAGAAAGAACATAACGAAAATCATGTTTATTCCCAAACAATTCCGGCAAGATGACAAAAATATGGTGATGGAAGCTGTAAAAACCATAAGGTTTGGGGTTTTAGTGGTTTTTTCCGAAGGAAGGTTTTTCTCTTCCCACCTACCCTTCATCATTCGGGAAGAAAACAATCAGATGATTTTAGAAGGACATGTATCCCGCGCCAACGAATTATGGAAACATGCTGCCAAAGAAAATCCGGCGATGGTCATTTTCCAAGGCGAGCATGCCTATATCCATCCCGGCTGGTATGAAACAAAAAAAACCACCGGCAAAGTGGTGCCCACCTGGAATTATCAGGTCATTCACCTTCACGGATTTGCTGAAAAGCAGGAAGAACCAGGCTGGCTTCTCAATCATTTGGAAAAACTGGTCACGCACAACGAAGCTGATCAAAAAAATCCTTGGAAAATTCCGGATGCCCCACAGGATTATATTGATGGCTTGACCCGGGCAATTGTGGGAATCCAATTTCAAGTGGAGCGATTTGAGGCTGCTTTAAAAATGAACCAGCATCATCCGCAAGAAAATAGGTTGGGCGTGATAGAGGGGTTAAAGTCTTCCGCCAATTTTCATGACCGAGCGGTTGGTGACATCATGCAAAAATTAGAAGCAAGGCGCGATAAAAAGTAAAGCCCACCAGGTTTTTAGGCCATAAAGTTATTTGCTGACATAAATCCAAGCCAATGCGCCGGATAGGAGGACGGCCGATACGCGTTTATAATCCTCGGCTTCATATCGATCGGCAGCCAGCAGTTCGGCCCAAGTCACTTTAAAAAGGGTGCCCTTTATCAGATTCCGCCTTTGGCCTGTATATCTTACCATGATATGGATAATTTTTCCGCTCACTCTCATAATATGCGGATCTCTAATGATCAATTCAGATAATCTATACCCTGGTAAAACATCTGGTTGACCTGCCACCCTGCGCCCGAAAATGTTTAATTGGTCTTCTCCAAATTGCAGGTTATTATAAGAAAAAAGCTTGGCCATTTTTATCATTTTTTTTCAGCTCAAGGTAGAATGAAAAGGGATTTGCAAAATAACTTAAGATAAAATGACTTGCTTTTATTAAGTGGTGCGGGCGGCGGGACTCGGACCCGCACGCCTATTCGGCACAAGATTTTAAGTCTTGTGAGTCTACCAGTTTCTCCACGCCCGCATTTGAAACAACCATTTTATGCTATTGCTGATTGATCAACCTATACACAAATAAAAAAAAGCAGCCAAATATGCAACTGTTTTCGTAAAATATTTTTATTCGCCCAAATAGGAAGCAGCCAAATCATGCTTTAGCAAAAACTAGGAAACATGCTGGCGGGTAATCCATCCGCCCCCTAACACCCGCTCACCTTCATAAAAAACACAAGCCTGGCCGGGGGAAACCCCTAATTGGGCTTCATCGAAAACAATCCGGCCGGTTTGCCCATCCTGCGTATATAAAGTGGCGGCAATCGGTTGGCTGGCCGAACGTACCTTCACCGTAAGGCTGCGCCCTTCATACCCAGCGAATGGGCCCCCTAACCAATTAATATCCCGTAACAAAATTTCAGGGACAGCCAAGGCCGATTTTGGCCCCACCACTACTTGGGCTTTTTCCGGGATTAATTTAATAACATATAAAGGCTCGCCATCACCCAAAGCAATGCCGATGCCACGGCGTTGGCCGACGGTAAAATGTATAATCCCTTCATGTTTACCTAAAACCCGCCCATCCGTATGGATAATGTCCCCGGCTGTGATAGCACCCGGACGTAATTTTTCAACGATTTTACTGTAATTACCGGTCGGGACGAAACAAATATCTTGGCTGTCCGGTTTTGCTGCAACCTCAAGCCCCATATCCTTAGCCATCTGGCGGGTAACGGATTTAGGAATGCCGCCCAAGGGGAAACGCAAAAAATCTAATTGCGCTTGGGTGGTAGCAAACAAAAAATAACTTTGATCCCGATCCAAATCATGCGAGCGGTAAAGGCCCGCCCCGCCCTGCCCTGGCAACCGCCGGGCATAATGCCCGGTTGCTAAAGCTTCCGCCCCTAAATCTTTGGCCATTCCCAATAAATCTTTAAACTTCACCTGACGGTTGCATTGGACGCAAGGAATGGGGGTTTCCCCCTGTAAATAACTGTCCGCAAAATTATTGATGACGGATTGCCGAAATTTTTCTTCATAATCCAACACGTAATGGGGAATTCCCAATTGATCGGCCACCCGCCGGGCATCGTGGATATCTTGGCCTGCACAACAAGCGCCTTTGCGGTCAACCGCCACCCCATGATCATAAAGCTGCAGCGTGATCCCGATGACATCATATCCCATTTGGGATAATATTCCAGCGGTCACCGAGCTATCGACCCCACCCGACATCGCCACCACCACCCGCGTTTTTGAGGGAGCTTTCGGTAAATCCAAATCAAGATGACCTATATCTGCAATCCGCACGTCCAAGTTATTCCTTATTTTATGCCAAACCCCATCATATATGGCATAGGTAAATGTTTTTATCAATGTTTGAGGCTGATGATTTTTAAATGGTGCAAAAATCAACGCAAATGTTGTAACAAGTGATAAAGGCTATTGATGGGCGCCGGATCCCCTAACAACCCCAATTGCAACGAAAAATGACCTTGGCGGCGCTCAAATAAATGATTTGTTTTCACTTGCCACTTGATCGCCAGTTCCTTAGCACGCTGATAACTGGTCACTTGATCCTTATTTCCCATCACCATGATAATATGGTTAGGGTTGATGGGCGGTTCAACGCTCACTTGGACAAGCGGTTGATAACCATCTAATTTGTCTTTTGACCATCCTGCTTGCGTTAATGCCGCAGATAGGCCGGATTTTATGCATAATTGGCTGTCGCCAGCAAGGGCTAAAATATCGGGATCTGTAGCCGACAAATATAAAATATCTGGTTGCGGGTAAAGTTGTAACCGCTTATTTAAAGAGACGTAAGTTTGGCTGCTTAAAGCCCCCAAGCTGGTGCCGCCCAAAGCCACCGGACCTTTATTTTCAAGTTTACACCAATGCAGCAAAACCCCAATCTCATGCACCTGCTGCATCATGAATTCAACCAAAGCGGGTGGCGCACCGGCAAAGATACGCTCACCATCATAATATCCTGGCGGGCACCGCCTTCCATGCGCCGATGATTCCAAGCGGATGACTCGAATACCGCAATTGATCAAATGTCCAATTTCCGGCTCCAGCGGCAATCCCGATAATTCCCCTTCCATCCCCCAGCCATGACAATAAATAAATGTTCCTTGGTTTTTGGATGAGGGGGGCTCAAACACCCTAGCCCAAACATTTTCCAACCCATTCGAAAAAGTCAGCCAATATTGCTGGCCCTTTTGGGTCGGCAATTTCTTGGAAACATTAATGACTGGTAGTTTTTGGGATAAGCTGATGACCTGCTGGAATATAGCGTCCGTTTTTATAGGCTGATGGGACGCATCCGGCACATGAAAATTGATTTTCGGTAATCGCAAGCTTGAGGCATAGGGCAGTAATTTTCTTTTCCCTTGGATCATCCAGCGTTGCCAGGCTTGCTGCTGATGCTGATTTGCCTCCCATATTTTTTCATCAGAAAAATCCTGGCTAGCCCACATGATGTTTTGCCAAAGCTGTTCTTGTGCCACAGCCTCTTTCTGCCAACCTTTTAAAAGGTCATATATTTTTACAAAATTAGGACGATGCTTTAAGGGGGGGATTTGCGCCCATAATTGTTCAATACTGCCATTGGGATCGCCAACCAAGGCCCATAATTTTGACAACGGCATGATTTTTTGGGTTATGGCCCATAAACAGATGGGGTCTACCCATGGTCGGGCGATCATGCGATTGACGTAAAATGATCTGATCCAAGCAGGCCAGGCCGGTAATTGAATATGTTTGGGTGGCAAGCCTTTACTGCCTTTAGGGGTTTGCGTAACCAATCGTTATTTCAGCAAATTTCTGGAGCTTGCCGGAACGCGGACAATAATCCCATCCAGTTCTTCTGTTAACCGGATTTGGCATCCAAGCCTTGAAGTTTTTGTTACGCCAAAAGCTAAATCCAACATATCTTCTTCGTCTTCCGAAGGTTCCGGCAATGATTCAAACCAAGTCGGGTCAATAATAACATGGCAGGTTGAACAAGCCAGTGAACCCTCACACGCCCCTTCTAAATCTATATTATGACGGTGGGCAACTTCTAGAAGAGATAACCCAATCGGGGCAATCACTTCAAGCTTGCTGTTATCTGGATTAATGAAAATTACCTTTGGCATCACGTTTTCTCCAATAAGACTATATCCAAATTTGGATAACAATTTATCGCAACCTGTCAATAGAAGATTACCAGGTTACCTTAAAATAATCTTTAAAATATTGGAAAAGAAGAAAAATAACTGGATTTCAGCAACGTCTTAAAAATTTTTTCTACCGGAAGGGCGAAGCAATGGAATATGTTATCGTGAGGAGGAATAAATAGCCCATTGCTCCGCCGCATATAAGTAGCACATTCACAATAATAATCTGTAATATTAATTACATTTATATAAAAATAATTTCAGCCCTATTAGGCAGTTGAATACCGGGTTTACTTAAAATCACCTTGACAATATTTAATTCAATGTTTAGAAACTATTTAACATTGGTTTTTCAAATTTTTTTGACGTTTTTTTTATCAAAGAAACAGATTTTTTACAGTAGAAATTACCTTAACTTCCCCCGCGACCTTTAAGGTGGGCGATGGCTGAAGAATCATCAAATCCCCTGACCTATACCCATAAGCCTTTGCCCGTCGCTGAAGAAATAGACACCTATCCCCAAGGTCTGGGCGGGTGGATGGTTTTGATTTGTTTCTTTGTTATTGGCTCGTTCGTGTTGTCATTGAGAGATATCGTCGACCCTCAACCAGGATTTGGTTTTAATAATCTTAGACTGCTGATGCACAGTGAAGACCCGGCATTAACGCAATTATTTTATTTGGTTTTAATTTACCAAATAATGGCGGTGATCTATATAATTTTTGCTGGTTTTTTAATTGTCCTGCTTTTTACTAAAAATAAAAAATTTCCTGCCCTATATACCTTTTTTCTGATCACTGAGACAATTTGGTCTCTTGGGGTGTATTTTTGGGGTGTTTCCATGGTAGAAATTTCATTATGGAAAGATATTGATATTTATTCAATGCTGGGCATTGTATTACTTGTATTAATAATGATGTTACCCATAGCTTGTATCGTCGTTTATTTACGGCGTTCGCGGCGAGTTAAGGCGACCTTCATCAATTCTTGGTAAGACGCCGAATAACAAAAATGCCTGAATAGGACAAAATATCCCCACTATCCTTCCAATTTGAATTTTTTAAATTTACAATAACTTGTTTTGTAAATAATCAATCGCTTGTTGAATATCTTCCGTGCGACTAAACCTGCCTAAACTAAAACGGATAGAAGCTTGGGCCAAATCTTTCGGTAACCCCAAAGCCTGCAATACATAAGAAGGTTCAATATCGCTGGCGCTACAAGCGGAACCTGAAGATACAGCTAATTGCGGCAACATATTTAAAACCTTTTTACCTGCCAAATGGGTAAAACAAACATTAAGATTCCCTGCGTATCTTTGCTGTTCATGGCCGTTTAATCGAATGCTTGGAAAAACATTCTGCAATTCCCGCCATAATTGCTGTTGCAGCGATTTTATATGTTTCGTATCCTGCCTCATCTCCTGTTGTGCAATCTCACAGGCGGCCCCAAGACCTACGCATAAAGGGGTTGGCAGGGTACCCGAACGCAAGCCGCGTTCCTGCCCGCCGCCATAAAACAATGGCTGCAAACGAACCCGCGGCCGGTGACGTATATATAAGGCGCCTATCCCCTTGGGCCCGTAAATTTTATGGCCGGAGATACTTAAAAGATCAATATTCATCGGGTTAACGGAAATCTCTAATTTACCAACCGCTTGCGCCGCGTCACAATGGAACAATATGCCTTGTTGCCTGCATATTTGGCCAATTTTATCAACATCTTGAATAACCCCGATTTCATTATTCACCATCATGAGGGAAATCATCCCGGTATCCGGCTGAATGGCCTGCTTTAAATCCTGCAAATGAACCAATCCATCTGCTTGAACGGGCAAAAAGGTGACTTGAAACCCTTCTTTTTCCAATTGCCTGGCAGATTCCAACACACATTTATGCTCCGTCACCCAGGTGATCAGATGTCTCTTACGCCCCCCCATCCCCCTCATACCGCCAAGGATAGCCAGATTATTGGATTCCGTGGCCCCAGAGGTAAAGATGATTTCACGCGGCTCCGCCCCGATAAGACCAGCAATCTGCTGCCGAGCATTTTCAATTGCTTGCTGGGCGAACTGCCCCGGCTGATGATCAATAGCATGGGGATTGGCGAAATACCTGGAGAACCAAGGCAACATTTTTTCAACCACCCTTGGATCCGTTGGTGTTGAAGCCTGATAATCAAAGTAAAGGACCTGTTGTTCCATCTAACACCTATAACACGCACAAATAAAAATAATTGGTCTTTATATCCTTGGGTATAATCTTTCCCAAATTGAAATAAAATCAGATATTTCCCTATGGGTCGTATCCCAACCAAAACTCAGCCGCACCGCGCCCCCAACATGCGCCTGGGGAACACCCATTGCCTTTAATACCGCAGATTCTTTTACTTTCCCTGATGAACAGGCGCTGCCGCTACTAACTGCAATTCCCGCTAAATCCAATTTCATCAATTGCTGCATGCCCGTTATATGAGGCATGGAAAAACAGCTGGTATTAGGAATACGATCTGCACCCTTACCATGAATGAGAATTTCCGCATTGGATTGGAGTAAATATTCTTCTATTTCATCCCGCCATTGTTTTAACCTAATATATAATTCTGCCTGTTCTGCAAAAGCCTGACTTGCCGCCACAGAAAATCCAGTGACCGCAGCCACATTCTCGGTTCCACCGCGCCTACCACGTTCCTGTCCCCCTCCTTTGATTAAAGGGGCAACTTCTTCGCCACTTCCCGTGATAATAGCACCACATCCAACCGGGCCACCAATTTTATGGGAGGAAAAAGTTAGAAAATCAATTTTTTGATTGCTCAAGGGAAGCCGGCCGATTGCTTGGGTGGCATCGGTATGAAGTAACGCATTAAATCTCTGGCAAAGGGCAGCGATATCATCAATCGGCTGAATAACGCCTGTTTCACTGTTCGCCATCATCACCGAGACTAGGGTTTTAGCCAATTGTTTTTTTAAAAATTGTTCAAGATAATTGAGGTCGGTTACCCCTTGTTGATCAACTGGGATCACGTGGGCGCTGGATACGACCGCTTTAACCGATTCATGTTCTGTAGCGGAAATCGCAATTTGCTGGCAGCCGCTTCCCAATAAAACCATATTATTGGCCTCCGTACAACTGGCGGTAAATAGGCACCGACTGGCCGTCACCTTAAATAATTGAGCGATTGTTTCCCTTGCTTCTTCAAGTCCATTATGAGCTTTCCGCCCATACCAATGGACAGAGGATGGATTGCCCACTTGTGCAAGTATTTTCATCATAGCTGTCAATACTTGCGGGCGGATAGGGGACATCGCATTATGGTCAAAGTAAATGCGTTTCATTTGCACAGGAACGACCTTTCTTTACCAATACAACCCATATATTTTCTTAAGCTATAAAGTCAGTTTCATTACTTATTTTATCTATCTTTTACCGTCATGAACATATCCATTTTCTTCTTTAGTTCCAAAATTTCTTGTTGCTGATTTTCTAAAATATGTAAAATCGGATCCGGGATATGATGGTCAGAGATTCCATAAGCCGCAAATTTATTGGCCGCATGATGAGGCTTATGCAAAGCACGGGCTGGTATACCGCTGACCGTGGTATCTTCCGGCACATCATGTAAAACCACGGCATTTGCCCCGACCCTGGCATTCCTGCCGATTGTTATGGGGCCTAAAATCTGTGCGCCCGCGCCAATGATCACCCCGTTTTTCAACGTAGGATGGCGCTTGCGGTTAATTTGGGACAAGGCATTTACGGCAGGTGCAACACCCCCTAATGTCACCGCATGATATAAGGTAACATCATCTTCAATTTCTGCTGTCTCGCCAATGACTACCCCCATCCCATGATCAATAAATAATCGTTTGCCGATTTTAGCAGCAGGATGGATTTCTATCCCCGTACACCAACGCCCCCAATGGGAAACCCACCGCGCTAGAAAATAAAGACGGTGATGCCATAGGCAAGAAGCCGTACGATAGAAAAATAAAATATGGAACCCAGGATAAGAAAAAACGATTTCCCAACGGGAGCGTGCGGCTGGATCCCGAAGTTTCATCGAATCAATTTGCTGAATTATTTTTTTCACAATTCTTCTCTTATACTCAACAATTGCAACTATTTTTCCCCTATCATTTCTTGCCAACATTCTTGATAGTTGGGTTAGTTACATGATCTATTGCAATGTTTAAATAATATAGTGCACTATTTTCTTCCAGTATCTATGAAAAATCTTTTAACTTTTTTATCCTAATCCGGAACAATTATCAGGGATAATAAAATTATCGTCTAAATATTATAAATAGCTGATTATAAAGTCATGATTTTATTCCTGTTGTAATTTTTTATTGGAATATAATCCCCCTTATTTCATGACAATATTTTCTTGCTACAAAATCTATCCCGGGTAACGCCAAAAAATGGTTGTCGTTATTTGATAAAATAGTTATGGTGGTTCTTCATTTTATAAAGCGAGTATAATTATGCCAGATGTTATTATTAATGGCCCTGCTGGGCGGATCGAAGCGCGTTATCTGCCAAGCAGCCAACCAGATGCAGGGGTAGCTTTAATTTTACATCCACACCCTTTGCACGGTGGAACTATGAATAATAAAGTGGTTTACACCCTGTACAATACTTTTTCGAAACAAGGTTTTTCGGTACTGCGCTTTAATTTCCGTGGAATTGGCCGTTCACAAGGGCAATTTGATAATGGAGAGGGTGAACTAAGCGATGCTGCCGCTGCCCTCGATTGGTTACAAAACTACAACCCCAATGCAAAAAGTTGTTGGATTGCTGGTTTTTCTTTCGGTGCGTGGATTGCGATGCAACTACTAATGCGTCGCCCGGAAATTGAAAGTTTTGTGGCGGTTGGATTGCCCGCAAATATGTATGATTTTTCTTTCCTAGCCCCCTGCCCAACCTCTGGATTCATTGTTCATGGGCAAAACGACGCAGTTGTCCCCCATGAAGCAGTTGAAAAACTTTTGAAGAAACTTTCTCATCAACGGGGGATTAATCTACAATATCATTTAATGGCAAATGCCGATCATTTCTTTAACCAACATTTGGATCCTTTGTCCCAAAAAATTGAAGAATATTTGACAAATTTTTCAAAAATCGCCAAAACAGTCTCGGTTACTTCCAGAAGGCGTCAGCATCTCAATCAAGGAAATATTGATAAACTAATCACAGAAATGGATGATGATGACGGCCAAGATTAACGGAAACCTAATGAATGCCTAACAAAAAAAATCGAGAGGCTTAGATAAATAAAATGATAGTTTTTCCTATTCTTTTCGTTACTTTATAATGGCCAAGTTTTATCCTATATTCAAATGTAATTAATGACCCTTATTAAATGGAGCAACATATTTTGACAGCAATGTTTTTGAAAATTAAATCCGTGCGATTCGTTACGTTGTTAGCCACGGCTTTCCTGCCAGCGGTCGCCTACGCCCAACAACCAACAACAACTCCACCTGCCCAAACCACCCCTCCATCACAACCAACTTTAACGACCGAGCAGGTATGCCAAAGCTTGCTGGTTGCTGCGAAGGAAAAATTGAGTGCGACGGAGCTTGCTCAAGATTTAAATTATTGCCAAGAAAAATTAGGCACACTGGATGCAACTGTTTTCACAAACGGTGCTGTTTCAGTGGATCAAGCCATTAAACTGGAAGCAGCTTATTTTTGTGATATTTACCGCTCAACCTGGCTGTCTGCCGATAAAAAAGCCGCTTGTGCACCAGCTTTAGAAGCGTTGATCAAACAAAATCCTGATAAAAGGATTTTACAACCGTCACTTCCAGATCAACCAGATGCCCCAACCGATGTTTATAGCAAGCTGTTAGGCCCTAAATTAGGGATTACCCTGACAGATAGTCAAATTGCAACCACCAACATCCGCGTGTCTTGTGATTTATCGATATTTATTTTTGGCCGCAATATGCCGGAAGAGGTTGCCGTCGTGGTAGCTGAATATGGCTCGATCAGTAAAACCTTGGATGCTTGTACCAATGAAACCATGAACCAAGAATAAAAAGTCCTTTTTTTACTTTCTTAAGAAAGCCAGCAAAATAATTGCTGGCTTTCTTTCTACCCCATTGCATTTGTCATTTGAGAAACCCGGAATCTCAGGCACCCCATATGATAAGGAAGTATTTCAATAGTCCCTCCCCGCCCAATTCTTTAAAATATTTTGGCCTAGGGGGATTTTTGATTATTCCCTGTTTGCTGATTATTTTAAGTTTTGTTAGTTCCCTGTTGATTTTACTCCTCCGTAACTTTGATGCCGGATCTATAAAAACCTGGATAGCCGCTATTAATATGTTGTTGACTTTATGGCTGTGGCTATGGATGTTTGCACAAAAACGCTTATTTATCCCTTTAGCGATTACCTATTTTAGTGTTGCTATCTTGGTTTCGCTGATCAATTTGATTGCTTTCACCGATTTTAGATTTTTTTCAGCCATCATTATCTTTGTCATTCAAGTCATTTATTTCATAAAATCTAAGCGTGTACGCCTAACTTTTATTTATTAGCGTTACCTTCTTTTCAGTTATGTTATGGCTTCAACCCTGCTTTTTTATTTTTGATCCAACCTATTTTTTAAGACCCCCTAATGTCCCAATCATCCCTACGTTATCGTACCTTTTTAGCGATCTTTTTAATGGTAGCCGGAGTATTCTTAAGCAGCACGGGCAGTGCGTTAATTAAATTGACCAGCGATAATTATCCCATTAGTCAAATCCTTTTATTTCGAATGCTGATTGGATTGTTGCCAATCATCCTTTTTTCCCAAATCATACAAAAACAAAGTTTTTATCGAACCCGCCATTTGAAGCTTCAATTAATACGGGGCATCATTGGTTTCTTTGCCATGGGTTGTTTTTTTATTTCGTTGAAGCTTTTGCCTCTAGCGGAAGGGATTGCCCTGATTCTAGCCGGAACTATTTTTATTCCAATTCTGGCGTTTGTTTTTTTAAAAGAAAAAATCAATCGTCAATATTGGTTGGCTATCTTATTTGGCTTTGCGGGAGTGTTACTCATAACCAGACCTGGTGCAGATCTTTTTAATCCTGTCTCGCTGATTGCCCTAACATCGGCTATCCTATTTGCTGTATCCATCACCATGATCCGCTATTTAGGAAAACGTGATAATTTGGGCAGTACCACCTTTTATTTCACGGTTGTTTGCTTGGTTGGCGCCAGCCTTACCATCCCCTGGCAGTGGTTACAACCCGAAAGTTTCTTGGTTCGGCAGGATATTATCGGCTGGCAAGCCTTACCCTTCCGTGATTTAGCGGTGATTTGCCTCATAGGGTTAATCGGGGGAATTGCCCAATTAATGATGACACAAGCCTTTCGGTTAACCTCCCCGGTTATCCTTGCCCCTTTTGATTATATGGAAATTGTTTTCTCGGGGATGCTCGGTTATTTTTTCTGGCAAGAAATACCCGATTATTACCTGGTTGGCGGTGCAGGAATTATTATTGGCAGCGGGCTCTATATCATATATCAAGAACATAAAATCCATGCCAAATAATCATCCATTTTTAGTAAATCTAAGTGTAAATGATCTTGGCTGCATCCAAAACCAGAGTTGAGAATAGGCAGTTTTGAAACAAAAACTATCTTCGAAATTAAATCTTTTATGCTTTTTCAAACGTTTTGTTGATTTTTTGGTTGTATCTTATAGCTTATAATGGATTGAAATATTTGAGCCTCTTTATGAGCGGTTCTGATCCAAGATTATATTTGCATCTTTTTTTTAAAAGGTCCCCATGAATCATAGATCCAGGCCTTCCGTCGTTTCTGATCAAGATATGGCTAATGCCATCCGAGCGTTAGCTATGGATGCGGTTGAAAAAGCCCAAAGCGGGCATCCGGGGATGCCGATGGGAATGGCAGATGTGGCAACAGTTTTGTTCACCCAATTTTTAAAATTCGACCCCCAAGACCCTCATTGGCCGAATCGCGACCGTTTTGTTTTATCGGCAGGGCATGGATCGATGTTGTTGTATGCGGTTTTGTATTTATGCGGTTATGCGGATATGACCTTGGATGAAATTAAAAATTTTCGTCAAATGGGAAGCCGGACAGCGGGCCACCCAGAATATGGGCATGCGTCAGGCATTGAAACCACTACTGGCCCTTTAGGGCAAGGGTTGGCCAATGCCGTTGGTATAGCGCTTGCTGAAAAACATTTATCAGCCGAATTTGGTGGCGACCTTTTAAACCATCATACTTATGTCATAGTTGGCGATGGCTGTTTAATGGAAGGAATAAGTCAGGAAGCGATTACCTTTGCTGCTCATTACAATTTGAATAAATTAATTGTGCTTTTTGACGATAATAAAATTTCAATTGATGGCGCCACTTCTTTAAGCACCTCAGAAAATCAAATCACCCGGTTTCAGGCGTGCGGCTGGAACACGCAATCGATTGATGGCCATAATCCTAAAGAAATTAGCCAAGCAATCCTTCAAGCACAGCAAAGCCAGCGCCCCAGTTTGATTGCCTGTCGCACCATCATTGGGTACGGTGCACCTAAAAAGGCTGGTTCTGCCGCCACCCACGGCAGTCCTTTAGGGGCTGATGAAATCGCGGGGGCAAGGCAAAAATTAGGATGGGATCATCCTGCTTTCTTTATTCCTGAACCTATCCGGCAAGCATGGCTAACAGCTGCTTCCCGTCATCAAATCACCCGGAAGAAATGGTTGGATATGCTGGCAAAACATCCTTTGCAAAAAAAGTTTCAGCAACGGCTTAACCATCAGTTAACCGACAATATCCAGCAACCCTTGTTGCAATTAAAACAACAAATGGCTGCATCCGGCAGCAAATTGGCTACACGCCAATCTTCTCAATTAGTGCTTGATACATTGATGCCGTTGTTAAAGGAATTGCTTGGCGGATCGGCTGATTTAACAGGATCCAATAATACAAAAGCTAAAAACACATCGCTTTTAGATGCCAAGTCCCCCGGCGGTCATTATATCCATTACGGCATCCGCGAACATGCAATGGCCGCCATGATGAACGGATTAGCCCTTTATGGTGGAATCATCCCGTTTGGCGGGACGTTTTTAGTATTTAGTGATTATGCCAAACCCGCTATCCGTTTATCTGCGTTAATGGGATTAAGGGTTATTTATGTTTTAACCCATGATTCAATTGGTTTAGGGGAAGACGGCCCTACCCATCAGCCCATCGAACAACTGGCCAGCCTGCGGTCTATACCCAATATCTTGGTATTACGCCCAGCCGACAGCATTGAAACAGCAGAAAGTTGGGAAATTGCCTTAGAACAAACCAATCGGCCCAGTGCAATTGTTTTGACAAGGCAAGCTGTTCCCTTGGTAAGATCATCCCCCTTTGCCGAAAATTTGTCTAAACGCGGCGGATATGTTTTGAAGCAATCTCCACTCCCTTCCCAAATTACCCTTATATCTACCGGATCAGAAATATCGGTGGCATTGGATGTGCAAAACCAATTGGAAAAAAATAATATCGGCAGCACCGTGGTATCGATGCCTTGCTGGCGTTTATTTGATGAACAGCCCGCTTCCTATCAGCAGCAAGTTTTAGGAAAATCCGGTGTTTTGAAAGTGGCTATTGAAGCCGCTGCCGATTTTGGCTGGCATAAATATATTGGTGAAAATGGTATATTTATTGGTATGTCCGGGTTCGGCGCGTCAGGCCCTGCCAGCGATCTTTATAAACATTTTAAAATAACTGCTGAAAATGTGGTAGAAAAAATTGTGCAACGACTATCAACAATCCCAAAAAAATAAGGAAGAATGAACATGGCTATTCGGGTTGCTATTAATGGATTTGGGCGTATTGGCCGCTTGGTTTTAAGATCGATTATGGAAAGCGGCCGCCAAGATATCGAGGTTATTGCCATTAATGATTTAGGCCCTGTCGAAACCAATGCCCACTTATTGCGTTATGACAGCGTCCATGGAACTTTTGCTGGCAAAGTTGAAAGTAAAGAAAATGCTATCCATGCAGGAAGAAATTGGATCCATGTCAGTGCCGAGAAAGACCCAAGCAAACTACCTTGGAAAAATTTAAATATTGATGTGGTGATGGAATGCACCGGTATTTTTACCTCGCGTGATAAGGCTTCTGCCCATTTAACCGCTGGCGCCAAGAAAGTTTTGATTTCAGCCCCCTCTAATGATGCGGATTTAACCGTGGTTTACGGTATTAACCACCATAAGATTTTGGCCAAACATACGTTAATATCAAATGCCTCCTGTACCACAAACTGTTTGGTACCTGTCGCTTATGTCTTACATCAAGCAGTTGGTATTGAACGGGGATACATGACCACTATCCATAGTTACACCGGCGATCAACCGGTCCTTGATACGATGCACAAAGACTTATATCGTGCCCGCGCTGCAGCCTTATCTATTATCCCGACCACCACTGGGGCTGCCAAAGCGGTTGGCCTGGTATTACCTGAACTTGCTGGCAGATTAGATGGCACCGCTATCCGTGTGCCCACACCCAATGTTTCTATGGTGGATTTTAAATTCGTTCCCACCCGCAAAACCAACGTCCAAGAGATCAACGAAGCCATACTGGCCGCCTCCAAGGGTGCCTTAAAAGGTATTTTAATCACCAATGATCAGCCGCTGGTATCCAGCGATTTCAATCACAACCCGGCCAGCTCGATTTTTGATTTGAAACAGACCCAAGTCATTGACGGCCAGTTTGTCCGCGTCATGGCATGGTATGATAATGAATGGGGTTTTTCCAACCGCATGTCTGATACCGCTGTCGCTATGGCAAAAGCAAATAAATAATAAGACTTTATGGGGATTTGATTGCCAGTTTTTGTTAACATTATAGCGAAGCAAAGGATGATTCAGATCGCTTTTGAAACCTTGGCGGATGTTATGCTGGTTGCTGAAGAATGCCATCCCTTGCTTCCTCGCATCATATTTTGGAGCCCCAAGAATGCCGCTGTCACCCACGGGCCTAGTTGGTTTTTTCATTTGACCCGCCAGGCCCAAGAAAAAATAATGTTTCCTATCCAAGCAATCCTGGATTGCGGTGATCGCCCCGATCTTGTCCAACAGTCTTTGTCTTTGGGGATCAAGAAAGTTTGCTTTCAAGGAGAGCATACAGTCTTTAAAAAACTACAGCAAATTGCGGCTTTTTATCAGGCAGATCTTTATGATCGACCCGAACAAGAAATATTAAATATATCTTGCCTCAATAATACAGATAAAAATATAAAAGAATATTTAAACTCAATGGGCGCTTAATTGAATTTTGCAGAATCTAGGTTTTGATTATTTATAAGAAAAGGAAAAACCCGAGATGTACATGACTTCCACCGTTAAAAAAATATTGGGACATTATGAAAGTGATAACCCCGGCACAAAAGCCAATATTGCCAAAATCATGATGCATGGCCATTTGGCAGGAAGCGGGCGTTTGGTTATTTTACCGGTTGACCAAGGTTTTGAGCATGGACCTGCCCGAAGTTTTATGATCAATCCTGCTGCTTATGACCCGCATTACCATTTCCAATTAGCGGTTGATGCTGGCTTGTCCGCTTTTGCAGCCCCATTAGGTTTATTAGAAGCGGGCGCCAATACTTTTGCTGGTGCCTTGCCACTAATTTTAAAGATGAATAGTTCAAATAGCTTAACAACAATAAAAGATCAGGCTTTTACCAGTACTGTCAAAGATGCTTTAAGATTGGGTTGTGTGGCTGTGGGCTTAACAATCTATCCAGGAGCTGATCAATCATATGAGATGATTGAGGAAGGGCGTGAAATCATTGCAGAAGCAAAATCTTGCGGTTTAGCAGCTGTCATCTGGTCATATCCGCGTGGCCCTTCCCTTTCAAAAAATGGGGAAACAGCTTTAGATGTTTGTGCGTATGCGGCCCATGTAGCTGCTCTGATGGGCGCACATATCATTAAAGTCAAAATACCCAGCAATTATATCGAACAGGAAGAAGCAAAAAAATTGTACCAACCACAGCAAGCCCGTTATGAACATTTGTCAGAGCGGATTGCCCATGTGGTCGAGGCCTGTTTTAACGGCCGCCGGTTGGTTGTGTTTTCCGGGGGGGCCACGAAGGAAAGCGATCCTCTACTGTTAGAAGCGCGCGCTATCCTAGATGGCGGCGGCAACGGTTCTATTATCGGCCGCAATTGCTTTCAACGTCCGCGGCAAGAGGCTTTACAATTACTCGAAAATTTAATTGCTATCTATTTGGGCAAAAAATAATTGGATACCAGCCAACTTTACCTTATTACGCCGCCACATTTGGCAATAGATTCGTTTTGTAAAACCTTGGAACAAATTTTGCAGGCGGTTCCGGTTGCTTGCCTCCAATTAAGGTTAAAACCATTACAAGAAGAAATGGTTATCGTATACGGCCAGAGAATAAAAAAAATTACCGATCATTTTGGTACATCTTTTATTATTAATGATCGACCTGATTTGGCGAAGAAGCTTAACGCGGATGGTGTCCATATTGGCCAGAAAGATATGGATTATGCAAAAAGTAGAAAGCTGTTGGGTCCAAATAAAATGATTGGCGTCACCTGCCATGCCTCAAAAGATCTGGCTTATCAAGCCGCAGAGGCCGGTGCTGATTATGTGGCTTTTGGCGCTTTCTTTCCGAGTGCCACCAAGCCTCAACCAGAAGGCCAAGCCACCCTTGAATTGATAAAAGACTGGCATCTCACCACCACTACCCCCTGCGTTGCGATAGGGGGGATTACCACAGAAAACTGTTTACCGTTAATTGAAGCGGGCGCTGATTTTCTAGCCGTTAGCAATGGACTTTGGAATCACCCGGAGGGTGCGGTTCATGCCGCAAAAAAATTCAATTTTATCTTCCGCCAATCCAAATAAGCAACTTGCCAATTTTATTTTTTTTACACAATGTTGGTTCATCAATACATTATAAATCATTGGTTATGTAGCTAATTAAGAGAACATACATTTTAACCCCGATCATTTAAAGGCAAATAATTCTCACATGTATTTCTTAAGCAAGTGCTTTCCATTTCTATTGGTTGGGTTATTCTTGAATTCTTGTCAAGGTGACCTGGCTTGTGTACAGGTTTTAGATAAGCGTGCGGCAACTTTAAGCCTAGCAATTATGGAAGACGGTGATTGTATCAAAAACCCTAAATTTACATCTATCGAAATCTATCAAGTCGATGACTACACCCATCGCTGGTCACTTGGTGCCCGTGAGCCACAAAAAATCTCCGTTTTAAACTTTAGAAAAATTCCTGCCGGTTTTGAGCAATCTTTACCTCCACCCTTGTTACAAAAAGGAGATCAGGTTACTATCGTTTTAAGAGGGCCGGGTATAACAGCCGGAATAAATATAACGTTGGAATAACAACCTAAATTACCTGTCTGTACCCCTGTTATTTTACCCCCAATTACCTCATTTATAAAAAATAATTTTGATAAGTTCTCTTGATTCCTAGGAAAATACCAATTACAATGGGGAGATAGGTTTTTTATAATTGGGGTTTCGTCCCCAGCAAGTTACCGGGGCTAACCCACCCCAACCCAAGCCCCGGTAACGGGCGCTTTTAGCGTCCGCTGCCGCCGTCCCCCTTACACCGACGGCGGCAGGATAATTTTTGATTTAAATCTCTATCTCAATGGGTTTAGCATTTTTTGGTTATCTCTGTTTATAAGCTTTATATTTGATTACAAAAAACACAGGATAACTTTTTAATTATCCCCTGCTGGCTTATTTATTTCAGGGCTAGCCTAGATTAAGGTATTTCAGCAACGTTTTACCTGATTCCAGAAGTTCTAAAATACCATTGATATGGTTAGTCTTGTCAGCTCAACAGTTCGCTATGATTGATGCACATATGATGGAGCGCGATAGGTCGCTAACGTTATAATCTGTCCAGCAATCCTTATAAACTTACACTTCCCCGATCTGCTAAAAATGGCCTTTGTCATAGGCAGGTGTTAGGATGTTATGTAGGCCTTGGGTTTATTGCAACCAAATGATAGAGAGCAGGTAAATACTGCTAGATGTAAAGGCCGCCAAAATCCCTGTAAGAATTTTTTAGCCTTCTACCCTATTCTGATAAATTTATTTTTTCTGGATTAGATGCAATATGGAGGTATGGAGATGGCCATTACTGGCGAAAATTTCCCTTTTGCCAAAAAAATCATGTTGGCCGTTAAAATCGGTGATTTTTCCGCCAGCTTCCCGAACAATAACAATACCTGCCGCAATATCCCAGGCAGAAATAGTGTTTTCCCAATATCCCTCAAAACGACCCGCTGCAACATAGGCAAGGTCTAACGCTGCCGCCCCCCACCGCCTAATGCCTGAAACTTTAGGCATTAGTTTTTGTAATTGGGATAAAAATTCTGGTTGGTGGGGGCGTTTTGGAAAGGAATGCCAGGTGGCAAGCAACGATTCTTCCAATTTTTTCTGGAGGAAACACGAATACGCTGGTCATTTAGAAATGCCCCTCCCCCTTTTTCAGCCCGAAACATTTCTTCTTTGATCGGGTCATAAATTAAGCCCGCCACCAATTCTTTATCTTTTTCTAACGCTAACGAAATGGCAAAATGCGGCAATCCATGCATAAAATTGCTGGTGCCATCTAAAGGATCTATAATCCAGCGATAAGCTGGGTCAGCGCCAATTTTTTCTGGGGATTCTTCGCTCAAAAAGCCAAAAGCAGGTCTAGCTTTACTTAACTCTTCAAGTAAAATTCCCTCAGCCTTAAGATCAGCCGCAGTCACAAAATCGCCAGGACCTTTGACCGATACTTGTAGATGAGCTATTTCGCCAAAATCACGTTTTAAGGCACGGGCAGCTTTTAAAGCGGCCCGCACCATAACATTCATCAAGGGCGATAATGTGGGGGTATGATCCAAAATAAATGGGCCTATTCTTTATCTTTTGCAACCCGGACATAAGTTGCGTCACTGGTGTTGACAACGACCTTGACCCCACTGCCAATATGAGGTGGAACCAAAATCCTGACGCCGTTCACCAATTTGGCTGGTTTATAAGAAGAGGAAGCGGTTTGTCCCTTAACAACAGGATCTGCTTCCGTAATTTCCATTATGACAGTTTGCGGTAAGGTGATACCCACGGTCTCGCCATCATACATTTGAATATTCACCACCATTCCTTCTTGTAAGAACGATGCGCCATCGCCTATTAAATCCTTATTTACGGTAATCTGATCGTAGGTTTCTGTATCCATAAACGTGTAATCGGTGCCATTTGTATAAAGAAACTGATAAGGCTTTTCATCTAATTTCACGAGCTCAACAATTTCGGTCCACCGAAACCGTTCGCTCAATTTCGTTCCGTTCTTTATATTGCGCAAGTCCATTTGCAAATAAGATTCACCCTGAGCTTTTTGGGAATGATGAATTTTAATAGCGCGCCACAATTTGTCCTGATGTTCAATCAATGATCCCAAACGGATATTACTGGCTGTTACTTTCATTCTTATTAACTTCTCTCCAACTATTATCAGGCAATTATATATTCAATTTGCTTTTCATGCCTTTATCAAACGGCATCTTATTGGGGCAACCTATCAACATCTGCCGAACTTGTAAATGCTTATCAATAAATTTCTTTCCCTGCACAAATTTTTCAATCAAGACATCCCCTGTAATTGTTTGGCCTCAAAAAAAACAATAGCAGGTTTTCCTTGACAACACCCCATAATGATTAACAATTTTTTCACGCAAGTAGACACTCCCCATGTCTCACTTTTATAAAAACGTAGCGTGCATTATTATCCATAGCATTAAACTAAAACTAAGATTAACGGTAAAATATATTCATTGCTTATATCAATTTGTGGAGCATATTGGGGAAGAGTTTTAAATGCTGGGATTGATTAGGCAATTTGGACTCATGCAGCGATTGTGCTTATTATATTTTAAGATTATGGGAGTGATCAGTGATGACCAAACAAAAAAGAACAGCCGCAACCATCTTGCAAGCAAAATTTATCAGTCGCCGTACCGGCAGCCCTGTTCAACGGGCCGCCCCCAGTAGGCGTGGATTCTGGTTATTGGTTTTTGGGGGAGGCGTTATCGGCTTATATCTCTTATTAAACAATGTGGCATTTTCATCAAAAGGGGCTGCTGTTCAACCTATTTTTCAGACCTGCTGCCAAGCACAAACAATTGCTCAGAATCCCCAACCATCACCCACGGAACAACCAATCCAGGCAGTACCCTCAAAAAAGCTTAAATAAGTTATATTTTATTCGTTAAAGAGTTAAAGCCGGTTGAAACTGCAACGCTGCTAACCTGGCATACAAACCCCCTTGCTGCAGTAATTGCGTGTGCGTTCCTTGGGTCACAATTTTTCCTTGATCAACCACTAAAATACGATCAACCTGCCTGACCGTTGATAAGCGGTGGGCAATAATGATAGTTGTACGATCCTTGGTTAAATCAACAAGGGCTCGCTGAATCATTTGCTCGCTTTCAGCATCCAAGGAACTGGTCGCTTCATCCAGTAAAAGCAAAGTTGGGTTACGCAGTAAAGCCCGGGCAATTGCCAAACGTTGACGCTGCCCCCCAGATAACCTAACCCCGCGTTCACCCAAAACCGTCTCAAAGCCTTTGGGAAGCTTTTTTATAAATTCCATGGCAAAAGCTGCCTCAGCGGCTTGGTGGATTTCAGCCTCTGTTGCTTGGGGCGCTCCGTACCGGATATTTTCCAGCACACTCCTATCAAAAATCACGGGATCTTGGGAAACAAGACCTATTTGCTGACGCAAATGATAGGTGGTTAAATCACGAATATCTAAATCATCCATTAAAATCTTACCCAAGTACGGATCATAAAAACGTAATAATAGCTGAAATACCGTTGTTTTACCGGCCCCCGATGGGCCAACTAAGGCGACTTTTTCCCCTGGATTAATTTCAATGGTGATATCTTTAAGGGCAAAGACATCTGGGCGTGATGGATAAGAAAAACTGACATGGTCGAAGGAAATCTTTCCTTTGACAGGGGAAGTTAAATATCTGGGATGTAAGGGGGAAGCAATTTCCGGTTTAATCGCCAGTATATCCGTCAGACGTTCTGCCGCACCGGCGGCACGTTGCAAATCACCGCTGACCTCACTTAAAGCACCTACTGAGCTCGCAACAACAATTGCATAAAAAACAAAAGCGGATAATTCGCCGGTGGTTAAATCACCTTTTAACACGGCATGTCCACCAATCCATAAAACAATACTAACGGCACCAAAAATAAGGGCAATAACAATTGCTGTTAAAGCTGATCGCCATTTAATGCGCCGAACGGCCGTATGAAAAGCTTCTTTGGTCAATTGTTGGAATTTTTGGTTATCTTCTTCTTCATGGGTAAAAGCCTGTACTGTTCGAATTTCATGGATAGTTTCATTGGCATGAATATTTAAATCGCCAATTTTTTTCTGGCTTTCTTTGGATAAATGACGTACGCGCCTGCCTAAAAATATGATGGGTATGATTACGACCGGCACCACAACCACCACCAATCCGGTTAAGCGCAAGCTAGTGACTGCTAACATCCCAAATCCGCCTATTAATAAAAGCAGATTGCGCAAAGCAACCGAAATGGTTGAACCAATCACGCTTTGCAATAAAGTGGTATCGGTGGTTAACCGGGAGAGGATATCCCCGGTTTTTGTTTTTTCAAAAAAGGCAGCGCTTAATGTTAAAATATGACGGTAGATGACCGCTCTGACATCTGCAACAATCCTCTCCCCAATCCAAGAAACCAGGAAAAAACGCCCATAAGTTGTTAAAGCCAGGATGATGGATATACTGACCAGGATTAATAAAGCTTCATTTAAAAATGCTTCTTTCCCGGCGACAAACCCATAATCAATTAAGGCCTGCACACCTTTCCCTAAACCAAGGACGGTAGCAGCCGCCAAGGTCAAGCATACCAACGCCCCGACAATCGCCAACCGGTAAGGTTTCAAAAAATTTCTCATCATTTTAAGATTTTTAATTGATCCCTTGTTAAGAGATGAAGGATCAAGACTTTTGTTAAATTTCATCGCTGATAACCGTTCGTTATTTAAAAAACAGAAAATTGTTCAAAAGGGGCCTTAGGCAAAAAAAATGTTCTGTGCTTCTTGCCATTTTTCTTCCCCCAGTTTTTCTCTCATTTGTTGATCCCCGGTCATTTTCAAAAAACTCGCGGGGTAAGTTTCAGGTCGTTGAGAAACAGTATCTAATCTTTCCATTTCTGCTGTGGATAATTTTAAATTCAAAGCTTGCAAATTATCTTCCAACTGTTCCAAACGATTAGCCCCAATAACGACACTCGTAATAAATTTCTTGGCAAAGATCCAAGCCAAAGCCACGTTTGCAACTGATATTTGATGGACCGCGGCAATTAATTTTAGTTGATCAATCACTTGATAACCTTGCTCATATTCAACAACGGGAAATTCAGCTTTACTGCGCCGCCCATCTTGGGGGTGAGGATTTTGCCTCGTGTACCGTCCGCTTAAAAAGCCTGCAGCCAAAGGGCTCCACACGGTCAAACCGATTTTGTTATGACGGACAAAGGGAATAAATTCATTTTCGATATCCCGCCCAACCAAAGAATAATACATTTGGGCACTGACGCAAGGTTGATATTGGTAATGATATTGGGTGCTTAAAAATTTTTGCGCCCACCAGGCCGGAAAGTTACTAATCCCCACATAACGCACCAAACCATTTTTAACTAAATCATCAGTGGTTGCAGCAATTTCCTCAAGCGGGGTTAGGGGATCAGGAGTGTGTAAATATAAAACATCAAGGTAATCCGTCTCCAACCTTTTCAAGCTTGCCTGAACGGCCTGCCTGATATGGTGCCGCGAAAGGCCCCTGTCGGTGATAGCAGGCCCATTGCGAAACCCACATTTACTGGCTACAATCACTTGAGGGCGCTTGCCCTTTAAAGCTTGGCCTAACAAAATTTCCGCCTGGCCTGCCGTATACACATCAGCCGTATCAAAAAAGTTAACCCCCGCGGCAATTGCCATATCAACCATTTTATTAGCGGTTTGCTGGTTAATGGAATTGACGACATTGCCAAACATGGGCCCTTGACCAAATGTCATGGTGCCTAAACAAATCTTTGAAACCACTAACCCCGAAGAACCTAATGTTTGATAAAGCATTTTCCGTCCTCTTATGCAGATAGATTCTTGAGATGAATTCGCCGTAAACCGAACAATTCATGAAGCAAAAGCAGGATAGGCTTTATCCCCATAAAAACAATCCTTAAAAACGCCTATCATTGCTAAGATAAAACCGGACAACGAAGAAATTGGCAGAAGCAATGACGAATAGTTGTTATAACTTCAAACAATATTTCTTTATGCTGCTATTTTTAATCCTAGCCTATCCCATTCCAGCCTTAAAGATTTTACCAGATGTTTAATATCTTCTTCTGTATGTAAAGGGCTGGGGGTAAAACGTAATCTTTCGGTACCCCGCGATACAGTTGGAAAATTAATGGGTTGCACGTAGATTGCATGCCGTTTTAACAAAGCTTCGCTTAATTGGCGGCACTGTAAGGGGTCACCCACCATAACAGGCACAATATGACTTGGCGAGGGCATGATAGGTATCCCAGATGCTTTTAACATTTTTTTTAAAAATGCCGCTTGTTGTTGATGCCGGTTGCGTAATTGTTGGTCTTTTTTAACCAACCGAATACTGGCAAGTGCGCCCGCGGCAACCACCGGGGGCAAGGAAGTGGTAAAAATAAAACCCGGTGCAAAACTACGGATAAAATCCACCATACCAGCTGAGCCTGTAATATACCCACCCATCAATCCAAAAGCCTTGGCGAGTGTCCCCTCAATGATTGTACAGGAAGAAGTTAACCCATCCCGATCAGATATCCCCCCGCCCTGGCTTCCATACATGCCAACGGCATGAACCTCATCCAAATAAAGTAACGCTTCATATTCTTCAGCAACCTTGCAAAAATCTTTTAAAGGCGCAATATCCCCTTCCATGGAATATAAGGACTCTAAGGCAATGAGTTTCAAGCGATCTGATTTTACCTGGCCCAATAATTTACGTAAATGACCAGGGTCACTGTGTTTGATGATATGTTTCTCCGCACCACTATGCCGGATGCCTGCAATCATGGACGCATGATTACATTCATCAGAAAATACCACACAATCCGGTATCATCTTGGCAAGGGTTGTAAGGGTTGCTTCATTAGATACATAGCCGGAGCTGAATAAAAGGGCCGCAGGTTTCTGGTGCAACAGCGCTAATTCTTGCTCCAACTCCACCAGCAAATGATGGGTACCAGAGATATTACGGGTACCTCCGGCCCCGGCCCCATAGGTATCAAGGGCTGCGTGCATCGCTTCCAAAACCTTTGGGTGCTGGCCCATGCCGAGATAATCATTGCTGCACCAGATAGTGACCTCATAGGGTTTTTCATGATCCGTGGGACGATAAAGGGCTTGCGGGAAACGACCGGATAAGCGCTGAATATTAGCAAAATACCGGTATCTTCCCTCAGACTTTAACTGATCCAGTTGCTGCTGCAAAAGCTTTTCAATTTTAAAAGACATTGGTTTATTCCTTTATCTATCAACTTGCTGAGGAATTATTCAGCCAAAATTGGGTATCATCAAGTCCTTGCCGCCATAACTTAAATAACATGGTTATTTGTTCGGCATTAATAATTAACGGTGGGCAACAGGTGATGGTGTCCCCATAGTTTCTTAAAATCAACCCCTTTTTTAACAAGAATTTTAAAGCTTCCCGACCTACATTCATTTTCACATCAAATGCCCGGCGAGTCTTTTTATCGGCAACCAATTCTACCCCCCCCAAGACACTAATACCCCTAACTTCCCCCACCAAAGGGTGATTTTGTAATGCTTGCAGTTGTTTTTGGAATAGCACACTGACTTGTTGAATATGGTTAAGGGTGTTTTCTTCCCCATAAATCTTTAAACATTCAACCGCTACGGCTGCACTGACTGGGTGGCCGGAATAGGTAAACCCATGGGCAAAAGTGCCGATTTTATCGGCATTTTGGCGCACCACTTCATAAATTTTTTCGCTGATCAACACCGCCCCTATGGGCAAGTAAGCTGAGGAAAGGCCTTTGGCTAATGTGATAAAATCAGGCTTTAAATTGTAAAGCTCGCAGCCAAACATTTTCCCGGTACGCCCAAAACCGCAAACCACTTCATCAGCAATCAGTAAAATATCATATTTTTTTAAAACTGCTTGGACTTTATCAAAATAACCTTTAGGGGGGATGATAACCCCGCCCGCTGCCATCACCGGTTCTGCAATGAACGCAGCGATTGTTTCAGGACCTTCTTTTAAAATGAGCTTTTCTAAGTTATCCGCACAGCGCGCCCCAAAATCTGCCTCCGTTTCGCCCGGCAATCCTTGCCTATAAAAATGGGGGCAATCGGTATGGATGATGCCTGCCATGGGCAAATCAAAATCAATATGGCTGTTTGCCCTTCCCGTTAAACTGGCGGTGGCAATGGTTACCCCATGATAGGCGCGATGGCGGGAAATAATCTTTTTTTTCTGGTGCCTTCCCAACGCATTATTATAATACCAAATCAGCTTGATGATACTGTCATTGGCTTCCGAACCGGAATTGGTAAAATACGCCTTTGACATTGGTACGGGTGCCATATCAATCAATCGTTCGGCAAGTTCAGCCACGATTGGGGCAACACGGTGATTGAAGGTATGATAAAAAGGCAGTTGACGCATTTGCTTAGTTGCCGCCTCAATCAGCCTTTCTTCACTAAATCCTAAGGACGTGCACCATAAACCTGCCATCCCTTCTATATATTTTTTACCAGCTTCGTCATAAACATAAATTCCCTGTCCTTTGCTAATGATTTGCGGTCCAATTTCTTCATGAAGCACTGGATTGGTATAGGAGTGGAAATGGTAAGCAATATCTTTGCCCGAAATCGTCAAATTATGGGATTGGCTGGAAATTGCAGATGGAACATCAGGTTTCTTCATATCATCAACCTGCTAAAAAAAATCATTACCTATTTTCCGGAAGCGATCGGCCCTGATCAATGATCAGGAAAAAATCTTGCCCTGCATTTTAGAAGGCTGACGTCTTAGATGCAACATGAAAAACGGATGACCCCATCATGCCGCATCTTAACCAGGCCGTTTTTTTCAGCTGAATAGAGTAACCCATTTGCATGATATGGATTCTATTTTTACATAAAAAACCCTGCTTCCTTAAAGGAAGCAGGGTATGATTAAAAATCTGATTAAACAAGCCCTGTTCACAGGTACCATTAATTACAGGTTTGCGCCCCCATATTAATACTAATACTACCGTTGGCATCATTGGCCCCATCACAATTGGCAGTATTACCACTGGCTTTACTGAAGCCGCCGTCAGTGAGGGTTACACCCGCTGGGAATACATAACCTATAGCAAAGTTTTGTACATCCACATTTGTAAGGGTCACTGTCGATGCAGCAATTGTTTGAATACCAATTGTATTCATACCCACTGCCCCGCGTTGGACCAATAAATTGGTTAGAGCGACCCCATTCGAACTCTCTACCGAAACCCCAATCTGGGCATTATTACTGGTACTATTGCTGAGAGTAATATTTTGACCGGCAATAATATTAAACCCTCTAGCGTTAATAGAGCTCGTAGCCACCCGATCGACCAGCACATTAGTTCCACTTTCAACAATAACCCCGTCACCCATTGTTGTTGTTGTCACATTAGAATTTAATAACCTTGTATTAGAAACAGTATCCAAATGGATCCCAGAGTTACCAGAGTTGGTGACCGTCAAATTATTCAATAATGCACCGTTGGTGGCATTCAACCGAATGCCAGTACCCATGGACTTATCAATTGTCAAATTATCAAAAAGGGAATTATCAGCTGAAGTCGCAAATATTCCATTGTCTTGGGTATCAGCAATATCAAGGTTGATTAATCTTGCATTAGGGGTTCCGTTTAAGAAAATCCCTACAGAACCCTGACGGATTGTCAAATCCTCTAAGATAACGTTATTCCGGTTGGTAGCGGTAATGATATCAACCGCATTATTTTGGGTAATGGTGCCTTTGGTCCCGGCCATTGTAAATGTCGTGTTTAATCCGGTTCTGGCCCCCTTGAGGTTTAAGATGGTGGAGCCGCTAATTAACCCCACATGATCGTTGGTAATATTCAGCGACGCATTGGCGGTAATATTTCCATTAAATACAACAATGCCATCCTTGGCGGTAGCGGCAACAATCATCTCTGCCTGAGCCATATTATTAACATTCACAAACCGCACTTCGGAAACCGGGGAATTGGCAGTGTTCCGATCCCAAATAACCGGTTCATCAAAAAGAACTGCGCCTTTGTCCTGCTGGATCCGCATGCTCGCTGGCAAACGCCGCGGTGCTTTTTGCATAGCAGTAGGCATATTCGCAACCGAACTCCCTAATTGAATGTTCAAACCCAAGCCTAAAATCACATCCGCTTTCTGTTCTTTATCATACCGGACTTTAATCCCCCCATTCAGGGCGATGCCGCCGGTCAGGGAAATATTAAGGTCTGCCCCTGCCATAATTCCAGCCAATCCTGTATTATTAACGCGATCAAAAACATATCCAGCGACGAATGGCGTTACAGAAATACCACCCATCTGCATTTCATATGCAACCGTTAAATCCACCCCAAAACGGTTATGTTCAACGGTGGCAGCCTGGCTCCCATCAGTCACTAATTTGCAAACTTGAGCGGGAGCTGTTGGATTACAGGCACCGCCAGTCGTTTTATCCTTTAAAACCACTGTTCCCGCATTTCCGGTTCCATTGACAACTTTATTTTTTTTACCAAGCGGCACATAAACATTGGTTGATACTGAAATCCCTGATGGGATAAAAACTTCCAACCCCGTGGTAGCCCCAAAAAATTTATGGTTGTTGATACTGCGCTGGGCATCACCGCTACCATATACCCCCCAACCCCATCCCCCTTCGTAAAGATGGCGGTAACCAAACCCTATTGAACCAGCGGGATCATGATGTTGCCAACCACCACTGGCCATGGTATAAAACATTCCAGCCGGGCTGTTGATCAGTGGCACTAAGATCGTTGCTTGCGTACCCCAATCCTCCTCCCCATTGCTCCAGCTGCCTTCTATTCCCAGATTAATGCCTGATAATTGCGCTTCAGCAGCTAAAGGAAACACGCTGATCAAAGCAAAGGCTGCCACACTTCCACGTAGCCGCAAAGATCGGTTTTTTGCTAACATTTGTGCCCTATTTCTTATGTAATAGCGAACTATATTTGATAATTACTCACAGGCGCACCCTACACTATTTATTCAATACCTGCAAAATAAAAATATTTGGCGAACATTTATCACAAAAAAGTTCCATAATTAGCAATAAAATATCGGATCCCATCCATGGCACTTCATGGGGACAGACCTGAACGACATAGTGCTTCCTTTATGATTGATTAGATTTAACGAGTGATAAAACTTTTATAACCCTCTCTTTACGTAAAATAAGGGTACAGCAAGCCCCATGCTATCACCAGTAACATTGCCGCAATAAGTATATGCAATAACCGCCAAGTTAATTGCCAACGGAAAAGCGGTTGTAAAATTTTGGCACCCACTGCCAACCCATATAACCACGCGGCGGATGAGGCGATGGTTCCCAAATAAAACCCCCACCGATGATTGCCGTCATAGCGGCTGGAAATACTGCCGATCAACACCACTGCGTCTAACCATGCATGCGGATTTATCAAACTAAAACCGATGGAGGATAAAATAATGGCGCGGGATGATGCAGAGAAACCCGCTGTCCCAGACAAATCTATGCCAATTGCCCGATATGCCTGATAAAGCGAGCGGAAGGCATAAAATATGAGGAAGCATCCGCCACCAATCGATGCAAATTTTAAAAGCCAATCAGATTGGGCAATGACCTTGCCCAACCCTATCACCCCCAGGGTTAGTAAAAAGGTATCACATAAAAAACTGACGGTGGCGGCTAAAAATGCTTTATCCCCTATTAAGCCTTGCTTGAGGACGAAAGCGCTTTGGGCACCAATCGCCATAAATAAGCCCAAGCCAATCATCAGCCCATCGAACCAGGAATGAATCATCAGTTGGAATCTGCCATAGGTTGGATAAAAAATTGCTCAAAATTATTCTAGTTTTATAAGGCAACAAAGTTTTCTATGGTATGCCTTAGTTTAATCCGTGATGGCCCATATCTAAAAATTTTTGCTGACGCATTTCCCGGTAATTTTTTTCTGGCCCACCCAACAAACCCTCCAAAGATTCGGCGATAGCTTGCCCCACATTATGAATGGCTTCTTCCGCGTGGCGATGGGCACCGCCAAGGGGTTCGGAAATAATCCGATCAATGATTTTCAATTGATGAAGATCGCTGGCAGTCAATTTTAAAGCTTCGGCTGCATCTTTAGAATAATTGGCGCTGCGCCAGAGGATGGAAGCACATCCTTCCGGTGAAATGACTGAATAGATCGAATGTTCCAACATTAATATTTGATTGGCGGCAGCTAGGGCAATCGCCCCTCCTGAACCGCCTTCCCCAATAATGACCGAAATAATTGGTACATTGACTTTTAAGCAAGTTTCAACGGACTTGGCAATCGCTTCGGCCTGCCCGCGTGCTTCCGCATCCACCCCAGGATAAGCGCCGGGGGTATCAACCAAGGTAATGATAGGCAGGTGGAAGCGGTCCGCAAGTTCCATTAAACGGCGGGCTTTCCTGTAACCCTCAGGCCGCGCCATGCCAAAATTATGGTGCATACGGGTGGCCGTATCCGCACCTTTTTCATGACCGATAACCATGACCGAACGCTGGCGGAAAGTAGCCATCCCCCCGATAATTGCTTGATCCTCACCAAAATATCGGTCCCCCGCTAAAGCAAGCAGGTCGGGGAACAGAACACGGATATAATCTTTAAAATGGGGTCTTTCCGGATGACGGGCAACTTGGGTTTTTTGCCAGGCGGATAGTTTGCCGTATGTTTGCTTGAGTAGTTTTTCAGCCTTGTTTTTTAGCTTGCTAACTTCTTCTTGTATATTCACCCCGCTGTTACCAGAAAGGTGATGGAATTCAGCAATTTTCCCTTCAAGTTCGGCAATGGGTTTCTCAAATTCCAGAAATGTAGGCATTCCGTTTATATCCATTTTATTAAAAAATAAACAACCATTATAGATACTTAAAAGCGCAAATTGTGCAATATAATAACACCTATTCTCCCTAAGATATACGAACTGGAATTAAAGTCACTTTTTCTTTAAAGGCTTTTGTCTTAAGGGATGATAATTCTGCACCAGTGCCTTCTTACGATCGTCCGTCACATGCGTATAAATTTGGGTCGTCGCAATATCGGCATGTCCCAGCAATTGCTGGACAGTCCGCAAATCTGCCCCATGCTCCAAAAGATGGGTGGCAAAAGCGTGGCGCAGGACATGGGGGGAAAATTTGTGGTGATCCAATTTGGCAGTGATCGCTAAATTTTTCAGTTGGACGGCAAAATTTTGCCGCGTCATATGCCCCTGGTTACTATAAGATGGGAAAAGCCAGATAGATGGGATTTTTTTGCCATCACTTGCAGTTTTTAACGTTTCCGCTCGGTGTGCAAGCCATTCTTTGATTGCGGTTTGAGCAGGCGGACTCAGCGGGACCATCCTTTCTTTCCCACCCTTCCCTTGGATCATGATAACACCGCCATGTTGGGGTATTTGGGAAATTTTTAAGGAAATAAGTTCTGAAACCCGCAAACCGCTGCCATATAATAGTTCCATCATTGCCAACATCCGAAACCCATCGGCATTTTTTTGCTGGGCGGCCGTTTGCAGCAGTTTAATAATTTCTTGTTCGGTAGCGGTTTTGGGCAAAGACCTTTTTAATTTTGGTGTTTCAATCAAAACCATCGGATCATCTTGGCGCCATTCCTCAGTTAACAGGAATTGATAAAACTGCCGAAGGGAAGATAAGCGCCGGGCAATGGTTTTACCCGAGAAATCAGCAGCCCCCAGATGCCGCTGGTATGATTGGATATCGGCCGCACTCGCTGTCTTTATTTTTTTCTTGGTTTGATGCAGAAAAAGGGTAAAATTGACGAGGTCGCGGTGATATGATTCACAGGTATTTTTGCTGGAACCCCGCTCGCCCCGCATCATGTCCAGAAATGCTTCAATTTGCCTAAGGCTTTCCGGTTCCACATTACCTTTTGCTTCTTTTGGCAACCGACGTGATTTTTCTTTATCCATTTTCCACCCTTATCTTCATCAAAAACATAGAAAAATCGCTATAAGAACAATTATTTCTTATAAACCATTCGTTATTAATCCCTCAATCGCTAACTGTCTTGCCTCTTCCCTTAGCCCCAATTGCCGCAAAATGAAAAGCGCTTGGGCGGCCCATTGGGCATTGGTATAGCCAAACCCCTTTGAATCAATGTGGGACGATAACAACAGCAGTGCCTCCCCTTGGCTGCGTTCACGCACCGCATCGCTGATGAAGAACCATTCCTTGACATCAACCATTGCTTCCGAATCACTGGCATAATCCGCTGCCATTTCCGGCCAAATTTTCCCTTTGGTCAGGTTCATCCCCTCTAAAATAGCAAAGACCCTGGAGACTCGTTGTTGGGTTTCATTCTTATTTTTTGTAAAAACCGTTGCCGGTAAATCCGTCAAGTTAACCGATGCCGTGCCTGTTTGATCATAAAGCATGGCTAAAATCGCCAAGCGTTGCGAATTAATTTGATCTTGTACATTATCCAGCTGTGGCTTAAACAGGCTTTGCCATTTTTCTGCCTGCTGCGGCAACCCACCCACATATAAGGCATGGGCCATCATGAATGCTTGGGCGGAAAATTCATTGTCGGGCAAGATGTTTGCTAATTTCCCCTCATATAATTCAATCGTTTTCAGATAGGTACCATTTGTTTGGGCGTATTCCAAAATTTTAAGGATTAGCTTGATTTTATCTGAATTGTTTGCATCAGCCAGATTAATCATTTGCCAAATCACCGCCCGTTGCCTTAACGATAATTGCAATGTTGGCCATGATAAGGCTTGCTCCTGTTCAGCTTTCGTGAAAATTTTTGTGGAGTATAGGGTTTGTAATATATCTGTGGGTATTTCATTACGGTAATAAGCTTGTTCAACTATTCCCAGTTTAACGTCTACCGAAATTGCATTATCTAAGGCTAGGGCCACTTGAATACCTGGATTGTCAATTTTTAATAAGGACAATTCCCATAATTTCTTTGGACCCAACTTTAAAAAGCCCCACTCAATAGGTTTGGTTAATTTCCAAGAGGGTGGCAAAGCATTCAACTTTCCTTTAGCAATTTGCATCAAAAAAATTATATTAGCCTTTGAGGTGGCGGGTAAAGTTGCCGTATTTTGGGTGATTTTATCAATAGCCTGGGTATCTTTTGCCATAAACGCACAATATAAAGAATATTCTATCAATGTTTGAGCCGTATTGGGATTGGCTTTTAACAAGTCGCAGGCTGCCGATGGTTGGTTTATTAAGATCAGTAAGTCCATTTGGGAACTGATTATCGTGGCAGCTTTTCTTAAAATTTCCGGCTGCTGTTTTAAAATCTCGATTGTTAGCTGGGGTACGCCCATCTTAACCAAATATAACAAACGCCATTCCAATAGTTTTTGCATTTCCGCCCAAGGTTTTTCATCATCTGCGGAAAAAACAGGTGCGGGCGATTGCTGGATCAGTAGCGCCAGTAAAATTCTTCTCCAAGCAGGTGAAGCGGTTTTAACCGACAGCTGCGCGAAGGTTTCATTTAATTGGGTGATATTGCTGCCAACCCAGTTTTCTTCAAATTTTTTCTCTGCCATTGGGCCATAATATAAAGGGTATCTATGATCTTGGGCGAATTGACTAATGGTCAAGGAATTTGGCAATTTTCCCAAAGGTCCAATTTGGGCAAAAGCAGGTTGCCCTATTAAAAAACCTAGAACCCCAATGCTGGCAAGCACCCGATACAAAAACATATGTCCGTACCCTTCCTCGCTTAAAACATTCAAAGTAATACTGTCCTTCAACCTGTAACCCAATTTTGCCTGATAGGCAAAATGTAATCTTACGTTCCTGTATAATGAAAAAGCTTTTGAACGCTATCCTTGATGTTATCACCTTACATAAGTATGCTTACAGTGAAGTTAAATTTCTATATTTTGTGACTTTTACGGTAATAGTAATCAAGAGATAATGGTATGTTTTTTCCTATTTATCGCTAAATAATACTTTAAACCTTCTTAATGATTTTTAATAACGGATGGGTACGATATGATCTTTACGGCTGGTATTATCTTCTTACTTTTGGTTCTTTCTGCTTTCTTTTCCGCTGCAGAAATGAGCTTAACTGCCGCTTCCCGCTCCCGCATGCATGCGTTGGAAAGACAGGGCAAGAAACAAGCCGCGCGTGTCAATAAGCTTCGCCAGAATATGGAACAAGTGATCGGCAGCATCCTGATTTGCAACAATTTGTTAAATATTTTGGCGTCCGCCTTAGCCACTAATTTACTGATTACGTCTTTTGATGAAGGCGGTGTTATATATGCCACCATATTGATGACCTTCTTGGTGGTTGTGTTCGGTGAAATGTTACCTAAAACCATTGCCATCAACAACGCTGACCGCATGGCTTTAGCAGTTTCCCGGGTTATCCAGCTTATTACTTATCTGCTTTATCCTTTTACGTGGCTGACCAATAAATTTTTATTTGGGTTGCAGGGAATACTTCATCTCAATCATACCAGTGCACTCGGTTCCCAAATTGCCCAAGAAGAGTTACGCGGTGCCATTGACCTTCATGCTTCTGCGGTGACTTCCCAGCCCCGCCAAACGGGCGCGATGTTACATAGCATTTTAGATTTAAATAAAGTACAGGTGGGCAGTATCATGATGCATAGACGCAACCTGACCATGATCGACATTGATCAACCTATTGGCCAAATCATTGATTTAGTGGTTAAAAGTCCACATACCCGTATTCCCCTATGGCGCGACAATCCAGACAATGTCATTGGCGTTTTACATGCAAGATCTTTATTACATGCCTTGCAAGCCAATCAAGGCAGAACCGAAAATATCGATTTAGTTAAAATCGCCAACCGGCCCTGGTTTATCCCCTTTACCACGAATTTATTATCGCAACTACAAGCTTTTCGCAGCAGGCGGGAACATTTTGCGCTGGTGGTGGATGAATATGGCGTTTTAATGGGCATTGTGACTTTAGAAGATATTTTGGAAGAAATTGTAGGAAATATTGAAGATGAAACAGATATTAATGTCGCTGGCGTACGGGCCCAAACAGATGGCAGCTATCTTGTCGACGGCCAAGTAACTTTAAGGGATTTAAATCGGGAATTTAATTGGCGTTTGCCGGATATGCGAACCTCAACCATTGCTGGTCTGGTTTTACATGAAGCTAGGCGTATCCCGGACAAAGGACAGGTTTTTATATTTCATGGATTACGCTTTGAGGTATTGGATATGTTACGCTACCAAATTAAAACCTTGCGGATCACGCCGGTCTCTTTCTTAGAAAAATCCCTATCAGAAACCAACCAGGAATTATCAACCCCTTCCGAGCATTATAATTAGCCATATTACAGAATAGTTTCACCCACACTGCCCAATAAAGGTTATTCAGGCAGTTTTAAAGAAAGCTGGATCGCATGCAGTTGTTGTATTTCCGATGCTAGCAACTGGTAAATTTGTTGATGACGTTGTAAAGGGGTTTTGCCTTTAAACTGATCCGATGTTACCGTAATCCGAATGTGGGTTACTTGTCCGGGCCGGTGTCCTGCATGTCCTGCATGTTTGTCTGATTCATCTTGCACCTCCAAATGACGGGGTTGCAAAGTCAACAATTTCGTACGGATAATATCTGTAATATCCATTTTATACCAAATCGACACTTGTTTTCTGAATGATCATGGATGAAGACAGGAATAAGGCCAAAGGCCACGTCAATAAAATTGTTTTCAAAGGCACGTGAAACGGAGACGTTGAAATCGATAAGATATGGTGGGCGGTGACGGGATCGAACCGCCGACATTCTCGGTGTAAACGAGATGCTCTCCCAGCTGAGCTAACCGCCCTTAAAAGCCAAATCGGCTAGCAATAATCAACTTATCACTAGCCGACTTGTTCTAAACAAAAACAAACTACTTCTTCTTGTTTACAGAATCCTTCAAACCTTTACCTGGCCTGAATTTTGCTTGTTTGGAAGCTGGAATTTTAATGGCTGCGCCTGTTCTCGGGTTACGCCCGTCAACAGCTTTGCGTTTAATAACGCTGAAAGTGCCAAAACCAACTAAGCGAACATCATCACCCTTGGTCAAAGCTGCCTCAACGGCTGCAAAAACAGCATCAATCGTTTGGCCAGCTTTTGCCTTAGAAAGTTCAGTTTTTTCAGCAACGACATTAATCAGATCATTCTTATTCACAGTAATTTCCCCCTAAAAATATTGGTTAAACCTCACAAAAGAAAACCAAGTTCTACATGAACTAAGGATTTTCATGATTTTAGACAAGATTTTTTGGTTTCGTCAACTGCAGATGTTGCGTTTCTGTCACTTTTTTTTCCTAACGTGACTTTATTACCAACACCTGCTTCTCTTTAATGCGCCAAAACAGTTTTTGAACGATTTTTTTTCGCCGGAACCAATGACGAAGGAACGACCTGGCCTTCATCGTTCTCTATCCACGGAATGGGGATTAAAGGACGGATCAGCGCTTCCCTTAAAACCTCATCAATCTCATGAACGCAGGTGATCTTAAGACCCTTTTTCACCACATCAGGAACTTCGGCTAAATCTTTTTTGTTTTCCAAAGGGATCAGCACATGTTTAATTCCAGAACGCAAAGCTGCCAGTAACTTTTCCTTTAATCCCCCAATCGGCAAAACCCTGCCCCTTAAGGTGATTTCACCCGTCATCGCCACGTCACGGTGTACGGGTATACCGGTAAGGATAGAGACAATCGAGGTCACCATTGTTATCCCTGCGGAAGGTCCATCTTTTGGTGTCGCCCCCTCAGGAACATGGACATGGATATCTTTATTTTGAAAAATCGTTGGCTTAATGCCGAAATCGGCCGACCGCGCCTTGACCAAACTTTCAGCGGTTTGCACGGATTCTTTCATGACTTCACCCAATTTACCAGTCGCAATAATTTTCCCCTTGCCTGGCACAGTCGCTGCCTCAATGGTTAAAATATCACCCCCAACCTCTGTCCACGCCAACCCGGTGGTCACGCCAATCATATCGTTAAGCTCGGCTTGACCGTAATTGAAACGGCGGACACCGACCAATTTTTCCAAACTTTTTCCCGTAACAATAATTCTTTTACGAGATTTAGGGTCCATCAAGATATCTTTGAGTACTTTGCGGGCCAGGTTGGCTAATTCACGTTCTAAACTTCGCACACCTGCTTCCCTTGTATAATACCGGATGAGACCTCGAATAGCATCTTCTGTAATGGTTAATTCTGCCTTTTTAACCCCGCTTTCCTTAAATATTTTCGGCATTAAATGCCTTTTGGCAATTTCAACCTTTTCATCTTCGGTGTAACCGGGCAGCCGGATAATTTCCATACGGTCAAGTAATGGTTGCGGCATTTGCAAACTATTGGCCGTGGTGACAAACATAACGTCCGACAAATCATAATCAACTTCCAGATAATGATCGGCAAAAGTTGAATTTTGTTCAGGGTCCAATACTTCCAGCAATGCCGATGACGGGTCACCCCGCCAATCAGCGCCCAGTTTATCAATCTCATCAAGTAAAAATAAGGGGTTTGAGGACTTTGATTTTTTCATGGCCTGGATGATTTTTCCTGGCATAGATCCTATGTAAGTCCGGCGATGTCCCCTCACCTCTGCTTCATCACGGACGCCGCCCAATGACATGCGGATAAAATTCCGTCCCGTAGCACGGGCAATTGATTTACCAAGAGACGTTTTACCAACACCAGGAGGGCCAACTAAACATAATATAGCACCCCTCACCTTATCCATCCGCTGTTGCACCGCTAAATATTCCAAGATGCGATCTTTGACTTTATCCAAACCATAATGATCATGATCCAGAATCTTTTTAGCCCAATTCAGGTTTTTCTTCATTTTAGAAGGGTTGTGCCAGGGAATATTTAACAACCAATCTAAGTAATTGCGCACCACCGTGGCCTCAGCCGACATTGAGCCCATCGTCCGCAATTTTTTTAACTCGGCCAGGGCTTTTTCTTTGGCTTCTTTGCTTAGTTTTGTTTTTTTAATTTTCTGCTCAAGCTCGGAAGATTCATCGCGCCCATCTTCGGATTCACCCAATTCTTTTTGAATAGCCTTTAATTGCTCATTTAAATAATATTCACGCTGGGTTTTTTCCATTTGTCTTTTAACCCGGCTGCGAATCCGTCGCTCAACTTGTAACAGCCCTATTTCAGCTTCAATATGACCACTGATTTTTTCCAAACGCTTCAGTAATCCCGCGGTTTCGAGTAATTCTTGTTTCTCAGACAATTTTATCGTCAAATGGGAAGCAATGGTATCAGCAAGACGGTTATAATCTTCAATCTGATTAATCGAAACCAAAACTTCCGGGGGTAATTTTTTGTTCAGTTTGGTATATTGCTCAAATTGTGAAAGGATGGAGCGTGCCAAAGCCTCTATTTCCACCGATCGTTCTGTTTTCTCTTCCAAAATGTTGGCATGTGCTTGCAGGAAGTGCTCACTCTCAACAAAAGAGGCCACCTTGGCCCTATACCTACCTTCAACCAATACCTTGACGGTATCATCTGGAAGTTTCAGCATCTGTAAAACACTGGAAACCGTTCCAACCGTATATAGATCCTTGTTCGAAGGGACATCTAAACTGGTATCAAGTTGAGTCAATAATAGGATCTGCTTATCCTCTTTCATCACATCTTCGAGTGCCCGAACAGATTTTTCACGCCCAACAAATAGCGGGACAATCATATAGGGAAACATAACAACATCGCGTAACGGCAAAATGGGATAGAGGGTTTGTTGGGAATTTTCCATTCGATTTACCTTTCATCATCCTTAAACAAATTGACCAAAATAAAGACTAATTTTTACCAATATATACTGGTACATAACGAAACTCATACTTGGCCAATCATCATGAGTAATCCCTTATATGCTAAAATTGGGCAAATAACGAGAATATCAAGTAGCCATTATTTTTTATTGTTTAAGCTGTTTTTTCTTCTTTATGTTGACGCGGCAAATAAATAGGCTTTTTCTTGCCCTCAACAACACTCTTATCAATAACAACCGATTCTAGATCCCGCTTACTTGGCAATTCAAACATAGGATCTAATAGCAACTCTTCCAAGATCGAGCGCAATCCACGTGCCCCTGTTCTACGGGCAGAAGCTTTTTCTGCAATGGATTGCAAAGCTTCCGGTGTGAATTCTAGCTTCGCATTGTCCATTTCAAATAAACGCTGATATTGTTTAACCAAAGCATTCTTAGGCTCCGTTAAAATCTTAACTAACGTGGCCACATTCAGGTCTTCCAAGGTGGCAATCACTGGCAACCGGCCGATAAATTCTGGTATTAGTCCAAACTTTAGCAAATCTTCCGGTTCAATCGTTTTCAAAAGAGCCCCGACCCGCCTTTCATCAGGTGCCCGGACTAACGCTCCAAAACCCATTGATGAAGGTTGTCCACGGGCAGCAATGATTTTCTCAAGCCCTTCAAAAGCACCGCCGCAAATAAATAGTATGTTGGTAGTATCAACTTGCAAAAATTCTTGCTGGGGGTGTTTCCGCCCACCTTGCGGTGGCACTGAAGCAACAGTCCCTTCCATAATTTTCAATAACGCCTGCTGAACACCTTCACCGGAAACATCCCGGGTGATGGAAGGGTTTTCGGATTTGCGGCTGATTTTATCCACCTCATCCAAATAAACAATGCCGCGTTGGGCGCGTTCAATATTATAGTCTGAAGCCTGGAGTAATTTCAGGATGATATTTTCCACATCCTCCCCCACATAGCCAGCTTCGGTTAAGGTGGTTGCATCCGCCATTGTGAAGGGAACATCTAAAATCCGTGCTAAGGTCTGGGCAAGCAAGGTTTTGCCACTTCCTGTAGGTCCAATGAGCAAAATGTTTGATTTAGACAATTCCGTGTCATGGCTTTTATTACTATGGGCCAACCTTTTATAATGATTGTGCACCGCAACTGATAAGACCCTTTTGGCATGCTCCTGCCCAATGACATAATCATCCAGGGTTTTACAAATTTCTTGGGGTGTTGGTAACCCGGTACGGGATTTAACAACATTTGTCTTATTTTCTTCTTTGATAATATCGGTGCAAAGATCAATACATTCATCACAGATAAAAACCGTTGGCCCTGCAATGAGTTTGCGAACTTCGTTCTGACTTTTGCCACAAAAAGAACAATAAAGATTATTTTTATCCGAGCCAATTGCCTTCGTCATCTTCCATCCAATTAATAAATAACGTTTGATATGACATTTTACATTCTTTGTCAGAATATCTATTCCTACGTTATTGTACAATTTATTTTATTAGCATAATCAAATTGTTATTTTTAATACTTAGCTAATTATTCCGTGTTTACAATAAGGCTGAGGGTTTTTATTAAAAAATCTCCTTCCGAGATTCACTTATTTTTATTCGTTACGGGTCTTGCAGATGCAATCGTCCGGTATAAATAACGATTAACAAAAAAAATTCGCAATCTTATTTTTGCAAACACTGCTCAATAAAAACCTGGGCACAGCGATTATACCAAGGCACCAGAGAACCAGTGCCATGAAAACCCAAATGGCCACCGTTTTTGGGAAATAATGAGGTTAAAGGTGGGTTCATCCCCTCCTTGACAGTGTTAAATGCAGAAAAAGGGATCCAAGGATCATCTTGGGCCTGAATGAATAAGGTCGGGACACGGATGACATGTAAGTCATCTATCGCACTCGCCCATTGATAATATTTTTCGACTGTACTAAATCCTGCCATTGGCGCCGTAATGCGGGTATCAAATTCATAAATCGTTTTGATGGCCCGGCGTTCCTTCAGGGCCAATGATTGATATAGGGGGTGACCCTGAAACTCTTCCTTCAGGCAATGAAGCAAATATTGATGGTAAAACCAGTTTCTAGGCAAGGCAATTTGTCGTTCCGTTAAAGCTAAGTCAATGGGAACAGAGACCGCTATAAACCCTTTTACGATGGGATCAGGCTTTGCTGCCGCCCACTTCAACACGATATTTCCCCCTAAAGAAAAGCCTATAAAAAACAAACTTGAAAAGGAGCAAGCCACTTTTATTTGATCAATCACTGGCTGTAGATCACGCGTAAATCCACCGTGATACCTGCTTTTACATAATGTTGCGGAAGACCCGGCCCCCCTTAGATTCAGGCACATTACCGGATATCCTTGCTTTGAGAAGAAAGCAGCAGCCATTTTCATATAGATACTATTGGCTGAGCCTGCTATCCCGTGAATCAAGATAATTAAGGGTCGTTGTGGATCAGACAAAACAGGCCAATGAATGATTGCCGTTACTTGATCTTGGCTGCCGTCATGAGTTTGAAATATTTTTTCTTCAATTTTGACCGCTGTAATAACGGGGTTGGGATCGACAAGAAAATTCCTGATCGTTTGTAGATCGGCATTGATCCAAGGAAACCGTGGTTGGAAATCAGGAAATTTCAGATCATCACCCAATATTTGCCGCTTCCTAATTCTTCCCGAATTTTAATTGGATATCGCCTTATTGTTAATCATTGCTTTTCAAAAAACGTGGATGGAGACTTGAAAAAGGTTCATCTTCAACAATCACCGCCGCTTCCGGATAGAACCCGTTAAAATGACTGGCCAACGCATTAGAATAGGCACCGATGCGGTCGATTTCAATCCAATCCCCCTCTACCACATCTGCTGGCAAATCAAAGGTGGTTGACAAAACATCTAAGGAATCACAACTACACCCGTTTATCGTATAAGAAATAATATCAGTGGACACAGGTTTTTTGAACCGAATTAACCGAGTGGGCAGTTTTAGTTTGGCCGTGACTGTTTCACTTAAAGAACCATAAATCCCATCATTAATGTAAAGCTGATTGCCTTTCCTTAATAAAACTTGAACCACCATAGACATCCCCTCAGCAACCAGGGCACGGCCAGGTTCGCACATTAAGACACAATCGCGCCTTAAAGAAATTGCTTGAAGACCCGTTTCAATTGACTTCACATATTCGGCCAATCCTGCTATTTTCTGTCCCATATATTGGGAAGGAAAGCCGCCCCCCACATCCAAAAAATGTAAATTAACTTTAGCTTGCTTCAATGTTTCTGCAACAATCTTTAAGGCCTGTAGGTAAGCTTCCGGATGAAGGCATTGCGAGCCAACATGAAAAGCTAATCCTAATTGGCACCCCATCGATTGCGCCTGTTGCAACATCTGCACCGCTTCCGCAACCGAAGCACCAAATTTATCAGCCAAATGGTAAAATGTGCCTTCAACCGGCGGGGTTTTCAGGCGCACAAAGATTGTTAAGCCGCTGCCACCACCTGTTTCCTCAATAATTTTATCCAGTTCATTTTGGTAATCCACGACGAAATTATCCACGTTATAAACGTGATAAGCAGTTTTAATGACTGCCCGTCCCTTAACCGGGTGCATAAAATAAATGGCAGCATCAGGAAAATTTTCTCGGATAAGCGCAATTTCAGGAAGTGATGCCGTATCGAAATGCCTAATTCCGGCATTATATAATGCCTTTAAAACTTCGAGATGGGGATTGCATTTAACCGCATATAAAACCCTTCCCGGAAACTCTTGCAAAAAACTACTGGCAAGATTGTGAAAAACGTGGGGACGGAAACAATAAACCGGGTAGCTGGGTGTTAAAGCCCGAACTACGGCATCAACTGTTTTAAAAACTTTTACCAAAATACAAAAATCCTTGCTTATTTTATTCACGAATTTCTTAAAATGACCGCCATGATAAATCGTAAAATAAAGAAATTTTGGTAATTGTCCATTCATGAAGTAAAAAATGGAGCTGTATTACAAAAAACAGTTGCTAGACTTCTTGCCGGTTGATTATTCACTTGTTTACAAAATTTTTCAGCGTTAAGCTGCGCGTAGCAATCACCGTCGTTCTCTTACGTTGTTAACCAAGAATAGAAAATTTCCATGACAGTCACTCTTGAGCATATTCAGCAAGCAAGAACCGTTTTATCCAAACAAATCATTGATACACCCACCATTGAATCCTTAAGGTTAGCCCAATTACTCAATCTTAAAAAATTATATTTGAAACTGGATTTATACCAATATACTGGCTCTTTTAAAGACCGCGGCACTTTAAATAAATTAGTCAATTTAACACCCGAACAGGCAAAAATCGGCGTTATCGCTATGTCAGCTGGTAATCATGCCCAAGGACTTGCCTATCATGCCAAGCGCCTGGGAATCCCCACCACGATTGTCATGCCCCAAGCCACCCCCTTCAATAAGATTGAGCGCACCAGAAATTTAGGCGCACGCGTTTTGTTGCATGGTTCTTCGCTTGATATAGCTGCTGATTATGCCAAACAAGTGGCCAAAAAAGAGAACCTGACTTTTGTCCATCCCTATGATGATCCTTTAATCATTGCCGGACAAGCCACAATGGGCCTTGAAATACTCGAAAAAGTCAAAGATTTGGATGTGATTGTGGTTCCGGTTGGCGGGGGTGGATTGGCTGCTGGCATCGCTTTAGCGGTGAAATATATGAACCCCAAAATTGATGTTATTGGGGTGCAAAGCAAGTCTTATTCGGCGATTTATAATGCTTTTCATAAAACAACCAGTGCCAGCCAAGGCCAAACAATAGCGGAAGGCATTGCCGTACCTACCCCTGGATTACATACTTTGCCCATCATCCAAGAATTGGTTAAAGACATTATTTTAGTTGATGAAAATATGTTGGAGCGCGCGATTGAACTGCTGGTTACCCAACAAAAAATTGTTACTGAGGGGGCTGGGGCTGCTGGCCTTGCAGGTGTTTTAGGCCATCCGCACCTTTTTAGCGGAAAAACCGTGGCTATTCCCATTTGCGGCGGCAATATCGATCCTCGCTTATTGTCACAGATATTAATGCGGGGCATGTTACGGGATGGGCGTTTGGTCACCTTACGTGTTGAAATTCAAGATCAGCCTGGGGTGCTTGCAAAAGTTGCTGGCTTAATCGGTGAGCAAGGCGGCAATATTATTGAGATCCATCATCAGCGCATGTTTTCAGACTTGCCGGTTAAATCGGCGGATGTAGACGTGGTGATTGAAACCAGGAACGCAGGGCATATTCAGCAAATACGAAGTGCTTTAAATGAAGCTGGCTTTCCAACTAGGCGCTTGGCCAGCCGTTCGGATGATAGTGATGCAGAACAAGAGGATATGAAGAAAAAACCATGATGCCTTTCCATTCCATTTTAGAAACCATCGGGCAAACCCCTTTAGTGCAGGTAACCCAAATAAATACTGGCCTTTGCCAGTTATTTCTAAAATTAGAAAACCAAAATCCGGGGGGGTCGATTAAGGATCGGATTGCCGTATCCATGATTAGTGCTGCTGAGAAAGAGGGTAAGTTAAAACCCGGCGGCATTATTATCGAGGCCACCGCAGGCAATACCGGACTTGGGCTAGCCTTGGTTGCCGCGCGTAAAGGATACCGGCTGATTTTAGTAATACCCGATAAAATGTCCCAGGCAAAGATTGTCCATTTACAGGGCTTGGGTGCTGAAATCTACACTACCCGCTCTGATGTTGGCAAAGGCCACCCTGAATATTATCAAGATATAGCAGAACGCCTCAGCCGCGAAATTCCTGGCTCCTTTTATATCAACCAATTTGAAAATCCTGCCAATGCTTGGGCGCATGAAAGCACAACCGGGCCAGAAATTTGGCAGCAAATGGGCAAGAAATTGGATGCGGTGATTTGCGGTGTGGGTTCTGGGGGAACTTTAACTGGACTGGGCCGTTTTTTCAAAAAAACCGCCCCTCACGTCAAAATGGTGGTCGCCGACCCGAAAGGGTCAATTATTGCCGATTTAGTCAATAAGGGCACTCATGATATTCCTGGTTCTTGGCTGGTTGAAGGGGTTGGGGAAGATTTTGTCCCCGCCATTCTCGATATGGGACTTATTCAAACCGCTTATACCATCGATGATGCGGAAAGCATGGAAACAGCAAGGTTACTGTTGAAACGTGAAGGCATTTTAGCCGGTTCATCGTCCGGCACCTTAATTGCCGCCGCTTTACGTTATTGCCGACAACAGCGTTATCCGCAGCGGGTGGTTACTTTTGTTTGTGACAGCGGCAACAAGTACTTGTCAAAAGCTTTTAACGACCAATGGATGGAAGAACAAGGTTTATTGGTTCGTGAAAAAAATGGGGATTTACGTGATCTTGTAGCCAGACCACAGCAATCAGGTCGTACAGTTTCTGTAAGTCCCACCGATACGGTACTAACAGCTTATAAGCGTATGCGCCAACACGATGTGTCGCAACTGCCGGTTTTAGATAAATCAAAGATAATGGGAATGGTTGATGACAATATGATTCTTCAATATCACTTTCGTCAACCTTTGTCTGAGCTGTTGGTGTCAAAAATCATGTCACGCCAGTTTAGCAAAGTTGAGTCTGATGTTGGCATAGAAAAAGTAAAAGAAACCCTTAAAACTACCCCTTATGTTGTTGTCCTACATCAAGATCAATTTGTTGGCTTCATTACGCGTGCTGACTTAATCAATCATTTCATCTCAACCCCTATTTCATAAAAAAAATCATGGCAAAAAATACCACGCGCAATCAATTAGGCATGGCAACCCGCGGCATTCATGCAGGGCAACACCCTGATCCGACAACGGGTGCCATCATGATGCCCATTTATGCAACCTCAACTTATGTGCAGGAAAGCCCCGGCAAACATAAAGGTTATGAATATTCCCGTACCCATAATCCCACCCGGCAGGCTTATGAGCGATGTGTCGCAGATTTGGAAAATGGGACAGCTGCTTATGCCTTCAGTTCCGGCTTGGCTGCCGTTGCAACTATCTTAGATTGTTTGCCCAGCGGCTCCCACATCATTGCTATGGATGATATGTATGGTGGCACTTACCGTTTGTTCGAACGGGTGCGTAAAATATCTGCGAATTTGCAATTTACCTATGTTGATTTGCGCAACATCGAAAAATTACAACAAGCAATCAAACCAGAAACTCGGTTGATTTGGGTGGAAACACCCACCAATCCCACTTTAAAAATGGTTGATTTAGAAGCAGTGGCAATCCTCGCCAAGCAAAAGAAAATATGGACAGTAGCGGATAATACCTTCGCCAGCCCTATCCTACAAAGACCCTTAGATATGGGGATTGATGTGGTGATGCATTCGGCCACTAAATATCTGAATGGGCATTCTGATATGATCGGTGGCATTGCCATTGTTGGTCAAAATCAAGAAATTAAAGAAAAGCTGGCTTTTTTACAAAATTCTTTAGGTGCTATCCCAAGCCCATTCGACTGTTTTCTGGCATTAAGGGGTTTAAAAACCTTATCCCTTCGGATGGAACGGCATTGTCAAAATGCTTTAACAATTGCCGAGTGGTTAAGCACCCATCCAGCGATCAATAAAGTAATATATCCGGGTCTAAAAAATTTTCCCCAATATGCGTTAGCTAAAAAGCAAATGGATGGATTTGGCGGCATGATGGTTGCGGATATCAAGGGCGGGTTAGAACCTGCCAAACGTTTCTTGGAAAGATGCCAAATTTTTGCTTTAGCGGAAAGCCTAGGCGGTGTTGAAAGCTTAATCGAACATCCGGCGATTATGACTCATGCCTCCATTCCGGCTCCAAGGCGTGCAGAACTTGGCATTACGGATGGATTAGTTAGACTTTCAGTCGGGATTGAAAATGTGGAAGATTTGATCAATGACCTAAAACAGGCCTTGCAAGGATTATAGAAATAATGCTTACAAAAAAAGTTTTGTCCATTTGACAAAAAAACGAAAAGATTTTCCATCTTTTGATGATATTCGCCTGTTTGTTCGAGAATATAAAGGTCCTCAAGCCATTAGTAAACGCGAAATCGCCAGGGCTTTTTCCATTCCCCGTGATCAAACATTGATTTTAAACGATTATATTAAACAACTAAAGCTGGAGGGCCTGTTACCCTCCCGCTTAAAAAAAATTGATCTTTCGCCGGAATCGACTTTATCGCTTATCGGTCGGGTGAGCAAAATAGTTCCTAAAAAGCACACAATCCATTTTACCGTTAACCGACATAATTTACAGAAAAAACTGCCAAAAACGCTGGAGGTTATTACCGATAAAAACTCGCTTGGCTTGTCTTACCGCCCAAACGATATGATTCACTTCAAATTAACCGAAAGTGCTTCTCACGTTTACCATGGGGCCATTCAGGATCGGGCGACGGATCAGCCGGCTTTGGAAAAGGTTGGTATTTTTTATCAAAAAGATGGCAAGGCGATCATCCAAATCGCCCGCAAACAATCGACCCAACCAGTTTATCCATTGATCCAATCATCCACCCAATTGGCTGAAAGAGGGGATTGGGTCATTGCCGAACTGCCGGACAATCCAAAGAAAGCCGCCCGGATTATCAGGTCTTTAGGATCCTCTAAAAACCCCCTGCTTTTAAGCCAAGTGGCCGCCCATGAGTTTCATTTCCCGGTAGAGTTTTCAGAAGAAGCACTGGCATTAACCAAAAATATTAAAGTGCCGGATCTTGCTGATCGTCAAGATTTACGGGATGTTCCTTTTGTAACAATTGATGGGAGTGATGCCCGTGATTTTGATGATGCGGTTTGGGCAGAAGCGGATCAACGCCCAAGCAATAAGGGTGGTTGGCAAATCATGGTGGCGATTGCCGATGTTGCCTATTATGTCCGCCCAGGTACTGCGTTGGATGAGGAAGCGCGTCAACGTGGAAATTCTATTTATTTTCCAGACCGCGTTATCCCCATGTTACCTTTTAACCTTTCTAATGAATTATGCTCCTTAAAACCATTGGAAGATCGGGGGTGTTTTGTTGCCCATTTACGCATCGATCAGGAAGGCAATCTTATTTCATACCGGTTTAACCGGGCATTGATGCGTTCGGCCGCAAGGTTGACTTATGAGCAAGTGCAAAATGCCTATGACGGCAAACCCGATGAAATAACGAAACCTTTGGGAAAAGCTATACTATCTTTATATGGCGCTTATCATAGTTTTCTTAAAAACCGTCAACACCGCGGTACCTTGGAATTGGATATTGCTGAACGGAAAGCTAGCGTATCAACCGATGGAAAAATTGAATTTTTAGGACTACGCCAGTCCCTACCCAGCCACCAATTAATTGAAGAATTCATGATTTGCGCCAATGTGGCCGCCGCTAAGATTCTCCAAGAAACCGGCCAAGCAGGTGTTTACCGAAACCATTTACCACCCGATTTGACCCATGTCCAAGAATTGTTGCAATATCTAGCAAAATTGGATTTAGAGTTTTCCAAGCCTTCCCCTTTAAACGGTAATTTTTTTAACCAGATCCTAAAAAAAACACGCTCGCACCCGCTCTCCTCGGTTATCAGTGAAATGGTTCTACGCACGCAAACACAGGCCCTGTATATGGCCAATAATCAGGGGCATTTCGGATTGGGATTGAAAGAATACACCCATTTCACCTCCCCAATCCGTCGGTATGCCGATTTGATCGTTCACCGCGGCTTAATCTCTGCCCTTCGTTTAGGTTATGATGGGCTAAGGCCTGAAGATGCAGCAGAATTGCCCGTTGTTGCTCAAGAAATATCAACCACGGAAAGACAAGCAGCAAGTGCCGAACGTTTAACTCTCGACCGCCTCACCTGCCTGCATTTTGAAGAAATGGTTGGCAAAGTTTTTACGGCGCGCATTGTCCAAGTGATGGATTTTGGGATTTTTATCCGGTTGAACGAAGGAGGTGCGGAGGGGTTAATTCCCAGCCGCATGCTGGGAACAGACTATTATGCTTATTCCGCCAAAGATGCCGAGTTCGCTAGTCAATCATCAAAGAAGAGATTTAGATTAGGCGATATTGTCCAAGCCACTTTGGAAGCCATAAGTTTGGCGGATGGTAAATTATTATTTGGCATTCGGGAAAAAGGAACACCCACAAGAAATCCTTCCGCGACTTTGGCAAGATCGCGTAAACCTGTGAGCCCGCGCAGATTTAGAAAACGCTGACCCAGCTTTTATGTCATACAGATTATCTTCGTTATTTTTTATAACAGCTCAAGAAAATTATACGCCTGCAAACACTCTTGCAAAACCAGGTCGCGCCTATTCTGCAAAAATGGATCATCCCCCCATTTCCCAATTTGGTTTTTTTCCTCAAGCAAACTTAAATCCACAGCCTTTGGGACAGAAATAAATTTTTCTATCACTGCCCAGGCGAGAAGGGATGAGGATAATTCTTGTGCCAAATTCATAAATACCGCTAACTGCCAATGATTAAAGGGGGCTATCAATTCAGCAAAATGCTTTTTAGATAAATCAGGTTGTTTTTGAACATGGAAAGTATAAAACGGGACAAAATCGGTATGATAGGTTTGGTTAAACCAATAGATGACTGGCTGCCATTTTTCTTGTTGTTCAAGATAAAGATCCACGGGTAATTCTGACCAGTGAAATAAACAATCATGATCAATATCTGCTTGCCAATTTTCAACCATCTTTTTTGGATTATCGGCAATATAATCGACCGCTGTATAACATAATTTAAGCAAAAAACCAGCATGGCTGGACTGCATCTGATATTCAGAGCTAAGAGCCCTGGCTAAGCGTTCATTTGGTAACAGCAGTTTATGTCCCTTGGGGGTTAAGAAAGCTTTATTCCCCTGCTCTAAAAAAAAAGATTTGTCCTGTTTTTTTATAACAACCGGTAATATAGATCCCTGTTTCTTCATCTCTGTATCACTCTAATCCTGCAATAACCCCTTGGTATTTCCTAACATTATCAACGTCACTTGATTAATTTTTTCCTAATTTATTTTTTTCATCAAAACCTAATAATTTCCAAGCCTCCTGCATGTGGGCCGGAAGAGGCGCCGATAAAGTCAAAGGCTTTTTCCCTGGGTAAGGAATGGTGATGGCGCGCGCATGCAAATATAAATTCTTATCAAAATTATGTTCTTCCTCAGCCATTGAGCGAAAACCATATTTATCGTCGCCGCAAATGGGCGTGCCCATCAATTGGCAATGAACCCGCAATTGGTGCGTACGTCCAGTTTTTGGCCATAAAGCCAGCCAGGCATATTTTTGTCCGGCATTTTCAACCACTTGATAATCGGTAATTGCTGTTTGCCCCTCTTCCGTCACCCTAACCATTTCTTCCTGACCTGCCCTCATTTTCTGAAGCTTGGCTTTAATTTCCCCTTGTTGGATTTTGGGTACCCCACTGACCAACGCCCAATAGGTTTTGCGGATGGAATGATCCCGGAAAGCTTCGGTTAAATATTGTGCAGCCTTAATATGGCGGGCCAAAACCAGCAGCCCACTGGTTTCTTTATCCAAACGATGCACTAATTTGGGGCGCGCCTGATAATCGAACTGAAAATGATCCAGCATCCCGTCCAAATGAATGAACGTTTTACTCCCCCCCTGTACAGCTAAACCCGCGGGCTTATTAAGCACCAATAAATCTGCATCATCATAAATGATCCAATCTCGAAAATTTCTCAAATTTTTGGGTAAAGGCTTTGCCTCGGCAATTTCTGGGTTATCGACAGGCGGATCCAATAATGCTGGCGGGAACCTGATTTCTTGCCCGGCTACCAACCGTTCTGAACCAGACACCCTTTTCCCTTCTAACCGCACCTGCCCGGTTCGTAATAGTTTTTGGACACGGACGAAATTTAAAGCTGGGAATTGCCGCTGTACCCAACGATCCAGGCGCATATCATTTTCATCAAGCGTTACCTGATGGCGGTTAGATAGGTCCGTTTTATTACCCACGGCAACAATACTCCACAATTAATACCCCTAAAAACGCGGCGCTCAAAGAAAGAAATAGAGATAATCCAACATATAATAGAGATTGTCCAATTAAACCGCGGGAATAAAGAGAAAGAAAATCCAAGAAAAATGGCGGCCAACCCATATAGCCAGTTTGCTTGAGATCAGATAACGGCATATTGATCCTATCGCGCCACCAATCCCTACCCAAATTATGTTCAACATATCAGTTTTTTTTCCCAGCTTTTTGTTGGATAGCCAACCGGCGCCTTTGCAGCCACTCCAGTCTTTCTTGCAATTGCTTTTCATAACCCCTGTCGTTAGGGGCGTAAAGCGGCTGTTCCGGCAATCCTGAGGGGCGGAAACTTTGTCCGGCAAAAGCGTCGGGATAATCGTGATCATAGTGGTAATGATCCCCATATCCCAAATCCTTCATCAAACCAGTGGGGGCATTCAATATAGATAAAGGTGGCATTAGAGAACCATGTTCTATAGCCATTTTTTTAGCCTTCTTAAAGGCCATATAAGCAGCGTTTGATTTAGGGGCCAACGCCATGTAAATAACGGCTTGGCAAAGCGCCAATTCCCCTTCGGGGCTTCCCAATTTTTCATAGGCTTGTAGGGCAGCTATCCCCTGGCTTAACGCTTGGGGATCAGCCAAACCAATATCCTCAACCGCAAAACGGATTAAACGGCGGGCGATATAACGCGGATCTTCCCCACCTTCGAGTATCCTGGCAAACCAATATAAAGCCGCATCCACATCTGACCCGCGCAAGGATTTGTGCAAAGCGCTAATTAAATTATAATGGCTTTCTTGCGATTTATCGTAAACTGGGGCACGCCGTGATAAAAGGCCCGCCAAATCTTCTGGGGTTAAATCCTGCTCTTTTTGTTTGCGGGCGAAAACCGCTTCAATCATATTTAATAGATAGCGCCCATCCCCATCAGCCAAACTGATCATACTTTGTAAGGCTGCCGGTGTTAACGGCAATTTCTTGCCCAAGATCTTTTCGGCCCGTTCAATCATTTGACGAAGAACGGCTTCCTCCAAACGTTTCAGTACAAAAACTTCTAAACGGGATAATAAGGCAGCATTAATTGCAAAAGATGGGTTTTCGGTGGTTGCGCCAATTAAGATAATGGTACCATCTTCAACCACGGGCAGGAAACTATCTTGTTGGGTACGGTTAAACCGGTGGATTTCATCCACAAATAAAATGGTTTCCTGCCCTATTTGGCGATTGCGTTTAGCCAACTCAAACAGATTTTTTAGATCCTGCACGCCTGAAAAAATGGCGGAGAATGAGTGGAAATCGGCTTTTACGGAGCCCGCCAGAAGTTTAGCCAGCGTGGTTTTTCCACAACCCGGTGGCCCCCATAAGATCATGGAAGATAATTTCTGGTTTTCTACCATGCGCTCTAGAGGGCCGTCTTTTCCCAACAAATGTTCCTGCCCCACCACTTGGTTGATGGAAGTGGGGCGCAACATATCTGCCAGCGGCTTAACTGCTGTCTGCTGGAAAAGGGTGGTTTGGTTATGAAATTGGTTTTGCTTCACCGAAAATTGATCGTCCTTAATTGTCCTTGACGGTATATTTGTACTTGCAAGGTTCGAGTACCTTTCACTTTTTCTAAAGCCGCTGTTAAATCCGCAATGGTTTCAATTTTCTGCCCATTAACCGAGGAAATAATATCCCCGCGGATGAACCCCGAGCGACCAGCTAACGCGCCCCGTTCTGTGTTCAGGATAATGACCCCCGACCAAAAACCGTCCAAAGAATACCGCTCTGCAAAAGCAGGCGAGATATTACCAACCACAGCACCTGCCAGGGCATTGTCGCCTTTTAAGGTTGTTTCATTCAAATAGGGCTTATCAGGTGGTGAAATAGGCGTAACGGCAAAATTCATGGCTTGCTTATTCCGCCAAATGGTTAGGTTGATGCTATCACCAACAGTGGTAGTTGCCAGCCGGAAGCGCAAGGCTTGGGAATTTTCAATCGTTCGACCATTCAAAGCCGTCACCACATCACCTATTTTCAAGCCCGCTTGTTCTGCAGGGCTATTGGGAAACAATTGGGTGATGATGGAACCCTTACGGTCCACTAATCCCAGTTTTCGCATATTATCCAGAGATAAATCCTCGCCAGCCGCCCCTAGCCATGGTCGAATTAAACGCCCACCCGTTTTTTCTGCATTGAGAAAGGCACGAACCATGTTAGAGGGAATGGCAAAGCCAATGCCCACCGAACCACCACTGCGGCTATAGATAGCGCTGTTAATCCCCACCAAACGACCATCCATCGTAATCAATGCCCCACCTGAATTACCAGGGTTTATTGACGCATCTGTCTGAATGAAAAAAGAAAAATCGGCAATCCCTATATCCGTCCTAGCCAAGGCCGAAATGATCCCGCTAGTGACGGTTTGGTTAAATCCAAAGGGATTGCCTATCGCCAAGACCAGTTCCCCAATTTCGACTTCATCTGAATCACGTAACTGCAACGTAGGAAATGGTTGATTACCACCGCTTATCCGAATCAGCGCCAAATCAAACCTTGGATCAGCCGCCACTACCTTGGCCCCAAATTCCCGCCCATCATTCAATACGACAACAATTTCATCACTATCTTGAATAACATGATTATTGGTAACAATTAACCCTTCCGGGGAAATAATGACACCGGAACCTAATGATTGCTGTATCTGCGGTGCTCGCATCATTAAAGTATTATCAAAAAATTCCTTAAAAAAAGGATCGTCAAATAAGGGATTTTGGGAAACAGGGTTTCTGTTAACCGTTTGCGTATAAATATTGACGACCGCTGGTGATACTCTTTTAACTAGCGGCGCAAAACTCAGCTGTATTTGTTCTTGGCTGGTGGGAAGTTCCTGCGCGCTTAAAGAACCCACCGCTCCTAAAACAAAAATAATATATAAGAAAAATTTTATGGATATAGATTTCATATCTTCTCCTGATGGCTATTCTAGTTGGTTAATCATAAATGAAAAACATGCCGTATCTTGCGTGATGGATGATAAAGGGTTATGGTGGGATCATCAACAAGTCAACATCATATAACAGCCTTTATATAATCCCGTATTATTAATGTGGCAAGAAGGGTAATTTCCCCTGGGGATTATTGCAGCCCCTAAAAGAACATATAATGAACATATGTTGATTTCAAGGGCAGTCCTATTCAAGTATTTTCAACCGGAGTGGAGGTAAGGATGGGTGAGTTAAAAGAACGTACAAAATACCGAGGAGAGGATGATCCGGCAACTAAAGGCTGGGGGGAGGATAAGGATTCACCCTTTAACTCAAATGGCATCAGCCTTAGCCTCAATAGCGGGTGGGGGCAGGCGGCGGGGTGGGGTAATACCGGCTTTGATGGCGGGATGGATGAGGGGGGCATGGATGATTTCACGCTGCATTCGCCCTTGCCCGCCTTAACCCCCAAGCCTGCCGCAACCTTGATCAACGCCCATAGTTTGATGCTGGATAGCCTGATGCAGGGCAAGAAACTGCCCACCAGCAAATATCTACCCGGCCAGGTGCTGGAGGATGCGGATTTGTTAACCCACAGCTTGGCCTTGCAACAACAAGCCCAGGATGCGGCCACCCTGAACCAATCAGCCGCCAGCAATTTGCCCAAATCACTGCAAAAACATCAAACCCTTGCCTCCTCGGCCACCCTGCCCCAACAGCAAGCCTGGCATTTGCATAAGGGATTGCAACTGTTGTAAGACGCCCGGGATGAGGGGATTATCCCAGGGGAAGATGCCGAACGCTTAGGTGATGGCTTTAAACGTTCCTTAGCCCAAGACCAGGCTAACCTGTTATTGAACAACGCCCCCCATAGCATCGCCCAAGCCTTGCATACCAATCCCTTGCTGGTCGGCTTAAACCCACAAGACCGCCAACGGCTTGAGCAACGGGCCGAGCGCCGCTTGCATTCCCTGCCGCTTGATCAACAACATCAACAGCAACAAGCCTTGTTGCAACAGACCGATAACCGTCTGAAGGGTTGGTTCAGCAAATCCCAGGATTATCTGGACAAGGCCGGGCAATTATCCCCCTCTGAGCTGGCTGATCTGGAATTGACCCAGGCCTTACCCCAACACACCCTCAATCTATTGTCACAATTAAGCGCCCATGCGGTTAAGCAAAGCGCCAAACATCAAGCTTATTTGGACCGTATCCAGCAGGGGTTTAAGGATCAACCCCTTGATCCCCACAACCCAGATGATCTGCAAGCCGCGGATTACCATTTCCTTCTTAATCATGGCAAAGACAGCGATCAACAATTAGCAGGCGCCTTACCTGATCTCTTCCGCTTAACCAAGATTATCCCCAAATCTGCCAAGCCTGCCTTAAGCCGCCTGATCCACGGCCGGGATGGCTTGAAGTTCAGCCAACGCCTGGCGGAGGTTTGGCAAACCAACCCCTCCCTGGCCGCCCAATTGCCGGAGGAGGTGTTGGCCCATAATTTTGCAGCCTCCACCCTCTTGCCCGATTGGCAATTAGGCGGGGCCGCCGATCCCCACAACCGCCTCTATTACCTTCTCACTTCCCCAACCTTGCCGCCGGTGCCCAATGCTTGGGATTTTACATCCGTCACCACCCTGGTTGAAACCATGCACCAATTGCAGGATGATTTGCAAAGCTTAGAACAGCAAGCTGCCAATCATCCCGATGTCGCCATCCGCGAACGGATCCTACCTTTGCTTGCCCTAAGAAGATTAGAACTAGCCCAGTATTCCAAAGATTCTAATCTACCCCAAGCCCTATGGGTATTGCCCATCACCCCCCTCTTGAATCAACCCGATTTCATCGACCGTACCTTATCCGCCGCTGCCGATGGTGCTTCGCTTCTCTTAGGCTTACCTGGAGTGGTAGAAGATGAGTTAAAACAACTCATTGGTCCTGGACCCTTAGAAATCATCGCTCGCCAACATGGCATAAAACCCAGGCGCATCTTCGAAAAACCTGATTACTGGCGTCAGAACCTCTTTGGTTTTATTCCCAAGGCAGATGCCGAAACACTCCTTGGGCGCTTATGGCAAGCATTTGTCAGTGGCGTTACCGGCGGTGGCGCCATCGGTAAGGCTGGCATGATCGCTGGTGGTCTTGGCAACCTGACTATGCAATCTGCCAAGGAAGCGGGGTACCCGGAATATGTCCAAAACCTGTTCGGTATCCTCAGTGGCGGTGGCGCACTTGCGGGCCTGGCTCGAAACGGCAAATCCCTGGTAGCAAGCCTTGAGCGTGACGCAGCCCAACCAAATGCTACCCTAAAGCCTGGCAATCTTGAACCCCAGCCACTTTCCCCAACCCACTCTGCAACCCAGGAAATGCCTATCACCCCTGTTAACCCTTCAACCCTGAAACAAGAACCTATCCCGTTAACTTCACAAACCCCTTTACAGAACACTACAAGAACTGTATATTCCATTCATGATATTCCATCTATTTATGACAATACGCCGATTGTACGCCGACCTTTACCAAATTATACGCCTGAACAATTGGAGATTTACCGCAACCACACCAGTGATTGGCATACAAGAACGGATTGGAACATTGAAGTGCAAGATTTATTAAGCGGTCATGGACTGAAACATGTTTATGATGGGCCAAAAGCGACGGCAGATCGCGTTTTGAACCCTCAGCCGGGCGCACGCATTCCAACCGCTTCAACTCATACCTTTAGTGCTGATCATGAGGATTATTTGGTAAAAGAGACACTTAGACATAATGGCAGTATCATTGAAAGCTGGCTGCCAACGGTTACAGCAGGTAAAAGCTTAGTGCTAAAATATATCCCGCCCAACGGGGAATTAACAGGTTTTGGCATACCACGTGGCGGCACTCACTTTATGCCTACCTATAAAATGACGGTTTGGATTGTACGCACACAGAATGGCTACAGACTGTTTGATCACTTTCCCAGTTTTGAATAAAAATCCTCTAAATAAGGAGATTACAAATGCAAAAAACAAAAGATCAGTTAAATAAAGAATATGAATGGGGTATACAATTCTTATGGTTTCTAGGGATGAATATGAGCATTTTTGGAGACCCAGATTGTAAATATAAAAATTATGATGATTTTGCTAAGGGATATGCAGAACTTAGATCAAATGATAAAACGTATGTTAATGATTACTGGCAAAGCATTACGGATTTGCAAACAATGTTGGCAAAAGAGATGGATTCTTGGGAAGTGATTGGTGATGCCGCTTATACCGGTCTTGATGGCAGGGATGATGCCAAAAAATGGTTGGGGGATGAAGTCATCCCAGCTTTATTGGCCGAAGCTGAGCGGCGGGGCTGGAAAAAACCTGCTTAGGGGTAACCCTTTCCTTCGTCATTAATTAAATTAAAGGGCAGCTCGGCTGCCCTTTTTTGCTCACTCGGGCACGCCGAGTAAGCACATCTTTTTTAGGTTTTTAAGCAAAATTCTCATTTTAGCTTACTTCAATCCTCTCAATAACAAGCTCAGTTTGCGTCTTTTATAAATAGAAATAGTGGCTGATACTAGCAAGACAATTAACGAAGTGTAGATTGCTATCTCTCCCAAACAAACTGGAATAAATGTTATATAAACGAAAGTGCATAGGCTGGCGATTAAACTAAATATCCAGGAAATTATTAGGAAAAGCGCATAGGTTATTTCCGCTATATCCGTATGTCTCTGATTCTCGGACATTTTATTATTATATCTTGCAAAATTTTCCTTGCCTGCAGATATTTCTTCATTAATTTTATTGATAAAATGTAATTGTAGGTCTTTAGCAAGGTTGTTTGGGTCTATCTGTTTAAAAAAATCCCCAAGATTGTCGAGAGTCTTTTGCCTCAATTCTAACATTTCATTTTAAATAATAATTTTCTACTTTAATGGTTCTGGAATAAAAAGCCCATCTTTCCATATAAAGCCATATTACATAAGCAGCTAAAGACCATACCAGGGCAGCAATAAAAAAAGTTACATTAGGATGTTGCCCTAAGGAATTTATAGCGACAACATTGGTCAAAGCGGTCCCGTAAACAATGTAAATAATCCTATTTTGTTCAGAATTTTTATATTCGCTAACCACATTAGTAACATGAATATGTCGCTTTTCATCTACAGATTTTTCCTTCGCATCTATTTCATTCTTTTTTTCAAGAAATCTATTTTGAACTTCTGCAAATTTATCTTCCATGTCTTTCATTTTATCTATGCTCATGGTACAATTGCCTTATCTGTTAAAAATTAACAAAAGATGGAATTTTAACTCCTAGGTTTTTCTCACGGAATAAATTCTCTAGGTCTTATATCAATTACCAACAAACTCCGCAATCTGTCAGGTAATCTGCCAGCACCTGTTGAGTTTCATCTTCCAAGGCAGATGCGGAAACACCGGAAGGGCGTTTTTGCCAAGCATTTACCTGCCGCAGTTACTATCAAATAATAGCCACAAAATAACACAGATATATAGCTGGCAATAAACTAGCCTATTCCTTGATCGCCATCCGACATTGGGTAAAAAATACGTGTCAAGAAAAAACACAGCAGCCTTAAAAATTGTTCTTGCCTATCTTGCCTATTAATCGTTGGCAGCACATATTATGGACTATGCGTAATCGAAAAATTTTTACGACCTATAAGAAAGAAATGCCGCCACCCCGCGGTTGTGACCATGCTTGTTGTACCGAAGCAGGCATGTTCCGCGCCCCTAAATCGCCCCAACAATTATACGAATATTGGTGGTTTTGCCTGCCCCATGTCAGGGATTATAACAAGCAATGGAATTATTATGAGGGCATGTCAGAATCGCAAATTGAATGGTCCATCCGTCAAGATACGGTTTGGGAAAAACCTTCTTGGCCGCTGCGGGGCAACCCTTTTACCAAAATCAACCAGCGTTTCCAATTTTTTGATGAAGAAAATGAACCCTATTCCTCGCAAGAAAAGCCGCCCGCCGATGAAAGACCCACCCACATTATTATAGAGGAAAGGAAAGCGTTACAATTGTTAAATTTAGCGCCACCCGTCAGTTTCCAAGACATTAAGAAACAGTATAAACAACTGGCCAAACAGCATCATCCCGATTTAAACAGCGGTGATAATGGGGCCGAAGAGCGCCTTAAAGAAATTAATCGCGCTTATCAATTTTTAAAAACCCATGCGGTTGATGCAAAGAAAAATGATAAGGCTTCCTGAAGCCATCTTGGTCTAGCTTTGAGATGGAGTCCTTTTCTTTATTTCTTGCTATTTTTTTGATCTTCGGAAAAAATCTGGTGAATACTTCCTGTTAATATATTTTTAAAAGCGTATTAGGGAAAGTCATCTTTCTTAAAGTCCCTGATATGCTTTTTATAGGTCTCTATCATATGAACCCAAATAATAAACGCCAACCCAGCAATATAATCCCAACCAATACAAACACCTCATCACCGGATGCGGTGAGTGGCATCTTGCCTAATCTGCCCGACAGCGTTAAGTCAGCTAAAGATTTATTCGGTTTAACCGTAGATTGGCGGGTTCCTGCTTTCTCCAAACCCAGTGCCCATGTGCCTGAAATCGATCCAAATTATCGTTTTGATCCCGCCACTACGGTAGCTATACTGGCGGGTTTTATGTATAATCGGCGCGTCCTGATCCAAGGGTATCATGGCACCGGTAAATCCACCCATATTGAACAAGTAGCCGCCCGCTTAAACTGGCCCTGCATCCGCATTAATTTGGATAGCCATATCAGCCGTATCGATCTAATCGGTCGTGATGCTATCGTGCTAAAAGACGGGAAACAGATAACCGAATATAAAGAAGGGTTATTACCCTGGGCGTTGCAGCATCCGGTAGCGTTGGTATTTGACGAATATGATGCCGGGCGGCCGGATGTGATGTTTGTGATTCAACGGGTGCTCGAGGTAGAAGGCAAATTAACCTTACTCGATCAAAACCGGGTGATCAATCCACATCCAGCCTTCCGCTTGTTTGCCACAGCCAATACTATCGGCCTTGGCGATACCAGCGGCTTATATCATGGCACGCAACCCATCAATCAGGGCCAGATGGACCGCTGGCATATTGTTGCAAGCTTAAACTATCTGGCCGCTGAAGAAGAAATTGCCATCGTGCTTGCCAAACAACCATCTTACCGCACAGATGAAGGAACACGCCAAGTCAAAGCCATGGTGGCTTTGGCGGAATTAACGCGCAAAGGTTTTATGGCTGGTGACATTTCAACCGTCATGTCCCCGCGCACCGTGATCAGTTGGGCGGAAAATGCCCATATATTTCAGGATTTGGCTTTAGCTTTTAAATTGACCTTCTGGAATAAATGCGATGAGGTGGAACGACCAGTGGTTAATGAATATTACCAGCGTTGTTTCGGCAAAGATATAACCCCGCTGCCCACTCTCCAAAAACAATGAACGCGACCCTGCCCAATCATTCTTCCCATGAGCTAACGGATGAATTGCAACGCTTGCTGGGCAGCAGTATCAGAGCTTTATCAGCTAATCCAAATGCTACCTTGTCCTTAGAGGGGCTTGAGGCCAAGACGGTTGGCACCCATTTTTCCCTGCCACCCCCCCCTATCCCCCTCAATGCTGCCGACTACCAATATTTACGCGGCCAAAGCGATGCAATCGCCATGTGGCAACGGTATCACAACCCGAAAATTCATGATCGGGAAAGCCCTGAGCAAGAGTATGCCAAAGAAATTTTCAATTGTTTTGAGCAAGCACGCGTTGAATCCCTAGGATCACAAAAATATCTGGGGGCTGCTGAAAATATGGCAGCAAGCCTACAGCATCAAATCAAGCAAAGCATGTTCTCAAGCTCAACAGACGAGCAAAAGAAAATTCTGGCTTTCAAAGCCTTGGCCAATCATCACCTAACCAAACAAAAACTTTCAGAGGAAGCCCAGCAGCTTGTCCACAGTCACTTGGCGGATGAACTGCCAGTCATCCAAAACTTCCTGTCCGCCTTAGATCCCTTACAACATAACCAATCTGCCTATGCCAAAGCCTGCAGGCGGTTATTGGTACAACTTCATCTGGACAGCCTGGAGCAATCAACTAAGCATCCTGAAAACGAACAGGATTTGGAGGGTGATGCCTTCGCTGAACCGGAAAAACCTAAGCCTGCAGATGACCAGGATCCGTTGGCTGGCACCCCCCAATCAACCGATCCTGAAAATTTGGATGATCCGTCAGATGTGGAAGATACCGCCCAGTTACCGGATTTCGCAACCTCATCCCAAGACCAAGAGGCCAAGGAAGGCAGCCGTGATGGTTTGCATACACCACCCGCCGGTCATAATAGTTCGAAAGAAACCGCCTACAAAATTTTCTGCCGGGATTATGATGAAATCAAGCATGCCGATGATTTGGCAAATAGTACAGAATTGGCCCAGCTTCGTCTACAACTTGACCAGCAATTAGCTAAATTCCAACCATTGGTGGCCAAATTAGCCAATCGATTGCAACGACGATTAATGGCGAAGCAAGCCAGAGCCTGGCAATTTGACGCCGAAGACGGCTTACTTGATGCCGCCCGCTTAAGCAGAGTCGTCACCAACCCTTTCACCCCCTTATCTTTTAAAATAGAGAAAAATACCAATTTTCGAGATACGGTGGTTTGTCTGCTATTGGATAATTCAGGGTCCATGCGGGGACGCCCGATTACGATCGCCGCCATTTGTGCGGATGTTTTAGCTAGAACCTTAGAGCGTTGCGGCGTAAAAGTGGAGATTTTGGGGTTTACCACCCGCAGCTGGAAAGGGGGATCTTCCCGAGAACGTTGGATCACAGAAGGCAAACTCGGCACCCCCGGACGTTTAAATGATTTGCTGCATATTATTTATAAAGCTGCTGACCTGCCCTGGCGGCGAACCCGCAAGAATATGGGCTTAATGTTAAGGGAAGGGTTGCTTAAGGAAAACATTGACGGCGAGGCTTTGTTATGGGCGGCTGATCGCCTAATCAAACGTTCGGAAGACAGAAAAATCATGATGGTGATATCGGATGGGGCACCGGTTGATGATGCAACTTTATCGGTCAACCATTCGGCCTATTTAGAAAACCACCTGAAAGCAGTGATTGCACAAATAGAGAAACAGTCATCCCTAGAACTTATTGCCATCGGCATCGGCCATGATGTCACGCGCTATTACAAACGTGCCGTTAAAATAAATCAGGCGGAAGAATTGGGGGGAGCTATGCTGGAACAACTCAGTGCCCTTTTCACTCAACAAAATCTTGGTTTTTAAGCTTGCCAATATTTTTATTTGATTCGTTGAACAGGACAAGCTTTTTTAATCCCTCCCGATGCGACAATAATGTTTTTTCACCCCATAAAGAAGCTTTTACTTTTAGGGGAAAATACCCTATGATAGCCTTTTTATAGATTAGGAGAAATGGTTCAAGAATGCTGGAATTTTTTAAGGAATTAGCTTTATACAACCGCTGGGCCAACCAACGTTTATACCAATCTGTTGCTGGTCTTTCCTCAACGTTATACCGTGAAAACCGGAAGGCACCTTTCCACTCCATTCATGGAACGTTGAACCATTTATTAGTGGTCGACCGTTTGTGGCTTTACCGCCTAACGGGCAAAGGCACATCGCCAACCAAGCTTGATGAAATTTTGTATGATGATTTTCAATCCTTAAAGCAAGCCAGACAAGCTGAGGATGAACGGGTGTTATGGTATCTTGACTCTTTATCCCATTCATCACTTGGAAAAGATTTCAGCTACCGCGACATGGATGGAGAGGCGCAACATCAACAATTACAATTGCTGTTGGCGCATCTTTTCAATCATCAGACCCATCATCGCGGGCATGTTCACCTGTTAGTGACCCAAAGTGGTATTGAAGCCCCAGCTTTGGATTTGGTTTATTTTTTGCAAGAAAAGCAAATGGCACAAGATTGCTTTACCTGCACCACCAAGTAATTCTATGAGGCTTATTCATCTTGGTTAATATAGTTTGTTTTTCTTGCAGCAAAAATATATTGACAAAATAGGCTCAAGCTCGTTAGGTTGCGAATGGCCGCAGTGGTATATGATACTATCCGGCTGGCTATGCTGTTTTTTTATAAAAGAATAAAAGGAAATTAATATGCCTCGTTGTTGTGATCTTACCGGCAAAAAAGTACTGTATGGCAATAAAGTTAGCCATGCCAACAATAAAACGCGCCGTCGTTTTCTGCCCAATTTACAGCATGTTTCCTTAACTAGCGATGCCTTGGGGCAAACCGTCCGCTTACGTTTAAGTACCAATGCCTTGCGTTCCGTGGAAATCAATGGGGGGTTGGATGCGTTCATCTTAACCCAATGCAGTGATAAATTATCCCTTGAGGCCCGTCGCTTGAAAAAGCGGATTGAAAAAGCTGGCCTTCGTCAGGCTGCCGCCAGTTAAAACATCTATTTTAGAATTATTCAAAAAGGGGCAGTTTAACTGCCCTTTTTTATTGATGCGGCCTTCATCACTTATCCCTATTAACCCTCATTTTCGAAGCCTTGGCATTTATGTGAATTATGTCTTGCAAAAACAACCGGGCCTATTATGGTTCGCCTCAGGAACAACGTTCCTAAAAATTATCATCGAATACGGGCTTTATGATTTTTCCCAAGGAGTAGAGTAGATATGGCATCCCTTATCCAAGACTGGCTGAACCTTTCCCAATCCCTGGCACCGGAATGGATGCTGTTGATTGATTGGCTGATCTGCAACGCTGCCATTTTATTATTATTACGCTTGTTCGGGGCCTTCGGCCTGACCTTATTTATTGTGGTTGCAGTTATTGGTGCAAATATCCAAGTGTTGACTGCTTCCAATTTCACCCATCTCAACGGATTTTTGGAAAGCGGTTTAATGCCGCTCGGCACTATTCTTTTCTCCGCAAGCTATTTAGCGACCGACAGTTTAACTGAATTTTACGGCAAGAAAGCCGCCCAGCGCAGCGTGCTGTTGGGTTTCGCTGGCGCCATTTTGTTTACCCTGATGATGTTCGTGGCTTTAAGCTATCGCCCCTTGAGTGTGGCTGAGGCGGGAACGGATATGGCTTGGGCTATGGAGAACCAGGGGCATATGATGGCGTTGTTCATGCCGATCCCTGCGATTATCGCGGCCAGTGTTTGCTCATTCCTCATCAGCCAGATGAATGATATTTGGGTTTTCCTGTTGATCAAATGGCTGACCAAGAACCGCTTTTTGTGGTTGCGGGCCAGCCTTTCAACTGCTTTCTCAGGGCTTGTTGACAATATCATCTTCAGCACGTTGGCCTGGGTGGTGTTTAGCGAAAATCCCGTAAGCTTTGAGGTGTTGTTATCTTATATCTTTGGCACCTATCTGATCCGGCTGCTATTGGCCATCACCGAAGCCCCAGTGATTGAATTGGCCCGCTTCTTTGTGCCGAAACGCGACCGTCAAGCGAAAGCTGCGTAAGTATGAGCCTGTATCCGCGCTTTGATTTCACCATTCAAGCATCCGACCCGAACAGCTTGGCGCGGGTCGGGTATTTGACCACCCCACATGGGGGCCTTGAGACACCTGCTTTCATTTTCTGCGCCACCCGCGCCGCGATGAAAGCGGCAACCCCAGCTGATTTGGTGGCCAGCGGCACCCAGATTATTTTATCCAACACCTATCATCTCATGCTGCAACCGGGATCGGAATTGATTGCCCGCCAAGGGGGTTGCATAAATTTTGCGGCTGGAACGGGCCGATGTTAACCGATTCCGGCGGGTTCCAGATATTCAGTTTGGGGCATGGGTCGGTTGCTGATGAGATTAAAGGCCGAGGGTCACCGAATCGTCCGCAAACTTTGCTGAAAATTACCGAAGAAGGGGCGCGTTTCCGTTCCTACATTGATGGGCGGTTGCATATGCTGACGCCTGAGCGGTCCATTCACATCCAGCGAGAACTCGGGGCTGATTTGATTGTGGTGTTGGATGAATGCACCCCCTTCCATGCCGATAAGGCTTATACCGGGCGTTCTTTGTCCATGAGCCACCGGTGGGGCAAGCGCTGTATGGATGAATTCGCCCGCGGTTATGATAAAGGCAATGACCAGCAAGCCTTGTATGGTATTATTCAAGGCGGCGTGTATGAGGATTTACGCCAGGAAGCCGCTGATTTCGTGAACAGCCAGCCTTTCTTCGGTCACGCGGTGGGCGGCACCTTGGGGGGTGATAAAGCCCAAATGCAGGAAGTGGTGGCTTATGCCACCCGAAATTTAAAGCGTGACCGGCCCATTCATTTGTTGGGCATTGGCGGCATCAGCGATATTTTAAGCGGGGTTGAGCAAGGCATTGACACCTTCGACTGCGTGGCCCCCACTCGCATGGCCCGCCATGGCGGCGCGTTATTACCCAAGGCGGATAAGGAGCGGATTAATCTGAACAATGCCTGTTTCCGCGAAGACCCGAATCCCTTATGGGATGAATGCCTGTGTTATTGCTGCAAAAACTTTTCCCGCGCCTATCTGCACCATCTGCTAAAAAGCAAAGAGATACTTGGCATGCAATTGGTCACCATCCATAACATTTCCATCATGAATCGCCTGCTGCGTGACATCCCGCAGGCAATGCAATCCCGCAAAATGGTAGTTAGCGGAGGTGAAGCGAAATGGTTGGGTTGAGATAAGAGGCTTACTTGTAATCGTGTGTTTCTATTTTTCCAAATTATTCAAGAATGAATTTCTAGTTAGAGCTTTTTGGTAATAAAAGGAATATTTTTATTGACGTTAATTGGCGTTATGTGAACTCTATTAAAAAAAACTTTCTATTTAGGATTGCCTGCACTTGATAATAGGATTGTTATTTAGCTTTTGCTTCAATAGAGCCTAATTGTATTCTTGTATCAAGTGTCTGAAAGGTAATCCTAATAATATTAGCTTGGATAATTTTACTCTCCATATCAGAATCAGATAATTTCCCACGTTTAGCTGCAACAGGAACAAATTCAATAATCGCCACTACGGCTCTGTTCCTACCTATTTGTTGCGTGATTTTTCTAGCTTCTTCCTTGTTAACAAACCAAGTTGCGAACTGAGCACCATTGTCAAAAGTTAACGCGATATCCTCATGAGCAGATGGATATGAATCATACGATAAATAGCTATTATCTGAGAAATCTAGGAAAAATGCCGTCTGATCAGAATCATATTCTTGAAGTTCTAGATTCGTAAAAACAACCAAGGATTTTTTCTGAAATAAACTATTTGTTTGTTCTAGAATTATTGGCTCGAGCTTTTCTAGAAAATCTTGCCTCGCAAACGCGTTGGGATTTATCAAATATTCTGGATAGTTTAAAGCAATTTCTTTCCAGGGAATCTGTGCACCGGATAATTTATAATAAATTAAAGCCATATCTATATCTTCTACCTCATAAGGCTGCTGAGCAAATCCTGGGTTGAAGCTGAACATAAATAAAAAAAGTATTTGGCTCAGTAGAATTTGGATTTTTTCCATGCAAGTTCCTTTAAAATTACGAGTAATGCTGATTTTAGCAATTTTTTCACCTATGAAAAACTCACTCGATTTTCCTTTTCATCCCTTATTATTTTAAGTTACTTAATTCACTGCAGTTCCCACTGCCTCCCGAACATTACCATAGCCGTCTTGCTTCAGATATTGGCGAAGACCACGTTGGATTTGGTAAAGTAAGGGGAAACCCCCATACACTAGCCCGGTGTAAAGCTGCACCAAATTGGCGCCAGCCTTGATTTTTTGGTAGGCTTGCTCTGCTGAGGCCACTCCCCCCACCCCAATGAGTGGTATTTTGCCCTTGGTCAGTGCGCAGGCTGCAGCCAAGGTTGCAGTGGATAAGTCAAACAAGGGTTGGCCGCTTAGGCCGCCCGCTTGTGAGGCATGCGGGTTTTTAGGGAAGCAGGGCGTTTAATGGTGGTATTGCTGATGATCAAACCATCCAGCTGATATTGCAGGCAAAGTTGGATAACGTCTTGTAATTGATTGGCCTCTAAATCAGGGGCAATTTTTAATAATAACGGCGGATTAGTGGCCGTTTGCAACCGTGCTTGGCTTAACGCCGCCAATAATCCTTCCAATTGTTTGCTATGTTGCAAATCCCGTAATCCGGCCGTGTTGGGCGAAGAAATATTCACCGTGATATAATCAGCAACCCCTGCCATTTTTTGCCAACCCATCACGTAATCGGCCACGGCATCGGCACTGTCTTTGTTTTTGCCAATATTTACGCCAATGATGCCAGCAGTTTTCGCCCTTCCTCGCTGCAACCGCTCATAAGCTACTGCTTGCCCGTGATTGTTAAAACCCAAGCGGTTAATCACGGCCTGATCTTCCGGCAGACGGAAAAGGCGGGGCTTATCGTTTCCTAACTGCGGCTTGGGGGTTAAAGTCCCCACTTCCACAAAGCCAAAACCAAGCCGCAGCATGGGGGCAAAAACCTCAGCATTTTTATCAAAGCCGGGCGCCAACCCGATGGGGTTGGGGAAAGTTTTTCCCCATAATTGCTGGCTTAAGAAAGAATCATTTGCGGATGGTTTGGGGCTACCTAACATCGCTGGCAGCAATTTTGGCAATTGCTGAAAAGACCTTATCACCAAACGGTGAGCGGTTTCCGGGGCCAGCAAAAATAGCAAGCGTTGTAACATGAACAAATCTTCCCTTACTTACCCGCTCCCCAATTTTAATTGGCTTAAAATCAAGCGATTGATTGGCCTTTTTCTGCTTTCTCGAGCAGCGCAATCATTTCCTTAATGCCATAAAGGGCCACAAAAGTTCCCCAACGCGGCCCCTGCTCTTGCCCCAACAAAATTTCATAAAGGGCTTTGAACCAAGCCCGCAAATCAGCAAAAGCATGGCGTTTGCCCACATCATAAAACTGGGTTTGGATCATTTCTGTCGGGGGGTTATCAGGCAGTTTCTGGAGTAATTGCCGGATATCGGCAATCGCCGCCTTCTCCATATCATTGGCCAACCGGAATTTGCGGGTGGGTTTCACCCGCGCCACATAATAGGCAATGGCATAACCAACCAGCCTATCTAACAACGGTGAATTAGCGGGGTTGGCACCCTTGGCATAGCGCGAGATAAAGCCCCATAACACTTGCTTATCCTCGGCATTACAAACACTAACCAAATTTAATAAAATGCTGAAATTCAGAATGGCCCCAAGCGCTGGCACCTTGCCATTATGGATATGCCATACGGGGTTTTCTAATTGCGTAGCCAACGGTTCTTTCGGGAATTTTTCCAAAAAATCCACATATTCATCAACCGCTTTGGGAATCACATCAAAATACAGCCTTTTGGCGGTGCGGGGTTTTTGATACATATAAAGCGATAGGCTTTCCGGCGGGGCATAAGCCAGCCATTCTTCCACACTTAAGCCGTTACCGCGTGATTTCGAAATTTTTTCGCCATTTTCGTCCAAGAATAATTCATAACTCAGGCAGACCGGGGGCGGTGCGCCCAACACTTCACAAATCTCCGTGGCCAATTTAACCGATGGGATCAAATCCTTGCCTGACATTTCATAATCCACCTGCAAAGCCATCCAGCGCATTGCCCAATCGGGCTTCCACTGCAATTTGCAGCGCCCGCCCGTGACGGGGGTTTCCACTTGTTTCCCATCTTCACCTTGGTAAACAATCGTCCCCGCTTTGATATCATGACGAATCACCGGCACTTGTAACACCCGCCCGGTTTTGGGGCAAAGCGGCAAAAACGGGCTATAGGTTTGCTGGCGTTCTTCCCGCAATGACGGCAACATAATTTCCATAATTTGTTCATATTTTGTAAGCACGGCCAGCAAAGCCTTATCGAATCTGCCGCTTTTATACCATTCGGTAGCGCTTTGAAATTCATATTCAAAGCCAAAGGAATCAAGGAAAGATCGTAACCTAGCGTTATTATGGTGCCCAAAGCTTTCATATTTACCGAAAGGGTCGGGTATCGATGTTAATGGTTTGCCCAAATGTTGGCTAACCATCTCCCGGTTGGGGATATTGGTTGGCACTTTGCGCAACCCGTCCATATCATCGGAAAACGCAAACAACCGGGTGGGGATATCACTTAATTGCTGAAAGGCTTGGCGCACCATAGTGGTTCGCACCACCTCACCGAATGTACCGATATGCGGCAAGCCGGACGGGCCATAACCGGTTTCAAATAAAACATAGCCTTTGCTGGGCTTTTTGCCAGCCAAGCGTTCCACAATGCGCCGCGCCTCTTCGAAGGGCCAGGCTTTTGCCGCTTGGGCAAACTCTTTCATTTGGGTTGTCATCTGTTTTTCCTAACTGATATCGATTGGGATAGCTTGCAATTTTTTCCTAGCCTAACAAAAATTTGCCCCAGGTCAATTGATAGATCAATGAAAAAGCAAGCGCACCCATAAAAAAATTTCATTGTTCGCCCTATAATTTAAGTGTTAAAAAGCCAATGATTCATTTATTTTCACAAGACATCCTAAAATTAATTTGAAATTCCCTTATAAAAAAACTTTACTTCATCAAATTGTCATGTTTGTTTAGTAGTACTAATAAGAAGTGGATTGTTGGCTAGACCATTTTTGCTTTCATAATGTCACCCGACAACGCTACTTAAAAACAATTATTTTAGGACAGGAACCGCCATGATAGGAATTCGTTTTATCCGCCTCATCGCCTTGATTGCTTCCATGTTATGTGTTGCCACCATGACAGCCAAGGCCCAAACTGAAATTCAGTTCTGGCATGCTATGGGCGGCGAACTCGGGGAAAAATTAACCGATTTTGCCAACCGCTTTAATGCCTCACAGAAAGAATATAAAATCGTCCCGGTTTATAAGGGAAACTATACGGAAACCATGACGGCCGCTATTGCCGCCTTCCGCGCCAAGCAACAACCCCACATCGTTCAGGTTTTTGAAGTGGGTACGGCCACCATGATGTCCGCGAAGGGCGCCATATACCCGGTTTATCAATTGATGGCTGATCAAAAAGAAGCGTTTGACCCGAAAGCTTATTTAGGGGCCGTGGTCGGTTATTATTCAGACAGCAAGGGTAATATCCTTTCTTTACCTTTCAACAGTTCCACCCCCGTCGTTTATTACAATAAGGATGCTTTCCGTAAAGCTGGCTTAAATCCCGATCAGTCCCCGGCCACATGGCCGGAACTCGAGGCTGCTGCCAAAAAATTACAGGCAGCGGGTTATCCTTGTGGGTTTACTTCAGGCTGGCCATCTTGGATACAATTGGAAAATTTCAGTGCTTTGCATGATATTCCGATTGCTACCAGGGCCAATGGTTTTGATGGATTGGATACCGTCTTACAATTGAACGGGGCCTTACAAGTTCGCCATATCGCCAAATTGGCGGAATGGCAAAAAAGCAAAATTTTTGATTATGGTGGTCGGCGTTCCGACAGCGGGCCAAAATTTTATAGTGGCGAATGTGCTATCTACATGAATTCATCTTCCGCTTATGCTGCCGTTAAGGCCAGTGTGAAGTTTGAGTTTGGTGTGGGCATGTTGCCTTATTGGCCTGACGCCATCCAAACCCCTAAAAACAGCATTATTGGTGGTGCCACTTTATGGGTACTAAACGGCTATCCGAAGAGCGATTATAAAGGTGTTGCCAAATTTTTTACCTATTTGTCATCACCAGAAATACAAACGGAATGGCATCAATTTAGCGGTTATCTCCCCATTACTACCAAAGCCTATGAATTAAGCCGCCAGCAAGGTTTTTATGATAAAAACCCAGGCACGGATGTTCCCATTAAACAGTTAACCCGTGGCACGCCGAATGCAAATTCGAAGGGTTTACGTTTAGGGAATTTCGCCCAGATCCGTGATGTTATTGAAGACGAAATTGAGGCAGTGTTGGCAGGCAAGAAAACGGCGAAAGCCGCTCTTGATGATGCCGTTCAACGTAGCAATGAATTGCTGCGCCAATTTGAACGCACCAATAAATAAATGCTAGATAAAACCAGGGTTGAAAAACAGCCCTGGTTTTTTTAGTGGGGAACGATCCATTTTTATTACCTTTTATTTATCCGTTGTATAATGTCTGAAAAACGCGTCACGTTTAGCAAGTCAGGAATTGCCTGGTTATTGGTTGCGCCCCAATTAATCATTACCCTGCTATTTTTTATTTGGCCAGCTAGCCAGGCTTTATATCAATCCTTATGGCAGGAAGATGCCTTCGGCATTAACCGCGAATTTGTAGGGTTTGATAATTTTCTGAAATTATTTGCCGACCCTTCTTATCAACATTCCTTTGTTGTCACTATTGTTTTTAGTGTGGCAGTTGCTGGCATTTCGATGGGTTTTGCCTTGCTCTTGGCCTGCAAAGCAGATAAATTAATGCGAGGCAACCAAACCTATAAAACCTTTTTACTATGGCCTTATGCTATTGCCCCCGCCGTTGCCGGGGCTTTGTGGTGGTTTATGTTCAATCCCACCATCGGCTTGTTAGCCTACGCTGCCAGAGGACTGGGATATGATTGGAACCATTTTTTGAATGGCGAAGATGCCCTGATTTTAGTTATTATAGCCTCTGCCTGGAAACAAATCAGCTATAATTTCTTGTTTTTCTTGGCGGGATTGCAGTCGATTCCCAAATCGTTAATTGAAGCGGCCGCCATTGATGGCGCCTCCAGCAACAAACGTTTTTGGACTATTATTTTTCCCTTATTGTCACCGACGACCTTTTTCCTGATCGTTGTCAATTGCGTCTATGCTTTTTTTGATACTTTTGCCGTCATCCATTCAACCACCCGTGGTGGCCCCTCCCAGGCCACGCAGACATTAATTTATAAAGTTTATAAAGATGGGGTGGAAGGGAATGATTGGAGCGGCGCTGGGGCGCAATCCGTTGTTTTAATGATTATTGTTTGCCTGTTAACCATTATCCAGTTTCGTTTTATTGAACGGCGGGTCCATTACTAATGGTTGAAAATCGCCCCCTCAGCAGATACATCGCGCATATTATCCTGATCCTAGGCGTGTTAATCATTTTCCTGCCTATTTGGCTGGCTTTTGTTGCATCCACTCATTCAGCAGACCGCTTGGTTAATGAGCAAATGCCTTTTTGGCTCGGCAGCCATTTGCTAGAAAATTACAGCACTGTCCTGGATGAAGGCATGAAAAAGGCTGGCGGCGTCCCGGTTCGTATCATGATGGTCAATAGTTTGATTATGGCCTTGGCGATTGCCATCGGCAAAATATTCATTTCCTTTTTATCTGCTTTTGCCATTGTTTACTTCCGTTTTCCTTTCCGCCGCACGATTTTTTGGATGATCTTTGTGACTTTAATGCTGCCGGTTGAGGTACGAATTCTGCCCACCTTTGAAATTGTAGCCAATTTGGGTATGTTAAATTCTTATGGGGGACTTATCATACCCCTGATTGCCTCAGCTACGGCTACCTTTTTGTTTCGTCAGTTTTTCATGACCGTACCAGATGAATTGCTAGAGGCGGCCCGTATGGATGGGGCGGGGCCCATGCGTTTTTTAAAAGACATCCTTCTGCCTTTGTCGCGCACATCCATCGCTGCCCTTTTTGTCATCCAATTCATCTATGGATGGAACCAATTTTTATGGCCATTATTGGTCACCACCGATCAGTCCTTATACACGATTGTCATGGGAATTCGCAGTATGATCACGGTGGGTGACAGTGAACCTGCCTGGCATTTGATCATGGCAACCTCAATACTCGCCATGTTACCGCCGGTTGTGGTGGTCATGGTCATGCAGCGACAATTTATTAAAGGCTTGGTTGAGACGGAAAAATAAGGAATTTGATAAAGAATGGCGCAATTAAAGTTAGAAAATGTTCGTAAAAATTACGGTTTGGTGCCAGCTATCCACCAAATTGATTTAGCAGTCAATCATGGGGAATTCTTAGTCATCGTTGGCCCATCCGGTTGCGGTAAATCCACCTTATTGCGGATGGTGGCAGGGTTAGAGACCATCAGCAGCGGCAATATTTATATTGATGGCCAAAAGGTCAATGATGTGGAACCGAAAGACCGCAAAATTGCCATGGTCTTTCAAAATTACGCGCTTTACCCGCATATGAGCGTTTATAATAATATGGCTTACGGCTTGAAAATCGCCCGCATGAGTCGGGCCGATATTGAAAAACGCGTCCATGAGGTTGCAGAAACCTTGGAAATAAAATCTTTACTAGACCGAAAACCCCGTCAGCTTTCTGGCGGCCAACGCCAACGGGTGGCCATGGGGCGGGCGATTGTCCGCAACCCGGCTTTGTTCTTATTTGACGAGCCACTATCGAATTTGGATGCTAAATTGCGGGTGCAAATGCGCATTGAAATTAAACAATTACAGCGACGTTTGGGGATTACTACCCTGTATGTTACCCATGACCAGGTGGAGGCCATGACTTTAGCCGATCGATTGCTGGTGATGCATGCAGGCGTTGCCGAGCAAATCGGCACCCCTATGGAAATCTATGAAAATCCGCAAAGCACTTTTGTAGCTGGTTTTATCGGATCACCACCGATGAATTTATTACATTGCACGATTAGCGCAGACAAAAAAAATGTTATGCTAGACCAGCGCGCGATTATGCCTTTGCCAATTTTATCAACGTCTGTTGCCGATAAAATTATCGTGGGAATTAGGCCGGAACATTTGGTTTTCGATCCTCAAGGTGTTTTGCAGTTAACGATCGATCTCGTTGAAACCTTAGGGGCAGATACCCTGGTTTATTCGCATCTTGGCAAACAGCGGATCGTGGCGCGGCTGCCCGGGCATCATCAGGTCAGTTTAGGCGATAAGCTTAGTTTTCACATTCCCAGCGATCGAGTGACTTTTTTTGCAGCCGATACGGGCAAAAAAATAGCCAATTAGGTTGTGGCTTCAGACGGTCAACTCAGACAGTTGCTTTCCTGAGATTAGATCCAAACTCCTAGCAAAAAATTGGCGATTGGCAGCCCCAAGCCTTGCCTAAATTGTAGATGATATGCGCAGGATTTCACCTATAACCCTTTAATTCCATTTGAATCTCGGGCAAAGATTTCTCCCCAAGGCTCATTAACAACCCATTCAGTATTTCCATGGTTTCCAAGTCAATTTTCCCATCAACCTGGCGGGGGCGGAAATGCCTTTGAAAGGCCATGACCACCACGGATAAATCTTCAGCACTTGCTGATTTTATTTCATACCCCACCCGCTGCAACCCCTCACCCACTAAGGAAGGATAGAAAGCATTTGCTTTCGGTGACAGGGAAAATACTTGCGGTTGTGGCCATACGCCAATCCCCTGCTTCGCCAGCCATTGCCAATCAAATAACTCACCTGGGTCAATTTTCCGGGTTGGGGCAATATCAGAATGCCCCACTATCCGCCGGGCCGGAATGGGATAATGTTGCTGCAGATGGCGAATGACTAGTACTAAGGATTGCATCTGTGCTAATGGAAATGGCCGATAGCCATGTTCATGGCCGGGATTGACCAATTCAATGCCGATTGAACAATCATTCAAATTCGATTGTCCCATCCAATAACTGACACCAGCATGCCAAGCCCTTTTCTCCTCCGCCACCAATTGGTATATATCGCCATTTTCTTCAATCAAATAATGGGCACTCACTTTTGAAGACGGATCACATAAACGCTGAAGCGCGGATTTACCCGTGATCATACCCGTATAATGGATAACCACCATGTCAACGGATTGGTTAACTGGCCGGTTATTATAATTAGGAGACGGATAAGAGATATATGCAGGAAGAGACATCCTTAAACCTCCTAATCTGTTCATCTATAGCTATATTGTCGTATTTTCCGATCAGGAAGCGCTAACTGGCCCTTGTAAGGTTTTTTCAATGGCACCGGTTAATGTAACAAATTCTTGTGCCCGCAACGAACAACTAAAGCCGAACATGGTGATGATGGGAAAGGTAGCAACTTTTAACAAACAGCCTCCCTCTTGCGGTATCATTTGGAAATAACGCGGGGCAGATAAGGAATAACCCGCGACTTTACCCGCAGTTCGGGCAAAAGAATTGGCCATATTCAGTAAAGCTGAATTCGCATTTATACGTTTGGCTAGGGTGGTATCTGGACCATCGGTTAAGGCAGAAAATCTAACCCCATTAAACGATATCTCGCCCTGAAGCGGTATGGGAATAAGGGTGGAGTAATAAAGAATCCCGCCATAAGCACCCCCTTCGGGTATTTTAGAAATAGGAATTTCAACCTGGATGACCCGCGGTTCTTTGATGGTTGCCACAACGGTAAATAATTTTTTATGTTTGGAACCGCGGAAAAATTCGTCCGTTATACCGCGCAACATATAGGCAAAAAATTTCTTTTCTGGATTGGCCTCCAGCGTGTCGGCCTCAACCGCCTGCGAGATGGCCAATTCCTTTTGTAATTTTTTGGCATAAGCCCGGCTGATCAGCGTAGAGCTTTCAACAAAGAATTTTGAATTCATCAACATATTTGTTTCCTTAGCAATTTTATTATTTTATTTGTTAAGTTGTAAGGTATAATAGCATAAAGCTATATTAAAACAATAGAACTTGACCATGCTTCTTCACCACCCTACATTAATATACCAGATAGTCGGGCAGCCGCTGTTGACCGTTATAGGTTGATGGAGGAAAGTCCGGGCTCTACGAGTGAGTGATGCCGGGTAACGCCCGGCGGGGGTAACCCTAGGGAAAGTGCCACAGAAAATATACCACCGGCTTGCCGGTAAGGGTGAAAAGGTGCGGTAAGAGCGCACCGCATAGCCAGTAATGGGTATGGCAGGGAAAACCCCATCAGGAGCAAGACCAAGTAGGGGCAACAAACCGTAAGGTTGGGTGTTTACTCGCACCGTTGCCCGGGTAGGTCGCGTGAGGTAAATGGTAACATTTATCCCAGATGAATGGCTGCCCTGCGATATTGCGCAGACAGAACCCGGCTTATAGACTATCTGGTTCATTGATAATACCTTGTCGATCCGTCAAATGCTAAAAGCAAGTAGCCTTGGTACGACTATAACAATGACCATTTCCTAAAGTAGTAATAGCTTCCTTATTCCTGATTTTGGTTACTAAAATTCCTGGCCAACCCACTGGCTGTTGCAACTTAACCACAGCTATTTTTTTATTTTAGAACAAACAAAATACATATAATAAATTTATATAGAACATTATGAGACTTATCATAAAACTATCTCTGAGAATCCCTGCCTTTCATTAAGATATTGATTTTTATGGCTTATTCCCATACATTGCCAAATATTCCCATTGACTCCCATAATATCCCATGATATCCCAAAATAAGACAATACATTTATTTTAAAATTTGTTTTGCTCCTTAAATTATTTTTGCTGTTTTGAACCTGTTTGCGACAAAGGTTATGGTGCAATGGCACTCTTTCTCGATACATTCATCAACAAAATCGATAAAAAAGGCCGCATTTCTATTCCTGCGCCTTATCGTAGTGCCTTGGCCATGATGAGCTTTCAGGGAATTGTCGCGTTACCATCCTTTAAACATCAGGCAATTATTTGTGCAGGTATTGACTGGATGGAAAAACTCAGCCAGCAAGTTGGGCGGGTGGATTTGTTTTCTGATGCTCATGACGATTTAACCGCCACCCTTTTTGCTGATTCTAAACAATTGGCTTTCGATAGTGAAGGACGGGTAATTTTGCCCGAATCTTTATTATCCCATGCCAATATTGAAGAGAATGCCGCTTTTGTGGGTCGTGGCCAAGTTTTTGAAATATGGCAACCAGCAGCGCTTGAAAGCTATAAGACAGAAGCTCGCCGCCGGGCACTCGAAAAGGGTCGCACCTTAACCCCCAATCCGGGTCATGAATAATATGCACGCTGATTTCACCCACCATCCTGTTCTTTTAGAAGAAGTCGTGGAAGGTTTAAATTTACATGACGGAGGGGTGTATGTAGATACAACCTTTGGTAATGGCGGCTATAGTGCGGCTTTTCTATCCCGGGTTAACTGTAAGGTAGTGGGAATTGACCGTGATCCCCAAGTTATTAGCAGGGCACAAGAATTAAGCCAACAATATCCGGGGCGATTTGAATTTGTCCAAGGTCTGTTCAGCCAAATGGATCAATTGCTTTTGGCCTGCAACATTCGGAAAGTTGACGGAATTGCCTTAGATTTAGGGGTATCCTCACGGCAATTGGACGATCCGAAGCGTGGATTTTCCTTCCGCTTGGACGGACCCTTGGATATGCGCATGAGCATGAATGGGATATCGGCCGCAGACATCATCAATAACTGGAGCGAAAAGCAATTGTCTGACCTGTTTTTTGAATTAGGTGAGGAGCCCAGCGCACGACGTATTGCCCGCGCAATTGTTTATTCCCGTAGCAATAACCCTATCTTGCGGACGATCCAATTAGCAAAAATCGCTCAAGAGGTTAGCAACACGGTTGCCACCAAAAAAATTGATCCCGCAACCCGCACTTTTCAAGCCTTACGGATTGCTACCAATAATGAATTGGCCGAATTAGAAATGGGCCTAGAGGCTGCAGAACGTTTGCTCAAAGAAGGAGGCAGGCTAGCGGTTGTGTCGTTCCATTCCTTAGAAGATCGCCGGGTGAAAAATTTTTTGCGTTCCCGCAGCGCGCCTCCAAGCAACCAATCAAGATATTTACCAGTGACTAATGAAGTAGCATCCCCATCAACTTTTCGCCTGGTTAGGCGGGATGCTGTCACCCCTTCCCTTGAGGAAATGAATTTCAACAGACGGGCCCGTTCGGCAAAATTACGCCTTGCTGAACGAACCAACGTAGCATCAATAACGGAGGAATAACCCATGATCCGATTAAGTAATGTATTATGGTCAGCTTTAATTGTTGGGGCAGGAATATTTTTGTTCCACATTAAATATGAAGTGATACAGCAAGAGGCTTATTTAGAACAAACGAAACGGCAAATTATTCAAGACCGTCAAAACATCCATTTGTTGAAAGCAGAATGGGTCCACCTGACTGAACCTGCTCGCCTCAGCCGTCTATCCGAACAATATTTAAAGCTTGCACCGATAGTACCCACACAATTGGGCAGTATCAGAAATTTAGACACCATTTTAAGCCAGACGTTGGCGTCTTTGAATTCAACGCCAGTTTCCTCAGGCTTAGCAAATAACCGGAATAATTTAAGCAATAGCGGCAATTTATCAAATTTTGTTACTGTTGCCACCCAAAATCCTTACATGCAGGCTATATCACTGCAGCAATCCCCTCCAAGAACAAGGTAATGACATTGTAGACAAATGGAAAAATTTGCTAAAGATGCACCCCCCCTAAAATGGCAAATGGAACGTTCATGGAAGTTCAGCAAACTAGCTGACCCAAGGTATCAACCGTATCATCCTTCCGAAAGCCAGAATCTAACACAATCTAATTTGGACAGGGCACAAAATCGGCTGGTTATCGCTGGTTCATTTTTAATTTTGGGGTTAATGGCAATTTTTCTGCGGTTAATTGATGTCAGCTTATGGAACAGCTCAACCTCTCCCAGAACGACCCAATCTTTCATAAATACCAATTTGGCCATTGTCAAAAGAGCTGATATTGTTGATCGCAATGGGGTGATCTTGGCAACCAGTTTGCCGACTTACTCCCTGTATGCCAACCCTCGAGAAATGTTAGACAGGGCGGAAGCTGCCGCTAAATTGGTAAAAGTTTTTCCTGATCTCAATTATGATCAATTACTCAATCGTTTTGTCAGTGACCGTAGTTTTGTATGGGTTAAACGGAATTTGTCCCCTGCCCAAAGTCAAGTCATCTGGAGATTGGGAATTCCTGGACTGCAATTTGTTCAAGAGGAACGACGGGGATATCCTTTAGGATCTTTAGTTGCCCATGTGGTTGGTTTTACCGACGTTGACAATAAAGGTTTAAGTGGCATTGAGCGGTCTTTCGATAGCCAGCTAACGGAAACCGGTGAGCCTTTAAGGTTATCAATTGATATCCGCATTCAACATATTGTAAAGCAAGAATTATCAACTGCCATTAAAGATTTTTCGGCTATTGGCGGAATGGGACTAGTTTTAGATGTTCGCACCGGTGAAGTATTGGCCATGGTTTCTTTACCGGATTTTGACCCAAATAACCCAAGTGCCGCTTCTCCAGAAGAATTATTCAACCGTAACACTTTGGGCGTTTATGAAATGGGTTCCACGTTCAAAATTTTTAATACCGCCTTGGCGTTAGATAGTGGGTTGGTCAAAATCACCGACCAATTTGACCCCCGAATTCCTATTAAAGTTGGTGGCTTTGTTATTCATGATTATGAGCGGGTTAACCGTATGTTAACAGTGCCTGAAATCATGATGCTTTCCTCTAACATTGCATCAGCTCGGATGGCCATGGTTATCGGCAGCAAAAAGCAGCAGGAATTTTTTGAAAAAATTGGCCTATTAGATTCGGTATCTTTGGAATTACCTGAACTTGCTCACCCCCTTTACCCAAAGGTTTGGCGGGACATTAGCGCCATGACCATTGCTTACGGCCATGGTATTGCGGTAACTCCCTTGCACTTGGCCGTCGGCGTCAGTGCTATTGTGAATGATGGTAAGTTTCATCCGGCAACCCTTGTGGCCCGTTCCCCTCACGATGTTGTTGCCAATAGGGAAGTCATTAAAATACAAACCTCTCAACAGCTTAGGCAAATCATGCGGTTAGTGGTAGAATCAGGAACTGGCAAAAAAGCAGATTTAGGGGGATATTTTGTGGGGGGCAAAACAGGGACTGCCGAAAAACAAATCGCTGGCGCTTACAAAAAAGATTCCCGTTTAGCCTCTTTTATTAGTATTTTTCCTGTTTATGAACCGCGATATTTACTTTTAGTGATGGTTGATGAACCCAAACCCAACGCAACATCACATGGATTTGCAACGGGTGGTTGGGTCGCTGCACCGGTTTCGGGCAGGATTATTAAGCGCTTAGCACCCCTGCTTGATGTTTTGCCGGTTAGTGATATGCCAGCTGTTTTCGTTCAAAACAATATATTTATTAAAACTAGTTTGGCAGGAGAATGATGAGAAATGCGGCTCGATTCCCTTCTTGCATCCGTTCTTCCCTACCGTGATAATCAATGGCCTGATATAGAAGTTTTAGGCATCACTGCTGACTCCCGTCATGTAAAATCAGGGTATTTATTTGTGGCGTTGGATGGCACTCAACACAATGGCATCCAATATGTCCAAGAAGCCCAACGGCGAGGAGCCATTGCAGTCATCACCAATATGTCTGCCGCCCTACAGATACCGGTTATTGTTGTTGAACAACCTCGCCTGTTATTATCGCAATTGGCTGCAAAATTCTATTCACCCCAACCCTCCTTAATTGTTGCGGTAACAGGAACAAACGGCAAAACCTCGACGGTTGATTTTACAAGGCAAATATGGACAGCACTTGGCTTGCGGGCAGCAAGCATCGGCACCTTAGGGATTATAAGCCCCTCATACCAAAAAACCGGATCCCATACTACCCCGCCTGCCGAAGAGCTTCATTGCCATCTCATGAGACTGGCCCAGGAAAAAATTCAAGCAGTTGCCTTGGAAGCCTCAAGCCACGGTCTTGATCAACTTCGCCTCGATCACATTGAACTGGCGGCGGGTGGGTTTACCAACTTGACCATTGACCATTTGGATTACCACCAATCCATGGAGAATTACCGGCAAGCGAAATTTCGCCTATTTACCCATTTATTACCGCCCGGCAGCCTGGCGGTCATCAATGCTGATGTCCCGGAATACCTAGCCCTTCAGGAAATTTGCACCCAACGCCATCTAAAACTAGTTGATTATGGTCGTAAAGCTAGGTACTTGAAAATCACCGATATCCGCCAAACAAATAATGGTCAACTGGTTACCCTTGATATCCAAGGCCAGGATAAGCAAAAGTTTTTGACATCTATCGCAGGTGAATTTCAAATCTACAATATCTTATGTGCGGTTGGCATGGTCTTGGCAAAATATCCCCATCTTCATAAAATCTTGGAATGTATATCAACCCTAAAACCAGTTCATGGGCGACTCGAATCTGTAGGTACAAATCAATATAATGCCCCGGTCTTTGTTGATTATGCCCATACGCCTGACGCCCTGAAGCGTGTCCTAGAAACATTGCGGCCGCTCACTAAAAGAAGACTTGTGGTCTTATTTGGCTGCGGTGGGGATCGTGACAGGACAAAACGGCCGATTATGGGCAAAATTGCCCATGAGCTAGCAGACAGCGTGATCGTCACCGATGACAATCCCCGCACAGAAAACGCCGTTGAGATTCGCAGGCAAATTATCACTGCTTGCCCGCAAGCCCTTGAAATTCCAGATCGGGCGCAAGCTATCCAACAGGCCATTCAGCATCTGCAAGCTGGCGATGTCTTATTGATTGCTGGCAAGGGCCATGAAACAGGTCAAATTGTTGGAAAAGAAATCCTGCCTTTTGACGATTGTGAAGTGGCTAGACACTATTTAAACCCGCAAGCCCCATAAAAACATCATGCAAAAAAAACTTTGGTCAGGAAAAGATATAGCAAAGGCAACGAATGGGCAATCGCTTACCACCGACTGGTCGGTAACCGGTTTATCAATTGATAGCCGTACCCTTAAACCCGGCGAACTTTTTATTGCTTTACAGGGTCTCGTGCAAGATGGGCATCAATTTATTCCCCAGGCCATCGCCGCCGGTGCGGGCGCCATCTTAAGTCAGCAATCGATTGACAATCCTGCTGTGCCCGTGATGTATGTAGCCGACACCTTACAAGCTTTAATCAAACTTGGAGATGCAGCCCGCAATCGCTCACAAGCAACTGTGGTCGGCGTTACCGGAAGTGTTGGCAAAACCAGCACCAAGGAAATGTTGCGGCTAGTGTTATCAGAAAATGGCCAAACCCATGTCAGTCAGGCCAGTTATAACAACCATTGGGGAGTGCCTTTTAGTTTAGCGCAATTGCCCCCGGCCGCAAAATTTGCGGTTTTTGAAATGGGGATGAACCACGCGGGGAAATTGATCAATTAACGAAACAGGTTCGCCCCGATATTGCCCTTATTACCACAATTGCTGAGGCTCATTTAGCTTTTTTTGCCAATATCTCAGCCATTGCCGATGCTAAGGCGGAAATTTTTCAGGGGATGAAACAGGGCCGGTCAATCGCCATCCTGCCTTATGATAACTCGGAGTATAAGCGTCTTTTTCTCCATGCCCAAAAAAACTCTATCAAACATGTCATCAGCTTTGGCCAAAAAACCGGCGCTGATATACGGTTAAAAAAAATTCAATACCTACCCTCCGCCCTAGAAATTGATATGGATTATTTTGGGCGACCTGTTTCTTATATTTTACCGGTAACTGGCGATCATTGGGCAGTGAACAGTTTAGCTGTTTTTGGGACAGCAGCAGCTTTAGGAATCACGGATCAAAAAATAATCCAAGGATTACAAAAATTTATCCCCCCGACGGGACGCGGCCAAAAATTGCATATTACGCTGGCAATCAATAAAAGAATCATTCTTATTGATGATAGTTATAATGCCAATCCGGCTTCTATGAAGGCGGCATTTAATGTTTTACAGCATTCATATACCCAAACCCCTGGTCGCCGGATTGCCGTTTTGGGGGACATGTTGGAACTGGGGGATCAATCTGCCATGCTGCATGCGGCGCTTCATCAAAGCATTCTGAGCAATAAAATTGGCCTTGTGTTCACTTGTGGGTCCTGGATGGAAAACTTACATCAGGCTTTGCCCAAAGAAATACGGGCACAACATTATGAAAACAGTACGCTTCTTGCCGATCATTTATTATCTTATATAGAAGATGGCGATGTCATCCTCATCAAAGGTTCCCTTGGCAGTCGTATGAAAATAATTGTGAATAAGCTTATTGAATCCGGGAAAAACTACCATGCTGTATAATTTGTTAAGTCCTTTGGCGCAAGACTCCATTGTTTTTAACGTTTTCCGTTATATTACTTTTCGTAGCTTTGGAGCCATTCTCACGGCCTTATGTATTAGCTTTATTTTAGGCCCCCGCATTATCCGCTGGTTGAAATCTAAACAAAAAGAAGGCCAACCCATTCGAACAGATGGACCTGCCAGCCATTTATTGACGAAAAAAGGTACGCCTACCATGGGGGGAGTATTGATTTTACTATCTCTGATCGTTAGTACCCTCTTATGGGCTGATCTCACCAATGGTTTTGTGTGGGTGGTTTTATTTGTAGCCCTGGCCTTTGGCGGGATTGGTTTTGTTGATGATTTCCTTAAACTGACCAAACGCAACAGCAAAGGCTTACGCAGCCGTTATAAATTTTTAGGCCAATTAATAGTTGCAGCCATTGCCTCACTTGCTATCTGGTGGCTTTCCCCTGAAAATATTGGCGGGCAATTTGCGTTGCCTTTTTTTAGGGATTTTGCTTTTAATTTAGGGCTTTTTATTATACCGATGTCCGTTTTTGTGATGGTCGGCGCCTCCAATGCCGTTAATTTAACAGATGGTCTGGACGGGTTGGCCATTGTCCCCACCATGCTAGCGGCTGGGTGTTTTGCCTTGATCGCTTATTTGGTCGGTCGAGTCGATTTTTCCACCTATTTACAAATACCTTATGTCCCTGGTAGCGGGGAACTAGCAATCATTGGGGGGGCTTTGGTAGGTGCCAGTTTAGGTTTTTTATGGTTTAATGCTCCGCCTGCCATGGTTTTTATGGGCGATACCGGCTCGTTATCGATGGGTGGTGTCTTGGGGACAATTAGCGTCATCACCAAACATGAAATTGTATTAGCCATCGTTGGCGGTCTTTTCGTGATCGAAACCGTATCAGTGATTATGCAAGTGCTATCCTTTAAATTAACCGGGAAAAGAATCTTTCGAATGGCACCCCTGCACCACCATTTCGAAAAGAAGGGATGGGCAGAGGCGACCATTGTCATCCGTTTTTGGATTATCGCCTCCATTTTGGCCTTGATCGGTTTATCAACCCTTAAATTGAGGTAATGATGATCGGGGTCACCTGTTTTACCAATCAAACTATCGGCGTTTTAGGCCTCGCAAGATCAGGGCTTAGCACCGTGCGCGCCCTGCTGCAGGGTAGCGCAAAAGTTTGGGCATGGGATGATTCCCTTGCAAAACGCCAGCAGCTTGACTCATTTTCCTTAACACCCGTAGATTTGTTATTGGTTGATCCCAAACAAATGGCAGCTTTGGTTATCAGTCCTGGTATCCCAACCGGCTTACCGATCATTCACCCGGTTGCGGCCGCTATGAAAAAAGCTAATATCCCCATCTTTTGTGATATCGAACTGTTGCTGCGGATGCAACCAACAACTAAACGTATCGGCATTACGGGTACAAACGGCAAGTCAACCACCACGCATTTGATCGGGCATATTTTAAAAAATGCTGGAATATCTGCAGAAGTTGGTGGAAATATTGGCACCCCCGTTCTTGACCTGAAACCTATGAATGACAAAGGCGTTTATGTTTTAGAATTGTCGTCGTTCCAACTAGAATTAATGCAAACCTTCTCTTTTGATGTGGCAGTATTGTTAAATATTACCCCCGATCACTTAGACCGCCACGGCACAATGAACGATTACGTCAGAATTAAACAACATATTTTCTTGCGGCAACAGGCTTCGCAAACAGCAATCATTGGGGTGGATGACGCTTACGGGCGCGATCAAATTTATCCCTCATTGAAAAAACAAGGTCAACAGCAAGTAATCCCTATTTCAGGCGTCGAGGCAATCAAGGGGGGAGTATATGTTAAAAATGGCTGCCTTATTGACGATATTTCAGGAAGCACCCATCCTATTTTCGATATGGCGCAGGCCCCGGCTTTACCCGGATCACACAATGCCCAGAATGCAGCCGCAGCCTATGCTGCCTGCCGGGCGGTTGGCTTGGATAAAAAACAAATTGTTCATGGTTTTAAAAACTATCCGGGTTTGGCCCACCGTCAAGAATTAATCAGCACTATCCGCAATATCCGCTTTATCAATGATAGCAAAGCTACCAATGCGGATGCTGCGGGCAAGGCTTTGGCTTGCTATCAACATATTTATTGGATTATCGGGGGCAAGGCGAAAGAAGGCGGTTTACAAGGACTGGAATCTTTATTAAACCGGGTACGACAAGCGTTTATAATTGGCGAAGCTCAAGATAATTTTGCCAACTATTTGAAGCAACATCACATTCCCTACAGCCAGTGCGGCACCCTTGAGGTTGCTATCCACCAAGCTGCCGATATGGCCTGGCAAGAGCAAAAAAAAGATGGGGTAGTTTTGCTTTCCCCTGCTTGCGCGTCTTTTGACCAATTTCGTGATTTTGAACATCGCGGCGACACTTTTAAACAAATTGTTCGTAAATTATCCCAGAAGGAATGATATGGATCACGTATCAGGCAGCAAAATCTTTAACCGTACGGACCGCAGTGTTTTAAACATTTGGTGGTGGACGGTTGACCGCTGGACCATGGTGGCCATTTTCACGCTTTTATTGATCGGCGGTTTTATGAGTTTGTCGATTAGTGGCGCAACCGGTGGACGGATTGGTTTGGATACTTTTTATCTCGCCAGGCACCATTTAATAATGATCCCAGCAGCAGTGATCATTTTATTGTTTTTTTCATTGATGACGCTGCGGCAGTTATTTTGGTTATCCTGCATTATTTTAATCGGCATGATCTTTTTAGCAGGGCTGACCCCCTTGATTGGCAGCGAAATTAAAGGGGCTAGACGCTGGATCAGGCTTGCAGGTTTTTCCTTGCAACCGTCCGAATTTATCAAACCTGCTTTTGCCCTGGTGGCCGCCTGGTTATTGTCACGCCAACCATCCCGGCTAAAAAATTGGAAAGATTTTTTATCTTCTTGGGGTGGCTCCTTTTTATTATATGGATTGATTATTGCCCTACTGATCCGGCAACCAGATTTAGGGATGGCTTTCGTTGTTTCCCTAACATGGTTTTCCCAACTGTTCTTTGCAGGATTACATCGGTTCTGGATTCTTATTGTTTTGGTTGGGGGGGTTGTTGGATTACTGGCAGCTTACACTTTCTTGCCCCATGTCGCCGCACGGGTTGACCGTTTCCTTAATCCTGAAAGTGGCGATAATTTTCAGATCAATCAATCGCTTGCGGCTTTTGCCCATGGTGGTTTATATGGCAAGGGGCCGGGGGAAGGAACAGTTAAGAAAAATATTCCAGATGCCCATAGTGATTTCGTTTTTGCTGTCATCGGTGAGGAATTAGGGTTGATTATTTGCGTTTTCGTGGTGGGGATTTATTGTTTTATTTTCCTGCGCGGCATGTCCCGCTTGTTGCGTGAATCCTCACTTTTTATTCTGTTAGCCACCTCCGGCATCCTTCTGTCTTTCACCCTACAAGCCATGATTAATATTGCCTCTGCCATCAATTTGATCCCAACTAAGGGCATGACCTTACCTTTTATCAGTTATGGTGGTTCATCCATGCTAGCTGTATCAATGGCAATGGGCATGTTTTTATCCCTCACCCGCCAACGCCCAGGACAAATTGAAGGATTGCCATGAAAAAACCACAGAAAAATTTAATTATTATGGCGGCTGGCGGCACCGGCGGCCATTTATTCCCAGCAAAAGTTTTGGCCGCGGAGCTTAAGAACCGTCACTATCAGGTGGCTTTTATCTCGGACAAACGGGCTATCCCATTCCGGCAACCTGAAGATAAGGAAGACTGGCATTTTATTGATTCGGCCGGTGTTGTGGGCATCGGTATTTTTAAAAAAATAAGCAATTTATGGAAAGTTTTTAAGGGCTTGCGGCAAGCTAAAAAATTGCTGCGGTTTCTGCAACCAGCTGTGGTGGTAGGGTTCGGGGGATATGCTTCTTTCCCCACCATGCGAGCTGCCCAAAGTTTAGGAATCCCGACCGTCCTTCATGAACAAAATGCTGTCTTCGGTCGAGCCAACCGGCATTTGCTGGCCGGTGCCAATATCATTTGTTTAGGATTGCCTCAAATTACTAATTTACCTGCCGATTACATGTCCAAAATGCATGTGAGTGGTAATCCTGTCCGCACCGAAATTATTCAGGCGGCCCGTCATCCCTATATCAAGCCGCAACCAGCCCAAGCTTTTCATTTACTCATCCTGGGAGGAAGCCAGGGGGCGCAAAGTTTCTCGCGCTTTATTCCACCGGCAATCGCCCTTTTACCTTTGCGGTTGCGGCAATCATTGATCATCACTCAACAATGCCGCAGCGAAGACCTGGAAAATGTCCAAAATTTCTATGAAACCATTGGCATCAAGGCAAATCTTGGAAAATTCTTCCAAGATGTCCCTTCGCGGTTGGCAACATGTCAATTACTCATCAGCCGAGCAGGCGCCTCAACCATTGCGGAATTGTGTCTGGTTGGCCGCCCTGCCCTCCTTATCCCTTTACCATCGGCGGCAGATAACCACCAGGAAGCCAATGCTCAAATACTCGTGGATAATAAAGCAGGTTGGATGATGACAGAGTCAATGATTAAAGCTAGCCCCGAAGCACTGGCTAAAAAATTACAAGAATTAATGGAAAACCCGGACGAATTATCTTCAAGGGCTGAACGTGCCCGAACCTTGGCAAATGATCAAGCCGTTCATTATCTGGCCAATGCCGTTCTATCCCTGATTAGCAATCAACCCCATGAAGAATAAAGAATACACCCTATGAAATATGTATCAAAAAAAATCGGTATTATCCATTTTATCGGGATTGGCGGCATCGGTATGAGTGGTATTGCCGAGATTCTGCATAATCTTGGCTATCAGGTGCAAGGCAGCGATTTGACCGACAATTCCAATGTCGCCCGGCTGAAGAAAATGGGCATTACAGTCACCGTTGGCCATCACGCTGCCAATCTTGGCAACGCTGAAATTGTTGTGGTATCATCAGCTGTTAAGGATGATAACGCAGAATTGAAAGAAGCACGGCTGCGCCGTCTCATTATTGTCCGGCGAGCCGAGATGTTGGCTGAATTAATGCGCCTAAAACAATCCGTAGCTATCGCAGGCACCCATGGTAAAACCACCACAACCTCCCTAACCGCCGCTTTATTGGATGCAGGCAAACTTGATCCTACCGTAGTAAATGGCGGAATTATTAATAATTATGGGACTAATGCCCGCTTGGGAAGTGGGGAATGGATTGTGGTAGAGGCCGATGAATCAGATGGCACCTTCATTAAACTGCCCTCTACCATCGTCATTGTCACCAATATTGACCCTGAACACCTAGATCATTACGGCTCCGTAGCGGCTTTGCATGAAGGGTTTCATCAATTTATCAGCAATATCCCCTTTTATGGCTTTGCTGTTTTATGCATCGACCATCCTGTGGTACGCCAATTATATGAAAAAATTCAAAATAGGCGCTTAATCAGTTATGGATTCAGCCTTGATGCTGATCTATATGCCACCAATATCCGTACCGATATTAATGGCGCTACTTTTGATGTGGTTTTCAGCAATCGGACACAGGGGAAATTAAAAAACCTTAAAAATGTGCGTTTACCGATGATCGGTATGCATAATATCCAAAATTCTTTAGCATCTATTGCGGTTGCTAATGAGATTGGGTTGGATGCAACCCAAATATTACAAGGGTTAAGTTCTTTTGGTGGCGTTAAGCGTCGTTTTACCAAAACCGGCGAAGTCCACGGCATTACTGTTATTGATGACTATGGTCATCATCCCGTTGAAATTGAAGCGGTTTTAAAAGCAGCTAGGCAGGTTTGCCAGGGCAAAATTATTGCAGTTGTGCAACCGCACCGGTATAGCAGGCTTAAGGATTTGTTTGAAGACTTTGCAGCTTGTGCGGATTTGGCCGATTATATGATTGTAGCCGAGGTTTATCCCGCAGGTGAACAGCCAATTGCAGGCATTAACCGAGACAATTTGTTAAAAGCGATCCATAAGCGGGGGAAAACTCCTGCCGAAGGATTACTGAACCCAGCGGATTTGGCGAAGAAAATAGCCGCTGTTGCTAAATCTGGGGATCTGGTGGTGTGCTTAGGGGCCGGAAGCATTACCAATTGGGCCTATGCTTTACCAAGCGAACTCAGGGTATTATTAGGAAATAAAAGGTGATGGCCAGCAAAACACCCCCTTCCTCCGCTATATCTGGGATAAGGACAGATATTCCTAAAGTACGTGGCAAGATTAGCTATCAGGCTTCACTTGCAGAAATTACTTGGTTCCAAGTTGGGGGAGCAGCCGAAATCATGTTTCGCCCCCAAGATGTGCTGGATCTGCAAGAATTTCTAAGGCAGAAATCATCCACCCTGCCGGTAACGGTCATTGGCGTCGGATCTAATTTGTTGGTACGGGATGGAGGAATTGACGGGGTTGTCATTCGCTTGGGACGGGAATTCAACAAGATTGAAAAAAAATCCGCAACCCACTTATATGTTGGCGCGGCTGTTTTAGATACGCACATAGCGCGTACCGCCCAACAAGAAGGCATCGGCGGCATGGAATTCCTGTGTGGTATCCCTGGCACCTTGGGCGGCGGTATCCGCATGAATGCAGGCTGTTACGGCCGGGAATTTAAAGATATTGTCGAATCGGTTGATGTGGTGGGGATAGGCGGACTAGTGAAGCAAATACAGCTCAAAGATATCGGTTTTTCTTATCGCCATAGTCATTTGGGAGTAGGCGACATCATTATTGGAGCAACCTTGAAAGGCACACCCAGTGACCCCGCATCGATTGCAGCCATGATGCAAGATATCCAACAACAACGCCAATCAACCCAACCTATCCGTTCTAAAACAGGCGGCAGCACGTTTGCCAACCCTGATCCTGTTTTAAGTGGTGGCAAGAAGGCCTGGCAGTTGATCGATGCAGCCGGATGCCGGGGATTAAGGCTTGGGGATGCCATGGTCTCTGACATACATTGTAATTTTTTAATTAATACCGGTCGGGCAACAGCCGCGGATATTGAAGCATTAGGTGAACAAGTCCGCTTGCGTGTCCTTGAATATTCCGGCATCAATTTGACATGGGAAATTGACCGGGTTGGCAACCCCATTTCCCCAAAAAGGTAGGCAGGTCATGAATATGAAAAAATATACCAACGTGACCGTTTTGATGGGAGGATATTCCAGTGAGCGAGAGGTATCATTGGTCAGCGGCAAGGCTTGTGTAGAAGCTTTAAAGAAAGCCGGTTATCAGGTAAAAGCAGTTGATGTATCGTCCGATATCTCCCAATTGCTTCAACAGTTACAACCGAGCCCTGATGTGGTCTTTAATGCCCTTCATGGTAAATTTGGGGAAGATGGGCGCATTCAGGGGATATTGGATATGTTAGGAATCCCTTATACCCATTCCGGGATGTTGTCATCAGCCCTTGCTATGAATAAAGCCATGGCCCGGTTGGTCTTCCAACAATTAGGGTTGCGGGTTGCCAAAGGTTTTGTCAAGAGCCGCCAGGAAATTTTAAAATCAAAAGATTTAATGCCAAGGCCTTATGTGATTAAACCGATCGATCAAGGATCAAGCTTAGGGGTGGTTATTTTAAGAAATGGCGATAATATCACCTTACAAACACCAGATATTTTGTGCCCTAATCAGGATATGTTTTTAGTTGAGGAATATATTGAAGGACGCGAATTAACCGTTGGCGTATTGGGCAATCAAGCGCTTGCCGTCACAGAACTACAACCCGTTGGGCGTTTCTATGATTATGAATCCAAATATTCCGCTGGCAAAACCCGGCATATTATCCCCGCTTTAATTCCACCGGCAATTACTCAATTGGCCAAAGACTGGGCCCTAAAAGCTCATCAAGGCCTTGGCTGCAGGGGGCTTACCCGAACCGATTTTAGGTGGGATGAACGCTATCACGAAAAAGGCTTGTACATTCTTGAAATCAATACCCAACCCGGTATGACCCCTTTATCTTTGGCACCGGAACAAGCGGCTTATATTGGCATGACATTCAAAGAACTCGTTTATTGGATGGTGGAGAACGCAAGATGCGATCATTAAAAGATTTTCTAAAGGCCACAAAACACCCTTTACCAGAGGTTAAAATTTCCCTTGACCACCCCACACCAACCACTACCCCAGCATTATGGAGTTGGAAATTAAGGCCTTTTTGGCAAAAGCTGGTTGCCATTCGTCAATTAGATAAAAGGATTTATCTGGGCTTATTATTAATATTAGTGGCCCTTTTCATTTGGACGGGATGGATTGACCGCTTATGGGATAGCACGGGCAAAATGGCTGGTGATTTCAGTGCACGCCAAGGATTTGGTTTGCAAAGCATTCAAGTTAAGGGACGTGTTCACAGCAGTGCCGACTCGCTGCTTGAAGCCAGCCAATTGAAGGATGGCATGCCTTTATTAGCCATTGATTTATGGATGGTAAAGGAAAATTTGGAAAAACTGCCTTGGATTAAATCAGTTATCGTTGAAAGACGTTTTCCAAATACCATTTATTTACAAATTGAAGAAAAAACACCGGTAGCTATTTGGCAATACCAGGGCAAATTTTCTTTGATTGATGTGGAGGGTTTTATTATCCCGGTGAATGATGTCAGACAGTTCTCCCAATTAATGGTGGTGGTTGGTGAAAATGCCCCTAAACAAACACCCGATTTAATCAAAATATTAGCTTCGCAACCTGACTTACAAGAACGAGTAACCGCTGCTGTTTGGGTCGGTAATCGACGTTGGGATTTGCGGATTGATAATCGTGTTGAAATTATTTTACCTGAAGAAAATCCTGCAGAAGCATGGGCATTTTTAGCCAAACTCCAACAAGAACAGAAAATTCTAAATCAGCAGGTCAAACGAATCGATTTGAGGATTCCAGGCCGCCTGACGATGTCAGCACTCGGTGAAATATTTTCTACGTCCCCCGCTGTTCATGGCTTATAAGGCCAAAATATTTTTTTAAAAAAAATTACTTGGCTTTGTGGCTGCGGTTGGATTATTGAAAATTATGGCGAAAAATTATTTATCTGCCAGTTACTGAAAGTTTTTTTAAGATTATATGCAGAATAAGATGGGACAGCCAAAGTCAGATTCTTCAGCAACCACGGCTAGCAATATGAAGAAAAATAAAAACATCCCACGCCAAGGGATGTTGGCTGCGTTGGATATTGGGACTAACAAAATCTGTTGCTTGATTGCCCAAGCCGATGAACAACACAGGATGCGCATTCTGGGGATTGGCCATCATATGTCGCGCGGCTTGCGCAATGGTTCAATCGTGAATATGGAAGAAATGCAATCGGCTGTTATTAATGCCGTTCATGATGCAGAAAAAATGCAGGTGTAACGGTACAGAAAGTTATTGTTAATTTATCTGGTGGTTATCCCACTTCCCAAACGGTTAACATTGAGGTTGATATAAATGGCCAAGAAATCAGCGATAAAGATTTACGGAAAATCTTAAATCATGGTAGCTTGTCCGGGCATCATTTAGAAAGGCGCCTTATCCACTCCATCCCCGTTGGATATAGCTTGGACGGCAACCGGGGCATCCGGGATCCTCGCGGTATGTGTGGCCAAAAACTTGGGGTTGATATGCATTTGGTGACAGCAGCTGCCAGTGCCGTACGCAATTTAACATCCTGTATTACACGGTGCCATCTCGGGCTTAATTCCATCGTGACTTCTTCCTATGCTTCTGGTTTGGCAACATTGGTTGATGATGAGATTGATTTAGGGGTTACGGTAGTCGATATGGGGGCTGGAACCACCACGATTGCAGTGTTTTTCGATGGCAATCTTGTTTACACTGATTGCTTGCCTATTGGCGGGAATCATGTCACTAATGATATCGCGCGTGGCCTTTCCAGCCCACTGGTCGAGGCAGAACGCATAAAAACACTTTATGGACATTGCATCCCATCAACGGTTGATCAGCATGAGATTCTCCATGTACCGCAAATTGGTGAGCATGACCCACATCACACCCACCAAGTTTCACGTTCAATCTTGGTCGGTATTATCCAACCAAGGTTGGAAGAAACTTTTGAACTCGTGAGATCGCATTTGGAAATGAGCGGTTTTGAAAAGATATCGGGACGGCGGGTGGTATTAACCGGTGGCGCAAGCCAGCTTGGGGGAGTTAGGGATTTGGCAAGCCTTATCCTTAATAAACAAGTCCGTTTAGGGCGGCCCCTTGGCATATTGGGATTAGACGATATTACTGCCGGATCCGCCTTTTCAACCTGCGCCGGTTTATTAATTTACGGGCAGCAACATAATTTAAGCTTTGGTCGCTCTGAACCCCCTAAAAATATTGATCATAGCGGCTTTTTAGGAAAAATCAGCCATTGGTTAAGGGAGAACTTTTAAATGAAACGTAAAAAAACTGTTTCCAACACCCCGGAAACAATGCAAAATTCTTTAAACAACGATTTGTTATCTGCTAAACCGGATTCTCCATCAACCCCTTCTATTTCTATTCCCCCCAACCCTGTGCAGAAAAAAACGGAGTCGGCCATGAGCCTTAAATTATCGATGCCCAATACATCTTACGAGCTAAAACCCAGAATCACCGTGGTAGGTACAGGTGGTGCTGGTAGCAATGCGGTCAACAATATGATCCGTTCCAATTTGGAAGGCGTTGAGTTTGTCGTTTGCAACACAGACGCACAAGCCCTTTCCCAATCACTTTGCCAACATCGGGTACAGTTAGGGTCACAAGTTACCCAGGGCCTTGGCGCAGGCGCCCGGCCCGAAATTGGCCGAGCGGCTGCTGAAGAAAGCTTGGAGGAAGTGATTCGCTATATTCAAAATAGCAATATGGTCTTTATTGCCGCTGGGATGGGCGGAGGAACCGGGACAGGCGCTGCTCCTGTTATTGCCCGTGCTGCCCGTGAGCAAGGCATTTTGACTATTGGTGTGGTCACTAAACCATTTCACTTTGAAGGGTTACACCGGATGCGCTTGGCTGAGGCTGGGATCAACGAATTACAGCAATATGTTGATACCTTGATTGTGATCCCTAACCAAAATTTATTTCGTATCGCCAATGAAAAAACGACTTTTGCCGACGCCTTCCATCTTGCCGACCAAGTCTTGTATTCCGGCGTTCGTGGCGTTACCGATTTGATGGTCATGCCTGGGCTGGTTAACCTGGATTTTGCCGATATCCGTACCGTCATGTCGGAAATGGGAAAAGCCATGATGGGTACCGGCGAAGCGGAAGGTGATAATCGCGCTGTCAAAGCCGCTGAAGCTGCAATTTCGAATCCATTGTTGGATGATGTGTCAATGAAGGGTGCCCGTGGTGTCTTGATTAACATTACCGGCGGCTTAGATATGACTTTGTTTGAGGTAGATGAAGCAGCCAATCGCATTCGGGAAGAAGTCGATCCAGAAGCAAATATTATTTTTGGTTCCACTTTTGATGAGAGCTTGGTTGGTAAAATGCGGATTTCCGTGGTTGCAACCGGCATTGAATCAGAAGCAGCCATTCAACCGCGTAGCACCCAAATGTCGCATGCGGTTAATAACTCCCTGTCTTCTAATCGCCCTAATCTGAGGCCTGGGATTACCCAACCCGTCCAAACTTTTGCGCCAACTGCAAGGCGGCCAGAACCTACAACCGCACAACGGCCTTATTATCCGGATCAGGGGCGCGCACCCACACAACAACCGGCACAAGGCCAACCTTTTGCTTCACCCTCTCGTGATTCTTCCAAAACACAACAATCTTGGAAGCCTATGCCTGGGCCGGGTTCAACCATGATTAAACAACATATTGAGGAAGAACATTCCCAAGAACAAAACCGGGGGATGGCTTCAAGTTCAGCCCCGATGATGCAACCTGCTAATCCTAATATCCCTTCGCGGTCGCAACCTTCTGCAAATTTATTTACGCGCGTCAGCGGCAATGGTTCCCCGCAGCCATCTCCTCAGTACGGGTCACAGAATCGCCCTGTCGCTCAAAGTGATCCGCGGTTTTCTGCAAGCCCCAATAATAGCGCTAGCAATCCTAAAACCGCTATTCCACCAAAACCAATGACTGGGGCAACGACAAACGCTCCATCTTCCAATAATTCCACCCCACCCACTTTACAAGTACGGGTAACAAGCCAAGAGAACAGGACCCCGTCTAATAAAGCGGATGAGGAGATGCTTGATATTCCTGCTTTCTTAAGACGCCAAGCAAACTAAATATATGTAGCCGGATTGGTATTTACACGATCGACCGGCTATTTGTATTCTGCTTATATTCTGTATATATAAATTTATTATGATGATATTTGCTGATTCCGAGGGATAGGATGTATTCAAAAATTCGTGGAAACTTATTTGTTTTGATGGGTTGTGCCTGGTTAGCGGCTGGCACAGCAGGATGTTCAAGTTCAGAAAAAGAATTATATTTAGAAGAATCCCCCGAAGTCATTTATAATTTAGGCTATAATGCTTTATCTGCAGGCGACCTTAAAAATGCAGCCAAGCTTTTTAACGAAGTTGAGCGCCAACATCCTTATTCCGTTTGGGCCCTTCAAGCGCAGCTGATGGCAGCCTATGCGTATTATTCCAGCAAACAATATGACGATGCGGTACTAGTTCTTGAGCGCTTTATCGAGCAACATCCAGGCAACCCAAATGTTCCTTACGCTTATTATCTAAGGGCAATTTGTTTTTATACACAAATTGTCGATGTAGGACGCGACCAACGAAACACCGAATTGGCCTTACAAAGTTTTCAAGAGGTTGTGGGTAGGTTCCCTGAATCGCCCTACGCTCGTGACGCCCAATATAAGTTAGATCTTATTCGCGACCACTTGGCTGGCAAAGAGATGGAGATTGGACGATTTTATCAAAAACAACAATTATATTTGGCAGCCCTTAACCGTTTTCGGAATGTATTGCAAAATTATCAAACCACTGGCCACGTGCCAGAAGCTTTACACCGGTTAACGGAAAGTTATTTATCGTTAGGTGTGGTAGATGAAGCGCAGAATGCTGCGGCCGTTTTAGGATATAATTTTCCGGGAAGCGAATGGTACCAAGATAGTTACAAACTTTTGGTCCAAAGCAATCTGAAGCCTTTACGCAAACAAAATTCCTGGCTGAAACTCATTTTTTAAGCAACAGATATGTTGACCAGCCTCAACATCCAAAATGTTGCGCTAATCGACAAATTACAGCTCGATTTATCAGCAGGGTTGAATGTTTTAACCGGGGAAACCGGGGCCGGTAAATCGATTTTGCTAGATGCGTTAGGCCTTGCCTTAGGACAACGGGCTGAACTGCAGCTGATCCGAACTGGGTGCTCGCAGGCTTTGGTTCAGGCTGTTTTTGAACTTCCCCAAGAACATCCGGTTTATGATATTTTGGCCTCCGCCGAACTACCTGTCGATAAAACCGAACCGTTAATTTTACGCCGGCAATTGTATCAAGACGGCCGCAGCCGTTGTTTCATTAATGATCATAGTGTGACGGCAGGCCTTTTGAAACAAGTAGGCTTGTTACTAGTGGATGTAGTTGCTCAATTCGATCAGCGCCGTCTGCATAATCTTCAAACTCAATTGGAATTGTTAGATAATTTTGCCGGATTAAGCATTGAAGTGAAACTGATGGAGCAGTTGTATCGAGATTGGCAAAAAATAAGTACGGCCTATCAAGAAAAATGCCAACAGTTTGAGGCAGAAAAAAAAGAGCAAGAATACCGTCAGCATATTTTAGAAGAACTGGATGAGTTTAAGCCGGTACTCGGTGAAGAACAAAAACTTTTGGATGAGCGGCAATTATTGGGACACCAAGAAAAATTATTGGTGTTATTGCAAGATTTGCAACATGACCTGCTGGGTGAAAAAGGGGTAATCAAAAGCTTGTCCCATGCGAACCGCCGCATGGATCGTACATCCTTACCTATCCCTCAGCTGGCTGTTTTGAAAACCATTTTGGATCAGGCCACAACCAGCAGCCAAGAAGCAGGCAGCTTGCTGCAACAGATCATTCAGCAGCGTCGAGGCGATCCTAGACGGCAATTGGAAAAAATTGAAGAACGTTTACTCGACTTGCGCGAATTGGCGCGCAAACATCAGGTTACCCCCGATAATCTGCCTCAATTTCATGAAAACTTGCACCAAAAATTGCAAAATTTCCAATTGGCAAATGGCCATTTAACCCTATTGGCAGAAGAAGAAAAAGCAGCTCGGAAAATCTTCGTACAGGCTGGCAATATGTTAAATCAAAAACGTCGGCAAGCCGCTGAAGCCTTATCGCAGGAAGTGACCCAACATTTGGCAAAATTGAATTTGGAGCGGGCGCTTTTTCAAGCCCAGCTTGACCTATTGCCAGAAGAAAGCTGGAACCAGCGGGGCGGCAGCAAGGTCAGTTTCCTGGCGGCGATCAACCCTGGTAGCCCATTCGCACCCCTGCATAAAATTGCCTCCGGCGGGGAATTATCGCGCTTCATGCTGGCGTTGAAATTGGCGCTTCAACACGCCGATCCGGTATCCACCATGATTTTTGATGAAATAGATACAGGTGTCAGCGGTGCTACCGCAGCCGCGGTTGGGCAGGCATTGGCGACGCTGGCGGGTTCGGTACAATTGTTAGTGGTAACCCACCTGCCCCAAGTCGCCAGTCAAGGGCAAAACCATTGGCATGTCCGCAAACAAGTGATCAATGAACAAACCCGTACCACAATCCATTTATTAACCGCCCCTGAACGCCGGGAAGAGATTGCCCGCATGATCGCCGGTAGTACTATTAGTGATGAAGCGCGGGCAGCAGCCGAAAAACTGCTTCAAAAACAAAATCCCATTGCTTCTTCTAAAAAACATTTAAAGAATTTGCCACTTCCCTCCAAGCATGCAGATTAATTCATGACTCCTTATCGCCATATCCCCATCAATCACTTAACTAAAGAACAGGCAAAAGAAGAATTAACCATTTTGCTTGCTGAAATCGTTCGCTATCAGGAAAGGTATAAAGAACAGATTAACCCTCCGATCATCGATAATGATTATGAAGCGATCAAAGAAAGATACCAAAATATTGAAAAAAAGTTCCCAGACTTAGCCTATGAAAGCTGGCCCTTTTTCTGGCCGGGGAAAGAAATTAAATGAATTCCCATCGTCTAATTCCCATTGATCACCTAAACCCCGAAGAAGCCACGATCGAGCTTGAGCATTTAGCCAAGGAAATTGCTGAACATAATCAACGCTACCATCAACAAGATAATCCCACCATCAGCGATGCTGCCTATGATGCGTTAATGCGGCGCAATCAGGACATTGAAAAAAGGTTTCCTGCCCTGCAGCGCCCGGACAGCCCCAGCTTGAAAGTAGGATTTACACCGTCATCCGGTTTTCAAAAAATCACCCATCGCCAAGCCATGTTGTCTTTGGATAATGCTTTTTCTAAGGAGCAAGTCCAGGATTTCATAAACCGTATTTGTCGTTTTTTAGGGTTGCCTTTGACCCATTCCTTCGATTTTATTGCGGAACCTAAAATTGACGGCGTATCGGCTAATCTCACCTATGAAAAAGGGGTTTTGGTGCAAGCCGCCACCCGGGGGGATGGAACGGTTGGCGAGGATGTCACTACCAATGCACGCACCATTGCTTCGATCCCTTCCCAATTAGTGGACAAGCAGTTGCCAGAACAAATCGAAATACGGGGGGAAATTTATATCCCCAAATCGCAATTCCAACAATTAAACCAGCAACGGCAACAGGCAGGTGATCCCCCGTTTGCCAACCCCCGCAATGCCGCTGCTGGCAGTTTGCGCCAGTTGGATGCACAAATCACCGCCAACCGCCCGTTGCGCTTCTTTGCGTATGGCACAGGGGCTATACAAGCGGGGATTTGGCAACAACCGGATACCCATTTAGGCTGGTTGCAACAATTGCAACAATGGGGATTCACGGTCAACCCGCTGT
>JADKIX010000009.1 GCA_016722635.1 Rhodospirillaceae bacterium | reverse complement strand
CTTCCCGGCTAATATTTTTTCACGCGCCACCGCATCAGCTACCTGCAATTCATGACGCTGAATGTTTGAAATTGTCGCCATATTTGCTATCCCATACATTATATTATTTATTCGGTTTGGATGGTTGTTTTGTCTTTGGATTATTTTTCAAACCCGGCTTAGGGCGGCTTGCCAAGCAATTCTTTCAATCTGCAAAAATGCGCTCTGGCGGATAGATTGGTATAACCCACCGGCTGTGCTTCATTTTCTACCTGCACAAACATCGTCCCTTTAACACCAAAATTTTTCCCTGCCATCTTTTAGGTTTTCTATTGTATGTTTCCAACCAAACGTCTTGATCCGCAAACCGCTGAAAATCCTGTTTTTGACCAAGGGGCGGTCAATCTGGTGACCCCACTTCAAGCTGTACGCATGGGAGATCGGATCACTGACATCTAAAATGGTTGAGATTAACCTAGTTAAGCTAACGCAATCCTTCATGGTTAATGGTTCCAAATTTTGATGTTCCACCATAACTCTGCAGAACAGCTAAACGACCTTGCTGCCATGATTTGGATTAGCTTCAGCCTCTCTGGTTTAAAGAAGGCGCTAATAATTGTTGAATAGGTTCGATATTCTTCATTTCCGCCTGAAGATTAAATAAATTCCTCAGTAGCTTATCAGCTAAATATGTTAAACACTGCCCCTAACAAAAGGGCGGGCCATAAGCCTGAATATTAAGGATGATTGATGTGTGAGCACTACCATAATTTAATCGCCTTGGCAAGAAATTATTTTTTACCGTTTTTAATAAAATAACCGGTTAGAATTTAAGTTCTTTGGGCGAAGGAACCCACGAGGCAGAATAAGCATTTATGCAGAGATACCCATTAGATCAGAGACTTCGTGAATAGGATACCGAACCTATAATCCTAACAAACAAACATGTTAATGAAAATGACCCTTACGCAAATTTATGCTGATGCTACTGCTTGATGGCGATTGGTTCGGCAAGAACAGAAGGAATAGTTGCTTTCTTGGATAAACGGGCTGTTAAGGGCGGAATAATATAAAAAATCACGGCGACTGAGGAAACCGCCCCTCGACGGATGAGCCAACCTAAAACGCCTATAACGGCTGATGATGATGTTTTTTCGGTACCTTTTTGGTAATGGTCAATGTCAAGCCTGAAATGGTAATAGCCATGCCAACGATCCCCAACCAACCCAGATTTTCCCCCAAAATAATATAGGCATAAACCGTTGCCAACGGCGGTGTGACATAAAATAATACCGCAACTGAAGCCGCAGGGGCGTTATAAATCAACCAGGTAAGCAAAGTGATGGCAATGCCCGATAACACGACTGACATCCAAAATAGGGAAAAAACAAACTCTCCCGACCATTCAACCGGTCTTTCCTGCATCCAATAAACCCAAGGCCATATGACCAAGGATGCCGCAACCAACTGGATGACTTGTCCAGACCTTAAATCAATATTCCGGCAAAAACGTTTTTGGTATAAAGTCCCCAAAGTGATACCCAACAAAGCAAAAACTGCCAACGCAATCCCTTGAAAAGACACAATGGCTGCTTGTAGCCTAGGTTCAACAATAATAAAAATGCCTAAAAACCCAACCAGGAGGCCAATCCATGTCGTTGGGTGGTTTTTCCACCCAACATGGGGCCTGCCAAAACACTGGTAACGAGGGGTTGTAGGCCTGCAATAATCGCCACTATCCCCACCGGCACTTCTTGGGCAACCGCAGACCAGGAAGCACCCAAATAAACAGCATGGGTTAAAACACCGGCAACGGCCAAATGCCAGATAGTTTTAAGCTGCCGTGGCCAGCGGGCTTTCATGACCAAGGCAAAAATTCCCATAATCACAATGGCAATTCCCATCCGTATTAAAATAAAGGTAAACGGACCTGCATAGCGCAAGCCAATTTTGGCAACGATAAACCCCGTGCTCCATAACAGAACAAATAGAATGGAAAAAAATAAGTGCTGCTTTTTGATAGAAGCATCCGCAGGAGATTGACTACTGGACATCCGTATTCTTTCTAGCCAATATGGCGTATAATTAGTTTTTTTGGCAAAATTGCTCGTCTGCCTTTTTCAGTAAGGAACCCTTATATCTCATAGTTCAAAATTATGGGGATAGGATTAAAGACAACAAATTGGCTGAAACCTTTAAAAATGAAAAAGGGTTCATATCCGTGTCTAGTCCTAAGCGCATCCTATGGCGGGTTTCTTACGGTATCCTTATGCTGCCATTAATTTGCTGCACCGCATATATAGCATATTGGTGTATTGCTGCAAGCCTGATTGAAAAATATTGGCCAAAATTGCAGCCGCTTTTGCAAGCGAACGGATTCAAAGCGATAATGCCCCCCACTATCACGGTGAAGGGTTTGACAGCATCAAGTTAATTGCGACCGCCTGGCGCCCAATCGATGTCAAATTAATCATCCGAAATGCCCGGCAAGAAATAACCGTGAATGGGCAACGCTCGCTGGTTTCCGCCAATGCCACTATTTTCAGCTATTTGGGATTTGACGGTAAATTAAAAGTGCTGAAATCCATGCAACCGATATTGCCCTTAGTGCCCAAGCCGGTCAAGCAACGCCTTCCGTAACCATTAAAGAGGGACAAATTATCCTAACCCATTTTCCTAACCAGCCTGAATGGCTTGTTATTAGCCAGTTTCAAGTGATTAGCTTACCGATGGGTTTCCACCCCTTTCCTATCTGGCCCTATTCCCATTGTCATTTTATACGCTTCGGCCAAAGGCCCATGGCAGGGGAAGAATTTCTTGGAAAAATTGGTAAATTGGCAAAAATCCGCAGGAAAAATACTGATAGAAAACTTACTTGTCCTGACGCAGAAATGGAGCGTGGTGGCCAATCAAGTGGCCATTCAGTTGGATGAACAATTACAACCGCAAAGCGACGTTTATTTCCAGTTATATGGATATGATAATTTACTGCAAAGCTTTTTCCAAGTTGGTTCTTGGGATGAAGAAACGCAAAACAGGATCCAAGATACCAGCGAGCTTTTGGCAGCAGCCCAGGGCAATTTAGACAATAGTTTCATCGCCGTTAAGCTATCGATTGAAAACCAAATAATCAGCTGGGGACCCATTACTTTGTATCACTTGCAAAGGATTGATTGGTTTTATTTCCTAAGCCTCTTCCCCACAAAGATATTTTTGTAAAAACAGACCTTTCTGATCGCCCATATGGTCATAGGCCCCTATCTTTAACCCTGCCTTTAAAAGACAGGGGCCATTTATGTATTCCTCAGCTGACGCGGAAATTTTGGAACTGCCAGGGGTCGTTTAGATTTAAACCCTTTTCCCGGAATAAACGGTAATGCCCCTGCAGCGGTGTCCAATCTGTCCACACCCCCACTATTTTACCCAAATATGGCCGGCATATTTCGATGATTTCCTGATAATCCAAATGTTCCGGTTCTAATAAACCCAGTTCCGGATTCTTAATCAACCACATCGCCCCTGCCATCACTGGCGCGGCAATTTGCAAAGAGGTGGCACTGAATTTACCTTTTAACATTTGGCGTGCGGTCTGATGATCTAGAATGGAGCCAAACCACAAGCCGCCATGATCCCCGAGTAGCAAGGCGCCTAATTCATCCCCACCCTCGATAATTTCCTCATTTAACAAACGCTTATTAGGTTGCAATGTCCAGCTATCGCGCATGGCTACTTCACGCATACTGAGAACCGCATCGTTGCAGGGATGATACGCATAATATACCGTAGGCCGGTACATCACTTTTTCCCCTGCTTTAAAGTTAAATATTCACTCAGGCTAATAGCTTCGCCATGGGTAATGCAATAGGCCTTCATAGGCCCACTGACCGGTGTCCATGAATTCACTTGGGTAATCAGTCCTGGTTGCCCCAAATAAATGGAAGAACGTGATCCCACCCGGTGATGGAAGCCATCTTTTGGCATTTTCTTTTCATGTGTTCCCCAACCCATCTCAGCCGGTTGCATGCCTTCGCTGTAAAAGCCATCAATACTCCAAGTGTTCACAAACTCACCCGGGCGTTTAGGGCGATTGGCAATTTGGGTGTCATGCTCCGCCACCTGGATCACCTTAACCCCTAATTGCTGGGCTAAAGCGGCCCATGCTTGCTGGGTTTTTGGCTGATCCTTAAAGGCCTTTAGTTTTCTGCTGGCAATTTCAAGTAACCCGGCTTTAGCAAAATGGCTGATAAGCCCCGGATTAGCCCCATGGGTTAAAAGGGCGCTCATCGCAGGTTTACGCCATTTCTTTGCCCGCTGGATCGCCTCATAACGCAAATAATAGTTGCTGCGTTTGCTCACGGGGATTTTGGGGTTATCATAATACCCATCCCAAGGCTCAATGCAGGTATCTAAATATAATACCCGGTGTTTTTGGCACCAATCCATTAAATCGACAGAGCTGACATCCACGCTTAAGTTTAGCATAATATCGCCGCCGCCCACACGGTCATCAAGAACTTTATCCAGATTTTCCCGGTACAAAGGATTAACCAGATATTGAACGCCGCGCTGGACGTAAGGGGCGATGATATGGCTTTGGTCTTGCCCGTCAATAATGATGATGTTGCTTAAAGGCATATCAAAATTTTCTGCTATCATAGCCAAAGTACAGCGGCCAACGGACCCATATCCAATCATTATAATCCGGCCGTTAAAATTAAACTTAGATGTCATGATGAATGTCTCCCATTGTTTAGGAAAGTGTCAATAATAAGTAAAAGTGGTAAATGCAAGGAAAGAAGCACCCCTGGGTAAGGGGCATCCCGCCTATCCGTTGATAAGAAAAGCAATTGAGGAAGTTTTCTTATGAACCGTGTCCGGGATTACCCGGCCGATTGTCGAAGATGTTGATGGCGGCTTTGGTAGTCTTTTAGTTTTTGGACGACTGTTTTCATTTCCTCAGCCGTGCCGATGGTAATCCGCAAACAGTCCTGTAAGCCGTAAGCATCAAGGGGGCGGATAATAATGCCTTGCTGGTTTAAGTAGTTTTTGACGTCAAGGGCTTTTTGATTTCCGAGTTGCCTTTGTTGCGGTTGCTCCCCCTCCGAAAAACGTACCAACACAAAATTACCGGCGCTTGGCAATACCTGCAAACCCATCTCCAGCATGTGCTTGCGGAACCAAGGCAAATATTGCCGGTTGTGCTGACGCGCGCGCTCCACATGCGCTTCATCCTCCAAGGCCGCACAAGCTGCAGACTGGGCGGGGGCAGACAAGGTGAAAGGCCCACGGATACGATTAATAATGTCAATGACAGAGGGATGGGCATAAGCCCAGCCAACTCGTAAGGCCGCCAACGCATAAATCTTTGAAAAAGTCCGCAAGACAATGACGTTTTCGCTGTTGCTGGCTAATTGATAGCCCGCCTCATAGGTCTTATCATCCACATAATCCGCATAGGCTGCGTCCAACACCAATAACACATAGGGAGGCAATCCTTGATGCAGGCGACGGATATCGCTGGCTGCTAACATACTGCCGGTGGGGTTATTGGGATTGGCCAAGAAAACAATTTTGGTACGCGCATTCACAGCGGCCAAGATGTCATCCACTTGGGCCGTGAAATTTCTCTCAGGTATCATCACGGGTTTGGCGCCCACGCTGATGATGGTGATGGCATATTTCATAAAACCATATTGGCTGTAAATAACTTCATCCCCAGGGCCCGCATATCCTTGCGCAATTAATTCAATTAATTCATCGGAACCGGCGCTGCAAACAATCCTGTGCACATCCAATTGAAATTTTTTGGCAAGGGTTTCACGTAATAAGCGGGCAGATGGATCCGGATACCGATGTAACTGAGACGCAACCTTAGAAAAGGCTTCCATTGCCTTGGGGCTGGCCCCCAAGGCATTTTCGTTGGATGCCAAACGGATGGGGTTGGCATAGCCTGGTAATTTTGCCTCACCTGGAACGTAGGCAGATAAAACGTTTAAGCCTGGTCTTGCTGGAACTGTCATCGTTTATCCTCCCAATATTGTTATTATTATTGATAAAACGGGCTGTTGGTTCCCAAAGCCAATTTCAGACAATTGATACAGCATTGCCAACAACTTATCTAAGCCGACATCGAATGGCAACCCCTAATCCGCCATCAAGACAAGACATAGAAGATTGCTTGTTCATCCGGCAGGAATATCACAGATCAAAACATTTCACTGTTTTTCCATATGATGTGATGGTACATAAGATTTTCAGAATTTTGCAGGGGATTAGATCGTCCTAGAGCGCCTGATATACCCCCCCTGTTGCAGTTTTTAACAAACTAGGCCATCGTGGGGATGGATTATTTTAATCCCACGCTTCGACATTCATCTCTATTTTCAGGAGACTATCCAATGGTTGATACTTCCCATAAAATGAAACTGCGCACGTCCAGCACCACCCCTTACGGCCGCAAAGTGATGCTGGTTGCCCATGAATTAAAACTGGTTGATAAAATTGAAATAATTGCCCCGATCCGGGATAATTGGGTGCAAGGCATCGCCCCTGAAAATCCGTTGGGCAAGGTTCCAAGCTTAACCACCGCGGATGGCATGGTGCTTTATGATTCTATCGTTATTTGCGAATATTTGAATGACATGGCGCAAGGGAAATTATTCCCAACCAGCAGCCCTGCGAAATATCGGGCTTTGCGCTTGCATGCTTTAGCCGATGGTTTATTGGAAGCCGCTGTTGCCCAACGCATTGAAACCCACATGCGCCCAGCCAATTTACAATGGGCTGATTTTCTAACCCTGCAGCGGAATAAAGTACAAGGCAGCCTGAAAGCCGCCGAACATGAGGCTAAACATTTCAGTAAAGAACCAACGATTGGTGAATTTTCCTTGGCCGCCGCTTTGGGGTATATCGATTTCCGTTTCCCAACCGACAATTGGCACAAAGATTATGCAAAACTCAATGCCTGGTATCAGGAATTTAGCAAACGCCCATCGATGCTGGCCACTATCCCCAAGGATTAAATTTCGACACGATCCTATTCTATATTATTTGATGCGATCGCTATTCCCTTCGCTTTCTTTCTTCCTTTCCTAACCCGGGGAATTATAGGCGCGGTTGCCTTCATATCGTTCATACTCGACCGGCGCATTGAAAAATGCCTGGTATAAGAGATAGGATCTAAATTATCCCCCATAAATCCTACTTTTTGCCTTTTTTAAAGGAGGGGGGTTGGTTTTTGGAAAACAGGATTCAAAAAATACTTCTAAATTTTGCCGTAAATCCCCCCAATAGATTGACCGCGCCCCTTGTTTTAGGTTAGATATCCTCGAAATGTTATGATCTTTTTTGTAAGGTGTTTCGTGACCCCTGCTGAACTTTCTACAAAATCAGCGATGTCTTCTGAGACCCAGGTTCAAAAAATTCTCTTGCCTTATTCGTTCAAGCGCAGCAGCCTCAAATTTTTAGTTAGCTCTATTGTTGTCATCCTTATTTGCTTATTGCTGATGGACGCCATCGGCTGGTAGCTGGGGCCAAATCTTTGGGATGATTGGCGCATAGGGGATAATTGGACCGTTGACCGGCTGGGCAGCATTACCAAAGGCTCTTGTAAAAGCAAGTTCATTATGGCTTGTGATGCCCATTTAAGCACTAGCGATGGTCGAAATGCCGACATAGTTTATGTGTTTATTGATTTCCATTCGGGTGATTATGAAACGGATGTGTTGCAATCAAGGGAAAATCCCAACATCCTTTCAACCGATCTAGGGATTGAGAACTTGACCAGCCGGTTGATTACTTTCGGCCTGCTGCAGTTGGTATTTGTCGTGTCTATCGGGTTCTTGGTTCGCCAAATGGGCCGAACAATGAAAAACCGTCAAACGCAAGCTTTCGTCCTTCAGGGTAAACCAAAGATAAGACTGGTGCGAGTGGAGCCGGTAATCCTAAAGAACCAAAAACCAGGGAAAAGACTGTCTTTCACCTCGATTAAACAACTCAGAAAACCGCGTCATTTTTCTTTACTAGATAAGCCCCAAAATACCTATCAATATCAACAGATTGGTTATCTTTTCCAACCCTTTCTTTTTCAACCCAATCAAACAATTGGCTTGGCCGCTGTTAGTGCTGATAACCGCCAAGCAGTTTTAATCGATGAAAAGCTGGATTTTTTGGCAATTCCGAAAAGTGAGCTTCCAAAAATTCTCGCTGCCCTCCACCAACAAGCGGTGCCACAGCCCTCTTAAGCAAAGATTGCCAATTGTTTTGAGATTTTAAATAAGGGGCTGACCTACTAAATGTTCCCAATATCTAGGCCAGCCCCTTCTTTCTATCACTGCTACCCATTAACGGCTTGCCATCGATATATATTATCCACTTCGGTTGGGAAAGCGCTTATGGGTCGCCTTTAAAAGGCCCCTCTTTGGGTAAAGTGGTTATTGGTTTTTTAAACGGCGCAGGTTCTTTTCTGTCATGTCGGCAGTACATTTATCAAGTGATTTTTGGAAACGGGCTGGATCAGCTTTTTCCGCAGGTGAAGCCATCTGGTTACCCATCGCCACACAAAACTCACGGGCTTCACGGGCAACTTTCTCCTCAGGAGTTTCACTGCAAGCAGCACTAAGGAAGCCCAGTACCGTTACGAAAGATATGGTGGCTAAATTTTTCATGATTTTCTCCCTGTGTATCAATTTTTTTTAAATTCAATTATCTGACTTTACCTTATCCATCAGGCAAAACGACAAGATGTTGATCTAACTATTATATATATTAATATTGGCATCAAGCAAATTTTCGCCCATTTCAAAAAATTGCCCCTGATCTTGGTTAAAATGCAATACCGCAAGATTTGTCAAAAACAACTATGGTAGGGTTCTTTTATCATCCACTAAATAAAGGAACAAACAGATGCAAACCACCCAAAAAGATCCTATCCAAATTGTGGGTATTGAGCTGAAAACATCCAACGATGTTGCCCTTCAAACCATCCCACCTCAATGGCAAAAATTTTACCAAGAAGGGGTTTTAGAAAAAATTCCAAATAAAATTTCCCAGGATGTTTACGGCGTCTACACCCATTTTCGGCATATCGGGAAATATCAAGAATGCGCCTATTCCTTAATTATTGGCGCTGCGGTCAGTAAGGTTGGGAAATTACCCGCAGGTTTGGTTGCAACCATCATCCCCCCCTCAAATCGCCAAATATTTGCGGTGGTCGGGGGGCCTATGAAAGTTGGTGAAAAGTGGTTGGAAATTTGGCAACAACCCCTGAAAAGGGCATTTGTCGCTGATTATGAAAAATATCAACCATCCGGTGCTATTGATATTTTCATTGGCGTGAAATAACCATTAACTGTTTTGTTTTGATCGCCATCATACATGATATTTTTATCCGATCGGGATAAAAGAAAAGGAAACACCCATGCGCCAAGCCCTGCATGTTAAAGATTATGTGCAACGGTTGAACCGGGTCACCGGCTATATCTTCGACCATCTGGATGAGCCGCTTGATCTACTGAAATTGGCGGATATTGCTTGCATGTCCCCTTATCATTGGCACCGGTTATATCATGCCTTATCGGGGGAAACAATTGCAGACACTGTCAAACGCCTTCGCCTGCAGCGCGCCGCCGCTTATTTGGCGCATACCGATTTGTCTATTGCGGCTATCGCCACAAAAAGCGGTTACCCTAATTTACAATCCTTTAATCGTTTATTTAAAGAGGCGTACAGGTTGCCCCCAGCCCAATACCGCAAAAACGGCCTTCATCAACAATTTCTGTTTCCCCCGGAAAATGCCCAAGCACGGGATGATTACAAGGTGACCATCCGGCAGGTACCTGCCTTATCCGTTATCGCCATTGATCATCATGGCTCGTACATGCAGGTCGGGAAAGCTTTTCATCAATTGTATGTTTTGTTGGGTGCAAACAACTGGATTGTTCCAGGACAACGTTCAATCGGTGTTTATTTTGATGACCCGGACATCACACCCGAGCAAGATTTACATTCGCAGGCGGGAATTATCACCGAAACAGTCCTCCCAATCGAATCCCCTTTGATCCATAGCAAGATTCGCGGGGGCGATTATGCGGTGCTACGCTATCAAGGGCCTTACGCCAGCATGCGGGCTGCCTATCAATGGTTATACGGCCAATGGCTGCCCCAGTCAGGTTTTGAGGCCGCAGATGCGCCGATATTTGAGGAATATATTAATAATCCCCGTGAAGTGGCCGCCTCTGAATTAATCACGGATATTTATTTACCCTTACTTAATAGAAATGGAGAATGAAATGAAAACAACATTAAGCTGGACCAACAAATTACAGATATCTAAAAAACCTGAGGTTAAACTAGTGCCCATTAATATTGCCGGGATGAAGGCCGGTGAAATCATGTTGGTACCCTCGGCCCGCCTAATTGATGATTTTATCCGCCAGATTCCAACAGGCCAATTCATGGACATACCCACCTTACGCAAAAAACTGGCGCAGCAATATCAGGCCGAAGTCACCTGCCCGATCACCACCGGTTTCCATTTGCGTATAGTGGCTGAGGCAGCCTATGAATCTTTCATGGCGGGAATACCTATGGAGCAAATCACCCCGATCTGGCGGGTACTGGATGCAACCGCTCCCACAACTCAAAAATTATCATACGACCCATCTTTTTTGTATGCGGAACGCCAAAAAGAGGGATTGCCCAATCCTTCAGGCAAGTCTTTTCAACAATACCAATCGCTAAAATCCAGCATTAACCTCTCTCCTATCTAAAATTTATTTCAAGAAAAAGGCGATGGGCAATAGCCAAGCAAGCTGTCACCCATCGCCTTGTAAGCAAGGATAAAGAAATCAAAATAATTAATGGTTATAAATCATTGGCCGGTTAACAGGCAAATCCAAACAAAGATTGTGCAGTAGGGATAAAAACCGCTCCACCCTCTGGTCAAGATGGGTTTTATGGACAACCCTTTCATATTCAGCGGCGTCGATTTTAATCTTGGTAACGCCAGCTTTTTTCAATTGGTCAAAATATTCCGTACAACTAAAGGCCGCTTCATAAACCTGATGACGGTCCAAATGCCCCCAATGTTGTTTCAGGGTAATTTCCTGGGCAAGGGGGCGAAACAGCAACATCAATTGACCAAGACTGGTTTCAACCGGTTGCCGTTGCCAACTATAACCTGATGCCCCGCTACGAGAGGCTTGGTTTGTGTCCACTAATAAGGTCAATTTTTCCTCCTGTCTGTTGTTTACAGCGAATACCATAACCAATATTCTTTTTTTGTGCAAGCAATATTCTTTGTTTGTTCTTAATAGCTGTTCCTAGGTACCACAAAAGAACAAAAAAATTGACTGTTCGCCTCGTTCTATCAAGAACGCTTATTGCCCCGATTTATTTTGCTTTCGGATTTCCTCCCCCCTATACTGCAACTTGCTGTCTATCAATAATTTATTGCATATTCTTCCGCTTCAGGAGGTCGCTATGCTTTGGGCAATAGGGCTAAAATATTTTACCCGCCACGGTCATTTGACAGTCACGGATGCCAGCGGCAAGAAACATGTGTTCGGGGCGGAAAATGCCCAACCGCGCTCGGCCATCCGCTTGCACCGCCGGGCATTGCATTATAAAGCCATGATCAATCCCAGCCTTTATCTGGGCGAAGCCTATATGGATGGCACCCTGACAATTGAAGAAGGCACGCTTGAAGATTTGATCTATTTTTTCAGCTTGAATGGGCGAGATAGCTGGCAAAAGCCCTGGCAACATTTTGTAAAACGCAGCTTTAACTGGCTAGTATGGATGTTTGGCGCCATTCCCTCAGGCCGATCCAAAGCTAATGTCGCCCATCATTATGATTTATCCGGCCAGCTTTATGAACAGTTTCTTGACCCTGACAAACAATATTCCTGCGCTTATTTTTCAGACCCAGGTAATAGCTTAGAACAAGCACAACTGGATAAAAAACACCATATTGCCGCTAAATTGTTGTTAAAACCAGGTCAACATGTCTTAGATATTGGCAGCGGCTGGGGCGGGTTAGCCCTTTATTTAGCGAAAACCTTTGATGTGAAAGTCACCGGTTTAACCTTATCGGAACAGCAATATGCAGTCGCCCAACAGCGTGCGCGCGCAGCAGGGCTGGAAAACCAGGTGCAATTTCAATTGCGCGATTACCGCCAGGAAAAAGGCCTTTATGACCGGATTGTGTCGGTGGGCATGTTTGAACATGTGGGGGCGCATCATTATAACCAGTTTTTTCGGCAAGTGAAAAACTTACTGAAACCGGATGGCGTGGCCCTGATCCACTCAATTGGCCGCATCGACGGGCCGGGGGCAACCGATGCTTGGATCAAAAAATATATTTTCCCAGGTGGCTATGTTCCTGCATTATCCGAGGTGATGCCAGCGGTTGAGCAAGCGGGTTTGTGGGTGAATGATGTAGAAATTTTAAGGTTGCATTACGCCTATACTCTCAAGGCTTGGCGGGAACGGTTCCAAGCCGCCCGCCCGCGCATGGTGGAACTTTATGGGGACCGTTTTTGCCGGATGTGGGAATTGTATTTATGCGGTGCCGAATATTCCTTCCGCACCCTGGGCCGAATGGTTTTTCAAATCCAGCTCAGCCGTGAGGTGGATACCATCCCCCTCACCCGCGATTATATGGTCGAGGAGGAAAGAAGGTTGAGGGAAGTTAAATAGAGGATGTAAACCAATAGAAGCTCCTTTTCATCAATCTTATTTCTGTCAGAACTTTAGAATGTATAACAAGTTGTTAAGTGCGTAATTATTTTCAAAAACCACTCTTATTTGAGGGTTGTATAAAAATGCCTACTAGTATTAGTTTAATCGGAATGATCCCTTAGATTCTAAAACTTATGAAGCTTTAGGAAGATATAAATGCTGAATTTTTGGCCGCAAAATTTGAGAAGTTTTGGCTCTGAAAAGTTATTTCAATACACCCTTAACCTTGATGAAAAGTACTCACCTCTTATCTAGGCTGCGGTGGATATAGGAACGTTTATTGACTTAACTTTTAGTATTCGAAAGATAAAGTATGGAGACCCTTTTCTTTAGAGAAAAATCTGCACAAAAGCTGCGTAAAGATTATTGAATATAGAAACAGGCTAGTGCATTCACAAATATTCACAGCAGTCAAATCATTAGGTAATTCGGAAAACAATCTCGAATTAACAACTACTCGTAGCCTTATCAAAAGAGGATCTTTTAAAGAACATTTTGATAATACAAATCAGGAGGATAAATCTTCTACCCTGAATTTTGAAGAAATCGATCAGAGGCACAACGAGCTAAAGAAATTAATTGGTGAAATTATTTCCCTTGTATCACAGCTTATTCCTGAAGTATCGGAGCTACTGGCCAGACTTTCACAAAAAGAAGACTAACATGAATAGCTTTCGTCGGTATCACCGATAAACTTCCCGGCGATGGCCGATTCTTAGAACCAGTATCATAATTTCTTCATCCTGAATCTGGCAGATTAGACGGTAATCCCCCACCCGGTATCGCCACAACCCGCTAAACTGATTGCCCTTCAAACTGTCGCCAAGACTATGGGGGTTAAGATTAGGTGCAAGACGTTCGTGTAAAAACTTTAATATTCTTCTGACCTGTTCTTTCGGCAAATCATCCAAGGCTTTTTCAGCAGCGCTTGAGAATTCAATCTTCCATGCCATGACGCTTCATCACCTTGGCTAGGGAGGCAGTTTTTTGCTTGCCCTTGCGAATGTCTTCAAGCACCCGTTCGGCCAGATAAATATCCTCTAATTCTTCTAAATGTTCTAAAATCGCTTGGCGCACGTAAAAGCTTTTCGTGCGCCCAGTGCTTTTGGCCAGCTTTTCCAACCGTTCCTCAATCTCCACTGGTAATCGAATTGCCAACATGATGAATTCCTCTCGTTATACATGTACGATATTGCTATAAATGTATAGCAATATCATTAAACAGTCAAATATAAGCTTTAAATAAGCTTATCAAACTACTTCTTCATCCTTTAATACATATGCTGGCCGCCATTGATAGATAGGGTCGAGCCCGTGATAAACCCGGCCTCATCGGATACCAAAAAGACCACACCACGGGCGATTTCGGCCGCTTGTCCCAATCGTCCCACCGGAATTTTCGCGACAATTTTTTCTAAAATATTGGGAGGCACGGCCCGCACCATCTCGGTATCAATATAACCGGGGGCAATGGCATTAACGGTAATTCCCTTAGTCGCGCCTTCCTGGGCCAGTGCCTTGGTAAAGCCATGAATGCCCGATTTGGCAGCGGCATAGTTCACTTGGCCATATTGCCCGGCCTGGCCGTTGATGGAACCAATATTGACAATGCGGCCAAAATTGCGTTCGCGCATGCTATCAATCAGCACCCGGCACATATTGAAACAGGAGGTTAAATTGGTATCAATAACCTCCTGCCATTGTTGGGGTGTCAGGCGATGCAAAGGGGCATCACGGGTAATGCCAGCGTTATTTACCAAAATATCAATCGGGCCCAAATCTTTGCTAATTTTGGCCACTGCTTTTTCACATTCCCCGTAATTGGCTACGTTAAAGGGATATGCCGATATGCCTGTTTTAGCGGAAAATTGTTGAGCAGCCGTTTGATTATTGGCATAGCCCGCTGCCACCTGATATCCCGCTTTTTTTAACGCTTCGCAAATGGCGGCGCCAATACCGCGCGTACCACCCGTAACCACTGCTACCCGTTTTGTCATGTTACCCTCCCCGCCGGATTTTTATTTTTGTAGTAAATTTTATAAATTTCTCTGTTCTGTGCATAGATTTATTAATATACATAAAGTATCGATCTTAATATGATAAAAATTAAATTACCCGTGTGACGTATCATAGATAGTAATTTACTAGCCTTGCCATAAATTATCCCCAAATTTTTATTTACACACTTTAAATCTATCTTGAACATAAAACCACATAAAATCAGTAGGAATCTAATTTACAAAATTGAGGCTGTCTTGAAATGAGAATGAATATTTTTGGAGATTTTTTAAAGGACCATTATGAGATTTATGAATGGAAACATGCAGCTGCCATTCTCAAAAATGATTTTCCCCAAGAATGGAATGACATAATCGAAACCCTTACAAACTTTAGATTTAGAAAAAGTTGGATTACTGTAGGAGGAGGAAGTAAATCTAAAGTAGCAGAAGCTATAGATACTTCCTTATATGCGAAAGGTTGGAAAGAAAAATCTTTAAAACAAAAGTTATTGTAGATGACAAAACCCTTGATTCACCTACTCATAAAGTGGATTGTTATAAGAATAGAGTAGCACTTGAAATTGAATGGAATAATAAAGATCCCTGTTTTGATAGAGATTTATATAATTTCCGACTTCTTTTTGATTTACGTGCTATAAGCGTTGGAGTTATTATAACAAGATGTGATAATCTCCAAGAGATTTTTGTATCACTCCAAAGAGGCGCTTCTTACGGGGCATCCACAACACATATGAGTAAACTACTACCCAGAATTGAGGGCGGAGGTGGTGCTGGCTGCCCACTTTTAGTTTTTGGAATTACAAAAAACTTATATTTAGAGGATTAAATAATGCTATTAAATGAAAATGTTATTATAGATTTTAGAACTAAAGTAACTCAAAAATTTCATACTATATTAGCCGATCCTCCTTGGCAGTTTAAAAACAGGACTGGCAAAATGGCACCCGAACATAAAAGACTTAACCGATATCCAACTTTATCCCTAAAAGAGATAAAAAATATCCCTGTTAATGAATGCCTGCTTGAGCCTTCTCATTTATATTTATGGGTACCTAATGCGTTGATCAAAGAAGGTATTGAAGTTATGGAAGCGTGGGGATTTCAGTATAAAACTAATATTATTTGGCATAAAATTAGGAAAGATGGGGGGCCAGACGGTAGAGGGGTAGGGTTTTATTTTAGAAATGTTACTGAGATTATATTGTTTGGAGTAAAAGGAAAAAACGCTCGTACGTTAAATTCAGGAAGAACACAAGTAAATATAATACAAACCAGAAAGAGAGAGCATTCCAGAAAACCAGATGAACTTTATGATATTATTGAACGCTGCAGCAAACCGCCCTATTTAGAATTATTTGCGCGTGGGCAACGCCCTGGCTGGGAACAATGGGGCAATCAAGTTGAGGATTATAAACCTCATTGGCCTACTTACGCACATAATTCCCAAATGCTGTTTTAAGAAGTTTATTTTAGATAATTAGAAAAAAGATGTAGTAAATTTATTTTGCAACTATATTTCACCTGATCTTTGTTCCAGAACCTATTGGGTATTGCTGCGTCAGATTTTAGTAATAACCATTTTATTCCCGCTCCACACACATCGCAATGCCCATGCCGCCGCCAATGCACAGGGTGGCGAGCCCGCGTTTGGCTTTACGGCGCGCCATTTCATGCAGCAACGTTACCAAAATACGAGCGCCCGAGGCACCAATGGGGTGACCCAAGGCAATCGCCCCACCATTGACATTCACCTTCGCCTTGTCCCATTTCATTTCTTGGTTCACAACGCAAGATTGCACGGCAAAAGCCTCATTCGCCTCAATTAAATCCAATTGGTCCATTTTCCACCCCGCCCGCTGCAAGGCCAAACGGCTGGCCGGAATGGGCCCCGTGCCCATCAAAGCAGGTTCCACCCCCGCCGTTGCCCAGGAAACGATCCGCGCCAACGGCTTGATCCCTTTCTTCACAGCTGTCGTCTTTGACATTAAAACCAAAGCCGCTGCTCCGTCATTCAGGCCGGAGGCGTTGCCAGCCGTGACCGTACCTTTTTCCCGGTCAAAAGCCGGGCGTAATTTGGCAAGTAATTCTAGGCTTACACCAGCTTTGGGATATTCGTCCGCAGTCACCAAACTTTCAATTTTGCCATTTTTGACTGGCACAGGGACAATTTCGGCTTGGAACAAATTGTTCTTAATGGCTTGTTCGGTTTTTTGCTGGGAAAAAAGGGCAAATTCATCTTGTTGTTGACGGCTGATGTTAAATTGCCGTGCCAAATTTTCGGCCGTTATACCCATATGGTAATGGTGAAAAGCATCCCATAGCCCATCATGAATCATGGTATCCACCATGGGGGCATCACCCATTTTGACCCCTGGGCGCAACCACAGACAATGCGGAGATTGGCTCATACTTTCCTGCCCGCCCGCCACAACCATATCTTGATCACCCAGGCGGATGCTTTGGTAAGCAGCTACTACCGCACGCAAACCGGAACCGCACATTTGATTAAGGACATAGGCAGTGGCACCCACCGGAATGCCTGCAGCCATCGCCGCTTGCCGGGCCGGGTTCTGTCCGGCGCCTGCCGTAAGTATTTGCCCCATCACCACTTCCTGGATATCTTGGGGAGCGGTTTTTGCGCGTTCCAAAGCGGCCCTAATGGCCACCGTCCCTAATTGATGGGCGGACACATTGTTAAAAACCCCTTGAAAGGAGCCGATGGGGGTACGAACAGCACTGGCGATTACAACTTCTTGCATCATCTTCTCACTATTTTATTGAACCAATCATTCTCACAGCTTTCCACCTAGCGGCCTCAGCAGGCGCTAATTTTCATGCTGCGTCACAACATAATATATTACATGCTATTTTTAGGCAAATTTTTTCGGCTCTAGGAAAGGGTATTTAGCCAATTCGCAATCACTGCAATAGTTTGCGGTGCAGCACGAGGACTGGCCACCATGCCAATATGACCAGCGTCAATAGTCACCATCTTTATAGATGGCAGGTTGCTGGATATGGCAGATGCACTAGCTAGGGGGACAATCCGGTCTTGTTTCGGCAGTACCGCCAATATAGGGCAATCTACATATCGGGGGGCAATGATCTGCCCCCCTACCCGCCATTGTGCCTGAATGGGCAAATTATCCCGGTACCAGTTTTCTAAAGATTCCTGAATGACCCGCTGGGTAACGGCTACCCCATCATTTAACCAATCCTCAAGCGCTACAAATTGCTGGGCAGCGGCAGATTGCTGGGGTAACTCCCCGAATTTGCTGAATTTTTGTAGGATTTGCAAAGGGTTAAGGGCCGAAAAATACCATTGTAACCATTCAACCGGCACCACAGATAGGGACGGCAACAAAGATTGCCAACTGGGCCAATGACTGCTAAGGGCTTGCGCGAGCGGCATGGGCACGGCCTGGAAATCCCAGGGTGTTGCCAGTAAACATACACCCTTAAAAACTTTCGGCTTCAAGACAGCTGCAGCCATAGCAAGCAGCCCGCCCATACAATAACCCATGATATAAACAGGTTGATCGCCTGCTTGTAGCCTAGCTGCCTCCACCATATGTAATAATCGTGCTATATAATCATCTAAGCCGAATTGCTGTTCCAAGACAGTGGGATCACCCCAATCCAGCAGCAAGGTACTATATCCCCGCTCCCCTAACCTCCTAATAAAAGAATTATTTTCTGCTAAATCCAAAATATAAGAACGGTTGATGAGGGAAGGTACGATCACTATCATCCCTTGCGGTTGCGTCGCTTGACATAGAAATAAGCGGCTGGTTGATTCTTGGGAAACCACCGGCAGCGACGTTATTTGCCGCTGATACGGATGGTTTTGATAAGCTTTTATCCCCTTCAAAAAACGCTGGTAACGCGCAAGTCCTTCGTGATGGATGGCGTCAAGAAGGGCGCTTGGAAGATTTAGGGGTGCCTTGAGGGGCGGTTGACCCATTTTGTCGTTCCAAAACGGCCACCCGTTTTTCAAGGTCATGGAGGCGTTTGGCCAACTCATCCACATCGCCCAGGCGTTGTTCAGATGATAAGCCAGCGGCTTGGGGCTTTGCAGGCGGTTGTTCATGATCAGCAGCCTTGGAATGTTGCTTTGGGTCAGGTGCGGCAGTTTTTGGATTTTGGGCATCGCGTTGGGCAGCCGCCTGCCGTAAATTATTCAAGAAATATCCCCATTGGTCAACCCAGTAAGGATCTGCCAAATTACCGGATAATTGTTGCTGCCACAAATCTAGGGTTTGTTTGGCCGCCTCTATCCATGAACCCGGGTAATCGGGATTAAAGGAACTATCGGGGGTAGGCTCCGCTTCCCCCTTATCTGCTATCCCTGGTTTAGCAGATGGATTGGCTTTTTCCGTATTTTGGGCGGATGAATTTTTTTTGTGGTCGGTGGTTGCCATGTTGTCTCCTCCTGATCGGTTATTTTATTTTTTTAACCTAACGGATCATTTGACGGAAAAATCATTGTGATCCTAATTTTCCCCTATATAATGGGGCAGGATTAATTGTTTATTTTAGCTATTTTTCGATAGCATCTGAGATAGCTTAACAAAAAAGAACCCTTATTCCTAACGGAAAATACAAGTTGGTTTGCTGAACCAGCCATCTGACATCAAAAACCAGCCAGGAACAAATCCATGACCGAAGCCGCCGCCCCCGCTAACCCAATCAAGATTAAGAAATACGCCAATCGCCGTCTTTATAATACCGCCACCAGCAGTTATGTGACTTTGGAATATTTATGCCAGTTGGTGAAAGACAATGTGGATTTTGTGGTGGTGGACGCCAAAACCGAGGAGGATATTACCCGGGCGGTCTTAACCCAAATTATTGTTGAGCAGGAAGGCAAAGGCCAGAAATTATTGCCGTTGAATTTCCTGCGGCAATTGATCGGTTTTTATGGGGACAATCTGCAAATGCTGGTGCCAAAATATTTGGATCAATCGATGGAGAGCTTTGTGCAACAGCAACAAAATTTCCGCCAGCAATTACAGCAAACTTTTGGCCCTATGTTCCCTTTGCCGCAGCTTGATGATGTGACGCGCCGCAATATGGATTTTTTCCAAAATCCTTGCAGATGTTTAACCCGTTTGGGGCTAAAAATACCATGGGCACTGAGAAAAACCAGGAAAGATCATCGCCTAATAGTGGCGGGCAACCCGATCAAAGCTTAAAAAACTTAAAGGAACAGTTGGACCAATTGCAACAGCAACTGAACCAGCTGCAGCAAAATTCTAAGAAATAATCCCGGTCTCTCTAGGGGAATTGCCGGTCAGCCAGCTTTTTTGATGGGGCATTTATAAAATTCGTATACGTACGAGGCTTTTAATCCATGCAATTAATATTCAAGCTTTTATTTTTTAGCTTTATCGCCGGTACAGCCTTAGGACAACAGCCCGCGCAACCATCCAAATCATGGTCATATTATACGGGAGATATGTTCTTAACTTTATGTGATAATGATCCAAATACTTGTTCCCATTATATAATCGGTCTTATAGATGGATTAGAAACAGTGGATCAGTGGAACAACACTTGTTCCTATTTTTCTATTCCCCCACCCGTTACAGATTTCATGCTGCGCGAAATTATCACCAGAAGGTTAAAACAAGCTCCAAAAGATGGGTATTTGGGTTCGCATTTTTCAGCTTCAGGCCTTATCATCATCATATTATTTGAGGAATTCCCCTGCCCAAAACCCATTTCTTAAGGAATGTATAAAATTTTGACCCTCAGAAATCAGATAGTGGATTCTTTTGATTGGCGCTCGCCACGGGTGATCTTCCGGCTAAGCAAAATAAATGAAGTCGTACGGCCAACCCCTGGCAACCGCCCGATTTTGCTTAACAACTGATCTAAATCCTCGGCATCAGTAGCAGCGATTTCAACCATCAAGTCATATTCACCGCTGACCGTATGGGCCACCAGCACCTCGGCCATGCCGCGCAGACTTTCAATTACCCGTTCCTGTTGACGTGATTCCAGCACCACCATGACCATTGCCCGCCACCTTTGCGGATGCACAGGAATGGTTTTTAGCACCACGCTATACCCTTCAATGATCCCCTGCTGTTCCAACCGCCGAAGCCGCTGCTGCACGGCACTGCGCGATAAACCAACCTTCCTCGCCAATAATGCAGCTGACACCCGGGCATTTGCCGTTAATAAGCTTATCAGATGTTCATCCGTCTGATCAGGATTTTGTTTTAAGGACATTTCTGTTTATTCCGTCATTTCGAGATTATTTAAAGTCATTTGTCTGGTTTTATGGATAAATCTATCATTACGCCAGCTATCTTCTGTCCAGCCGACAGGGGTAGCATATCATTATTCATTCAACAAGATTTTTTTGGCACAGAGGGGCAAGCATGTATCAGGTATTGGTGGTTGGCGGCGGTAAAATTGGCAGCGCTATTGCAGAAATGTTAAATGCTAGCGGCGAATATAAAGTGGCGGTTGCTGACCGTAGCAAGGATTTTATGACCCATATCAAAAATCCGGCCATCCGTAAAATTGAGGCAGATGTGGCCAATGAAAAACAATTATTGCAAGCCATGCAAGGCATGCAGGCGGTGCTGAGCGCCCTGCCCTATGCCCTCAATCCGCTGGTCGCCCGTGCAGCAACCCAAGCTGGCGCCCATTATTTTGATTTGACCGAGGATGTCACTTCCACCCGTACCGTCAAACAATTGGCAGAGAAGGCAAAAACTGCCCTAGTACCACAATGCGGTCTAGCCCCTGGATTTATAGGTATTGCCGCCCACCATTTGGCGAAGAATTTTGATAAATTACACCAAGTGTCCATGCGCGTCGGGGCCTTACCGCAATTTCCGGTCAACCGTTTGAAATATACCTTAACCTGGAGTACGGACGGTCTGATCAATGAATATTGCAATTTGTGTGAAGCCATTGAAAATGGCAAAAAAGTTGAACTAACGCCCTTGGAAGGCCTGGAACATTTCTCCCTTGACGGCGTGGAATATGAGGCTTTCAATACCTCCGGCGGACTGGGCACTTTATGTGATACGCTGGCTGGCCGCGTACAATTCCTAAACTATAAAACCGTCCGCTATCCCGGCCACCAAAACCTGATGCAGTTTTTACTTCAGGATTTACGCCTGCAAGAACGGCGTGAGGTGGTGAAAAACATTTTGGAAAATGCCATTCCCGGGACGGGGCAAGATGTGGTGCTGGTGTTTGTTAACGTCACGGGCGAAAAGGGCGGAAAATTTTGGCAAGAAACCTATAGCCGCAAAATCTATGCTAAAGAGATTAACGGCAAATGGATGAGTGCTATTCAAATCACCACTGCTGCTGGCGCCTGTGCCATGATTGACATGCACCGCTTGGGCAACCTGCCAGCTAAGGGTTTTGTTAGGCAGGAAGATGCCAATTTGGATGATTTCTTGGCCAACCGCTTTGGTAAGCATTACGCTGGTTAAGCAAAATTGCTTCAATCCGTTAAAAGGGCAAACAAGAAATTCTTGTTTGCCCTTTTTTTATCATGAAATTTTTTTAAATTTCTTTGCATGCGGCCGCCTTCACCCGCCGCGCACCTGGCAACACTGCCTTTAGGTTATCTGCTTGCTTCGCCTGTATCCCAAATAACGTCGGGGATAATCAAAAATATTTCTTGAGAACCCAATAAAAGATTGCATCCCCAAAGATTGGATGATAGGAAGACAATCAGAATGCTTTTTTTCGCCCGCTATGCGAATATCAGCTGATTTCCAGGAAAATACCATGCATGATTTAGCGCCATTGATCAGGGATTTAGCGGTCATGTTAGGTGTGGCAGGTATTACCACGCTGCTTTTCCAGAAAATCCGCCAACCACTGGTCTTAGGATATTTGGTTGCCGGTATCATTATCGGCCCCTATACCCTGTCTCATTCCTTAATCATTGACCTGCCCAACATTAAAATCCTTTCTGATTTGGGCGTCATCTTTTTGATGTTTTCTTTAGGATTGCATTTCAGCTTTCAAAAGCTGGCGCGGGTGGGTTTTTCCGCCGGATTGACGGGGTTATTTGAAGTCTTGGCCGTTTGCGCCCTAGGCTTCGGCGTAGGTCGCCTGATGGGCTGGACATTTTATGATTCTTTATTTTTAGGGGCGGCAGTGGCCATTTCGTCAACTACCATCATCATCAAAGCCATGAGTGATCTTGGCTTGATGAAAAAACGATTTGCGGAATTAGTTTTTGGTGTTTTGGTGGTCGAAGATTTATTAGCCATCCTTTTATTGGTATCTTTATCCACCGTTGTCACAACTGACAGTATTTTCTGCCTAGAAATCACCTGGTCAGCTTTGCAATTGATCTTAGTGGTTGGGGCATGGTTTATTATCGGCTATTTCCTGATCCCCACCTTGATGCGGCGAATTACCGGATACGCCACCCAAGAAACTTTAACGGTGGTTTCCATAGGCCTTTGCTTACTTTTGGTGTGGGTTGCAGATTATTTCCATTATTCGACTGCCTTAGGGGCTTTTATTATGGGATCTATCCTATCGGAAACCAGATTGGTGCAGCGGATTGACCATATTATTACCCCCATCAAAGACATGTTTGCCGCCGTGTTCTTCATTTCGGTGGGCATGATGTTGGATCCAAACGTATTGTGGGAGCATTGGTCAGCAGTCTTAGCGATCACTTTATTAGTTACCTTGGGCAAATTATTGATTACCGCAACCGGCGCCATTTTAACGGGACAAAGTTTAAACACCTCGCTGCGTTTGGGGTTCAGCATGTCTCAGGTGGGTGAATTTTCGTTTATCATTATCGGATTAGGATTGACCTTAAATGTCACCAGCTCCTCCCTGTATGCCATTATTGTGGCCGTTTCAGGGATTACCACTTTTACCACCCCCTATTCCATCCGCTTATCGGGATATTTAGCGCAGAAAATCGATGGATTATTATCAGAGCGGGTCAAATATTTCTTAGCCAGCTATTCCTCGTGGGTTTTTCGCACCTTATCTCAATCAAAACAGCAATCATTGTTCCGTAAAACCACGGTGCGGTTATTGGTTAATGGCCTGATCGTGGCAATTATTTTTACCTTGGTCAATAAATTGCTGTTGGCCCCTATCACGACGCTTTTTGAAGAAAAATGGTCGGGGTTAACCGCAGCTTGGTTGATTGCCATAATAACCTCCTCACCTTTCCTATGGGGCATGTTATTTTCTTCACGGGGTACCACACGCCAAGCAAGGATGTTTTCCACTTTTTCCATCACCCTTTTATGGTTATTAACAATTGCAGAAGTTTTAATCCTCACCGTTGCTTATTTCCGCCACTGGGTGGTATTTGGGGTCTTGGCGGTTGTCTTTTTAGCCTTATTTTCTTTTGCTTACCGACATTTGGGAAGATTATATCAATGGTTTGAGCAACGGCTGGTTGGTAACATCCGTAAAGAAGATGGGCGGCAACGGAAATATGAAGAATTATCGCCGTGGGACAGTCATTTTGTAGAAATGGAGGCAAGCTCCCACTCACCCTTATTAGGCAAAACCCTAACCCAAAACCAACTGCGGCAAAAATTTGGGGTGAATATTGTGGCGATTTACCGCGGCGCCCGCACTATCATTGCCCCACGCGGGGAGGAACGGATTTTACCGCTAGATAAGTTAATCGTCTTAGGAACGGACGAACAAATCGACCAATTCAGTAAAATGGTTGAAAAGGATGAAGAACCAGCAGAACCGGTTGATTTATTGGATAATTTTTCTTTGAAAGCATTGTTTTTACCTGTTGATCATCCGGCGGTTGGCAAAAATATTCGCGATTCTAAATTGCGGGAAGATGCACAAGCATTAGTTGTGGGGATTGAACGGGAAGGTCAGCGGATATTAAATCCAGATCCTACCACGGTTTTAGAGGCCAATGACTTGGTGTGGTTGGTAGGCGAAATTGATAATTTGAAGGCTTTTGACCGACCGAAACCCCAATTGCAAGATATCCATTAAAATGGTTGTTTTAATTTCTTAATTTATGTCCATATGAGATAAAAAACTAAAACTGGCCCAGCAACCAATAGAACAAATGGGTTTTATTGCTAACTGACCAATCGGCTTTTGTTGGGTATTTCCTCTATAATCATGGCCATCTGGAAACGCAGATAGTCAGCTAAAACTAACAATAACTTTGATGGCAGCAACGTTACAGACTACCAATCGAGCTAGCAAAAAACTTGGTGAACAGATTGTGAGATGAATCAAACCTTTCAACGATGGTCGCCCCTTTAGTCAAAGGCTGATAATGTTTTTCTTCAAAGCCTTCTATTCCCAATTCCTGTAAATATTTTTTCAACTGGGCAAACGTAAATCGGTTCAGTTTATTCTTAACCGCATAGTTGTCTGTTGTCTCAAAAGAAAAAGGGGTCCCGAAATTTATAAAAACCCAAGGGCCCCCATCATTGCTGAGGTGGATGATGCGTGTATAGCCCATTTCCTTTTCTTGGCTTGGGTCTGTATAATACAAACTTAATGCACCATATGACCCTGTTGCCTCCTTTCGTTCTGTAACAATGGTATGAGGACATGCGACAAGTTTGACACCCAAACAACCAATTTTTCTGCTTAAATATAGGATGACAGAGTCTGCATCAGTGCCTAAAGACCCATTATCAAAGTAGGCCACCCATTGACTGGAAGTTGGAATAAAAGCGCACTGATCACGAACAAGTCTCAAGATCGGACGAAGTCGGGACAAAATCGCCTCTAAACTTTCCTTCACCGTTTTTATGGCAAAAACAGCCTTATGTTCCTTGGAATATTTTCTTGCCATTCTTGATAAGCATCCACAATTTGATGCATATCCGCCTTCAGAAACCCAATTTCATTGGTCGTTGGCGCATAACGATTTTGCAACAACAGCATGTTCGGATCAACCAATTGGTTTTTTCATCCTTGAATCCTAACCCTCAGTTTCTTTTTTTATTATTCAACGCCTTGCTTGGAAAAACTGGCGCAGCAGCTGGGTGGACCTATCACCTGCAATGCCCCCGTAAATCTCAGGGCGATGGTGACAGGTGGGTTGAGTAAAAACCCGGCAGCCATGCTCAACCCCACCCCCCTTGGGATCATCCGCCCCAAAATAGAGGCGGCGGATACGCGCAAAACTGATGGCGGTTGCACACATGGGGCAAGGCTCTAACGTTACATATAAATCTGCATGGGTCAGTATCTTACGATTAACTTCGCGAATCACCAGCATTTCGGCATGGGCGGTAGGATCGCATAATTCCTCAACCCGATTGCCCGCTTTGGCTAAAATTTGCTGGTTTTGATAATCGACCAATACCGCCCCCACCGGCACTTCTCCACGCTGTGCCGCCGCCGCCGCTTCCTCTAAGGCAATTTCCATAAAGGGGGAAGATAATAATCCAACCATATTTGACCTTATCTGTATCAAGATGATAACCACATTCCTATCATTCGTTTTCCTATTCAACCTGGCAAGTAAAAATAGGAAAGTGTAATCATGAGGTATTTTCGTTAAACAATTACAAACCCTTGTCATTCCTCTGGTTTACTTTTATGATGAAAGCAGATAAGAAAAAAACATAACATGATTGCAAAAAACAATTAGGTGTACAAATGGCTCAACCGATTATTGGCATAACCCTTGATTCTGAAGAAGGCGGCGGTTGGTCAAACTGCCTTGGTATGCCGTGCGCCAAAATTATTGTGATGCGATTGCCAAAGCTGGTGGTGTGCCCGTTACCCTGCCCCACCAGCCTGACCAAGTGAACGAATATTTCCGCTTCCTCAATGGCTTATTGGTAACTGGCGGTAATTTTGACGTTGACCCCGCTTTGTTTGGGGCTACCGTTCGGCATGACACCGTGCGCACAAAAGACCGGCGTACCCTGTTTGAATACCGGATGATCAAGGGAGCGTTAGAGCGTAACCTGCCCGTACTCGGTATTTGCGGCGGGCAGCAATTATTAAATGTGGTACTTGGCGGTTCGCTGATCCAGCATATCCCAGATGAAATCAAAACCACTTTGAAACATGAGCAACCCAATCCTCGCAATGAGCCAGGCCACGATATCTTGATTAAGGCTAACACCTTGTTGCACCGGATTTGCCAAACCGATAAATTGGCCGTCAACAGTGCTCATCATCAAGCGGTCAAAACTGTTGCCAAACCGGTCGTGGTCAACGCCGTCGCACCCGACGGGGTGATTGAAGGCATTGAAGACCCGCGTTACCGCTTTTGCCTGGGGTGCAGTGGCATCCCGAATACGAAATCAGTGAGGGTGACCGGCGGATTTTCAAAGCCATGATCGCTAGTGCCATTGCAGCCTAAGAAATAGTTGACATGACAGACCCGATCAAAGAACCGGCAGATTTGGGCGAACACCTGCCTGACGCAAAAGGCCAGAGGCTGGCTAAAGTTATTGCCCGTTCCGGCTTATGTTCAAGACGGGAAGCAGAACGTTATATTGAGCAAAAACGCGTCCAGGTGGATGGCAAAGTCATCATTAGCCCAGCCCTAAACGTTACCCTTGACCAGATCATTGTGGTTGACGGTCAGGTTATTCCCGATATCGAACCCACGAAATTATGGCGGTACTATAAACCCCGCGGTTGCCTGACCACCCGGCATGACCCGGAAGGAAGGGCGACCATCTATGAATATTTACCCCGTCAATTGCAACGGTTAAACGCGGTTGGGCGGTTGGATTTTAATTCGGAAGGTTTATTGCTGTTAACCAATGATGGCGAACTGGTTCGCCAGTTAACGCTGCCAGCCAATCAATGGCTGCGGCGCTACCGGGTGCGCGTTCACGGACAGGTTGACCAAGGGTCGTTGCAACGTTTGCAAGAGGGACTGACCATTGATGGCATTCAGTATCAGACTGAAGAGGTAACCTTGGACCGCCAACAAGGGGAGAATGCCTGGCTGACCATCAGCTTGCGGGAAGGAAAAAACGGGAAATCCGCCGTTTGTGTGAATTTTTGGCTGGGAAGTCAGCCGTCTGCTGCGTTTGTCTTTTGGCCCTTCCAATTGGGCAATTTACTGAAAGGTGAAGCCGAACAAATTCCCGGGCGGGTGCTGCGGGATCAGTTGGGCATCAATACCAAAATAAAGACCAAGAAAAAATGATCCGTATTATCAGCGGCAGGTGGCGGGGGAAATTGCTGCAAACTTTACCTGGGCAGCATACTCGCCCCACCGCTGACCGCACCCGACAGGCACTGTTTAATGTGTTGGAACATAACCCCGAATTTCTAGCCCGGTCATCGGGCTTCTTATCCGTTTGGCAAAATTTGGTGGTGATTGATGGGTTTGCTGGCAGCGGCGCGTTAGGATTGGAAGCCTTATCACGGGGAGCAGACCAGGCTTATTTTTTTGAACAACATTCTGAAGCCACACGGATTATCCAACAAAATATTAAACAATTGTCTGTTCAAGATAAAAGCCGCCTGTACCCAGGCAATATCCTGAACCCTCCTTTATTATCCACCCAATCCGGGTTAATTCCGGCACATTTGGTTTTTCTTGATCCCCCTTATCATCAAGATCTTATTATCCCGCCTTGCAGTCCCTTGAAAAACAAGGCTGGTTGCAACCAAACTGCCGTTTCGTTTTGGAAATGGCCGCGGACGAAGAATTACCTATTTCCCCCTCCTACCGTTGGTGGCAAGAAAGGCTGTACGGATCAACAAAAGTGGTGTTGGGCTGGCGTTTAACACGGTAACTTATCATTTTTAGACCAAAAAATGTTTGCTAGCACCCCTCAATTCATTCATCCTACCATAAGAAATGATAAGGGAGATAGCATGGCCATACCCAAATTTTACGAATTGATGCTGCCGGTTCTACAACTTGCTCAAAGCCTGAATAACCCGCAGGAAATAAAAACATCCCTGGCAATCCAGGAATTATCGCGTAGCTTCAAACTGACCGAAGCAGAACGGTATCAGTTGTTGCCCTCCGGCCGGGGATATTTGTTTGCGAATCGAGTTGGGTGGGCTAAACATATTTGACAGCCGCCCAACTGATTGAATCAACGGGACGCGGCAGTTTTCGTCTGACGAACCGGGGAATAGAATTATTAAATTCCAACCCTGCTTTTTAACGTCAATTTTTTAAGGCGTTATAAAGAATTTGGGCAGTTTATGGCAGCGCGTGTCAGTGAACCAAGCAAAATCATGGGCAATCCCACCTCTCCCATCGAACAATCCAATCCTATTGGCGACACCAGTTCAGAATTCACCCCAGAAGAAATTGTTCGCCAATATCATGAACAAATCCAACGGTCTTTAGCCACTGACCTACTCAAGCAACTGATGCAATTATCTCCGACCGCTTTTGAAAAGTTGTTCTTGAAGTTGTGGCAAAGGTTTTTAATGTTCTGCCAATGGCACCAAACATCTAGGCCAAAGCTATGATGGGGGGTGGACGGGGTGATTTACCAAGATGTCTTGGAGATTAGATCGCCTTTATATCCAAGCCAAACGTTTGTCAGCAGACACTTGGGGTTTCCGCCCAACAAGTTCGTGAATTTATTGGCAGCTTAGATAAACATCACACCAACAAAGGGTTTTTGTAACCACTGCGGATTTCAGCGCACCCGCTCGGCAAAGAAGCAATTAAAGCTAGCAAAAATATCCCTTTAATTCATGGCGAAAAACTGACTCAGCTGATGATCAGCCATCATGTTAGTTGCGAAATTCGAGAAACCCTTCATATTTCACGCATTGATGAAGATTTTTTAACGATTGGAATGAAAATTAATTCTTATCTGCAACCCATTGCGTTAATGGTATGTTTGACCGTTGAGGGATAATAACTTTTGACTAAAGAAAAATGAGGCGTTGTTTCGCTAAGCTTTGCCTCTTCCCTTTACCGCGAATTTTTATATCCTCCGAGAACAAAGTTTTTCAGATAACCCCCTCAAGGGATATTGATATTCATCATTTTTTGCAAAAACAGATAAGTTGCCCCAGAAAAATTGGTTAGCGGTTTTGGGTTGTTATTTTTTTATCCCCAACCATTTCGCAGGCTTCTCCCCCCCGTCTAGAATCAGTCACATGCTCCTTTACCATTCCCCAAAGGCAGTACAGCCAAATGTTGAGTCCTACATGTGCCTGAAAACCGCTCAAACCCCATAGCCCCGAAATTTCTTTGCCAGTTGCCTTATTGCACACCTGACCAGAAGGAATTCCCAGACCCTATCTTATATTTGGATGGCGGCCCTGGTTACAGCGCAAATTTAACTCGGGAAGACATTTATGATTGGTGGGATTGGATTGAACTAACCACTTGGAACCGCAAACGCGATTTATTGTTACTCGACCAACGCGGTACCAAAGCAGCCAACCCTGCCCTTTATTGCCCGGATTTTTTTGATGGAAAAATGGAACAATGGCAGCAAATGGATTGCCGCTAAAACGTGGAAAGAAATGTTGCGAAAGCTTGCGGGCAATGCCAACAACAACTGCAAGCCGCACATATTGATTTGGCCGCGTATAATTCCCTGGAAAGTGCGGCAGATATTGCCGATTTATTAAGGTTGATAGGGATCCAGCAAGTCAATATATAACGGTATTTCTTATGGTACCAAGCTGGCTTTAACCTTCATGCGCGATTACCCCCAATATATACGCAGCGTGATTTTGGATTCTGTCTACCGCCGGAAGTTGATTCATTTGTCGATGCCTGCGGCGGCATCCCATGCCTCATCGCCTTTTCAGGGATTGCAGGGCTGATGACACCTGCAATCGACGATATCCTGATCTAAAAAGCAGTTCCTGCAATTATATCAACAGCTGGAAAAAACCCATCCAGATTGAGGTGGAAAAGATGGCCTTAAAGAAACCCATAATAGTGACCCTGGCGCAAACATTGCAGTATTAATGATTTTCAAGGGCTCTATGACTGCCAATATTAGAAAATTACCCCGCTTAATCTATCAACTATCTCATGGTGAGGAACAATTGGCTTTATCTTTTATCCAAGATTTATTAGCCTCCGAAGGTGTTCCAATTCTTATGGCATGTATTTTCTTTTGGAATGTGGGGAAGAATATCCCAGTACTGATTTCAACCGGCAAAAAAAATTGAAAATTGACCGCTAAAAGCCTTATTCCTTGGCAGTTGCCGATTATTATGATCTAAAGAACATTGTCTGCCCTTTCTGGTACAGCGTAAATTCCTAAGTTCACATTCCTCTACGCCTCATTATAATTCCATTCCTACTCTAATCTTGTCCGGCAGTTGGCGATCCCATCACGCCCTTAAATGCCGCCAAATTGACAGCTTCCCGTCTAGAGAATTCTTATTTTTTTGAATTTGACGTTGGTCATGGGGTGGTTGCAAGCACAACTGCGCTGATATCATAGCCGGTGTTTTTCTTGATCAACTTTCACTATACCCCATCCACCCCTGTTTAGGGGATTTGGAACGGCCAGATTTCCGTTAAAAAATAGGAAGCAGATGGACAGCCCTTATATTGACATCAATCATGATCATGGAATTGGTTTTGGATAATTTGCCTTATGGGGTTTTTTCTATCCTTGCCAATCAAAACGCATTGGTGTCCGGGTGGGATATATCCTTTGATTTAGCTTTGCTCTGGAACAGCAAGGTTGAGCAAATCGATCACC
>JADKIX010000008.1 GCA_016722635.1 Rhodospirillaceae bacterium | reverse complement strand
TGGGCAAATTGCCAGCTAAGGGTTTTGTTAAGGCAGGAAGATGCCGGTTGGATGTGATTCTTGGCCAACCGCTTTGGTAAGCATTACGCTGGTTAAGCAAAATTGCTTCAATCCGTTAAAAGGGCAAACAAGAATTTCTTGTTTGCCCTTTTATCATGAAATTTTTTAAATTTCTTTGCATGCAGTCGCCTTCACCGCCGCGCCTGGCAACACTGCCTTTGGGTTATCTGCTTGCTTCGCCTGTATCCCTAGAAACATCGTAGGGGATAAAAAACATTTCTTGAGAACCCAATAAAGATTGCATCCCCAAGATTGGATGTAAGGAAGACAATCAGAATGCTTTTTCGCCGCTATGCGAATATCAAGCTGATTTTCAGGAAAAGACCATGCATGATTTAGCGTCATTGATCAGGGATTTAGCGGTCATGTTGGGCGTGGCGGATGACCCCCTTTTCTTTTCCAAAAAATCCGCCAACCATTGGTCTTAGGATATTTGGTTGCAGGCATCATTATTGGCCCCTATACCCTGTCTCATTCCCTGATTATTGATCTGCCCAACATTAAAATCCTTTCTGATTTGGGCGTCATTTTTTTGATGTTTTCTTTAGGATTGCATTTCAGCTTTCAAAAACTGGCGCGGGTGGGTTTTTCCGCCGGATTGACGGGGTTATTTGAAGTCTTGGCCGTTTGCGCCCTAGGCTTCGGCGTAGGTCGCCTGATGGGCTGGACATTTTATGATTCTTTATTTTTAGGGGCGGCAGTTGCCATCTCATCCACCACCATTATTATCAAAGCCATGAGTGACCTTGGCTTGATGAAAAAACGATTTGCGGAATTAGTTTTTGGTGTATTAGTGGTGGAAGATTTATTAGCCATCCTTTTATTGGTATTTCTATCAACCGTTGTTAAAACCGACAGTATTTTCTCCCTAGAAATCACCTGGTCAGCCTTGCAATTGATCTAGTCGTTGGGGCGTGGTTTATTATCGGCTATTCCTGATCCCCACCTTGATGCGGCGGATTACCGGATACGCCACCCAAGAAACTTTAACGGTTGTTTCCATAGGTCTTTGCTTACTTTTGGTATGGGTTGCAGATTATTTCCATTATTCGACTGCCTTAGGGGCTTTCATTATGGGTTCCATCCTATCGGAAACCAGATTGGTGCAGCGAATTGACCATATTATTACCCCCATTAAAGACATGTTTGCCGCCGTGTTCTTCATTTCGGTGGGCATGATGTTGAATCCAAACGTATTGTGGGAGCATTGGTCGGCAGTCTTAGCGATCACTTTATTAGTTACCTTGGGCAAATTATTGATTACCGCAACCGGCGCCATTTTAACGGGACAAAGTTTCAACACCTCGCTGCGTTTGGGATTCAGCATGTCTCAGGTGGGTGAATTTTCATTTATTATTATTGGACTAGGGTTGACCTTAAATGTCACCAGTCCCTCCCTTTATGCCATTATTGTGGCCGTTTCAGGGATTACCACTTTTACCACCCCCTATTCCATCCGCTTATCGGGATATTTAGCGCAGAAAATAGATGGCTTGTTATCGAACCGGGTAAAATATTTCTTAGCCAGCTATTCCTCGTGGGTTTTTCGCACCTTATCTCAATCAAAACAGCAATCATTGTTCCGTAAAACCACGGTGCGGTTATTGGTTAATGGCCTGATCGTGGCAATTATTTTTACCTTGGTCAATAAATTGCTGTTAGCCCTATCGCGACGCTTTTTGAAGAAAATGGTCGGGGTTAACCGCAGCTTGGTTGATTGCCATGCTACTCTCCTCACCTTTCCTTTGGGGCATGTTATTTTCTTCACGGGGTGCCACACGCCAAGCAAGGATGTTTTCCACTTTTCCATCACCCTTTTATGGTTCTTAACAATTGCGGAAGTTTTAATCCTCACCGTTGCTTATTTCCGCCACTGGGTGGTTTTTGGAGTCTTGGCGGTTGTCTTTTTAGCCTTATTTTCTTTGCTTACCGACATTTGGGAAGATTATATCAATGGTTTGAGCAACGGCTGGTTGGTAACATCCGTAAAGAAGATGGGCGGCAACGGAAATATGAAGAATTATCGCCGTGGGACAGTCATTTTGTAGAAATGGAGGCAAGCTCCCACTCACCCTTATTAGGCAAAACCCTAACCCAAAACCAACTGCGGCAAAAATTTGGGGTGAATATTGTGGCGATTTACCGCGGCGCCCGCACTATCATTGCCCCACGCGGGGAGGAACGGATTTTACCGCTGGATAAGTTAATCGTCTTAGGAACGGACGAACAAATCGACCAATTCAGTAAAATGGTTGAAAAGGATGAAGAACCAGCAGAACCGGTTGATTTATTGGATAATTTTTCTTTGAAAGCATTGTTTTTACCTGTTGATCATCCGGCGGTTGGCAAAAATATTCGCGATTCTAAATTGCGGGAAGATGCACAAGCATTAGTTGTGGGGATTGAACGGGAAGGTCAGCGGATATTAAATCCAGATCCTACCACGGTTTTAGAGGCCAATGACTTGGTGTGGTTGGTAGGCGAAATTGATAATTTAAAGGCTTTTGACCGCCCTAAACCCCAGTTGCAGGATATCCATTAAAATGGTTGTTTTAATTTCTTAATTTATGTCCATATGAGATAAAAAACTAAAACTGGCCCAGCAACCAATAGAACAAATGGGTTTTATTGCTAACTGACCAATCGGCTTTTGTTGGGTATTTCCTCTATAATCATGGCCATCTGGAAACGCAGATAGTCAGCTAAAGCTAACAATAACTTTGATGGCAGCAACGTTACAGACTACCAATCGAGCTAGCAAAAAACTTGGTGAACAGATTGTGAGATGAATCAAACCTTTCAACGATGGTCGCCCCTTTAGTCAAAGGCTGATAATGTTTTTCTTCAAAGCCTTCTATTCCCAATTCCTGTAAATATTTTTTCAATTGGGCAAACGTAAATCGGTCCAGTTTATTCTTAACCGCATAGTTGTCTGTTGTCTCAAAAGAAAAAGGGGTCCCGAAATTTATAAAACCAGGGCCCCATCATTGCTGAGGTGGATGATGCGTGTATAGCCCATTTCCTTTTCTTGGCTTGGGTCTGTATAATACAAACTTAATGCACCATATGAGCCTGTTGTCTCCTTTCGTTCCATAGCAATGGTATGAGGAGATGCGACAAGTTTGACACCCAAACAACCAATTTTTCTGCTTAAATGTAGGATAACAGAGTCTGCATCAGTGCCTAAAGACCCATTATCAAAGTAGGCCACCCATTGACTGGAAGTTGGAATAAAAGCGCACTGATCACGAACAGGTCTCAAGATCGGACGAAGTCGGGACAAAATCGCCTCTAAACTTTCCTTCACCGTTTTTATGGCAAAAACAGCCTTATGTTCCCTTGGAATATTTTCTTGCCATTCTTGATAAGCATCCACAATTTGATGCATATCCGCCTTCAGAAACCCAATTTCATTGGTCGTTGGCGCATAACGATTTTGCAACAACAGCATGTTCGGATCAACCAATTGGTTTTTTTTCATCCTTGAATCCTAACCCTCAGTTTCTTTTTTTATTATTCAACGCCTTGCTTGGAAAAACTGGCGCAGCAGCTGGGTGGACCTATCGCCTGAAATGCCCCCGTAAACCTCGGGGCGGTGGTGACAGGTGGGTTGAGTAAAAACCCGGCAGCCATGCTCAACCCCCCCACCCTTAGGATCCTCCGCCCCAAAATAGAGGCGACGGATACGCGCAAAACTGATGGCGGTTGCACACATGGGGCAAGGCTCCAACGTTACATATAAATCTGCATGGGTCAGTATCTTACGATTAACTTCGCGGATCACCAGCATTTCGGCATGGGCGGTAGGATCGCATAATTCCTCAACCCGATTGCCCGCTTTGGCTAAAATTTGCTGGTTTTGATAATCGACCAATACCGCCCCACCGGCACTTCTCCACGCTGTGCCGCCGCCGCCGCTTCCTCTAAGGCAATTTCCATAAAGGGGGAAGATAATAATCCAACCATATTTGACCTTATTTGTATCAAGATGATAACCACATTCCTATCATTCGTTTTCCTATTCAACCTGGCAAGTAAAAATAGGAAAGTGTAATCATGAGGTATTTTCGTTAAACAATTACAAACCCTTGTCATTCCTCTGGTTTACTTTTATGATGAAAGCAGATAAGAAAAAAACATAACATGATTGCAAAAAACAATTAGGTGTACAAATGGCTCAACCGATTATTGGCATAACCCTTGATTCTGAAGAAGGCGGCGGTTGGTCAAAACTGCCTTGGTATGCCGTGCGCCAAAATTATTGTGATGCGATTGCCAAAGCTGGTGGTGTGCCCGTTACCCTGCCCCACCAGCCTGACCAAGTGAACGAATATTTCCGCTTCCTCAATGGCTTATTGGTAACTGGCGGTAATTTTGACGTTGACCCCGCTTTGTTTGGGGCTACCGTTCGGCATGACACCGTGCGCACAAAAGACCGGCGTACCCTGTTTGAATACCGGATGATCAAGGGAGCGTTAGAGCGTAACCTGCCCGTACTCGGTATTTGCGGCGGGCAGCAATTATTAAATGTGGTACTTGGCGGTTCGCTGATCCAGCATATCCCCGATGAAATCAAAACCACTTTGAAACATGAGCAACCCAATCCTCGCAATGAGCCGGGCCATGATGTCTTGATTAAGGCCAACACCTTGTTGCACCGGATTTGCCAAACCGATAAATTAGCCGTCAACAGCGCCCATCATCAAGCGGTCAAAACTGTTGCCAAACCGGTCGTAGTCAATGCCGTCGCACCCGACGGGGTGATTGAAGGCATTGAAGACCCGCGTTACCGCTTTTGCCTGGGGTGCAGTGGCATCCCGAATACGAAATCAGTGAGGGTGACCGGCGGATTTTCAAAGCCATGATCGCTAGTGCCATTGCAGCCTAAGAAATAGTTGACATGACAGACCCGATCAAAGAACCGGCAGATTTGGGCGAACACCTGCCTGACGCAAAAGGCCAGAGGCTGGCTAAAGTTATTGCCCGTTCCGGCTTATGTTCAAGACGGGAAGCAGAACGTTATATTGAGCAAAAACGCGTCCAGGTGGATGGCAAAGTCATCATTAGCCCAGCCCTAAACGTTACCCTTGACCAGATCATTGTGGTTGACGGTCAGGTTATTCCCGATATCGAACCCACGAAATTATGGCGGTACTATAAACCCCGCGGTTGCCTGACCACCCGGCATGACCCGGAAGGAAGGGCGACCATCTATGAATATTTACCCCGTCAATTGCAACGGTTAAACGCGGTTGGGCGGTTGGATTTTAATTCGGAAGGTTTATTGCTGTTAACCAATGATGGCGAACTGGTTCGCCAGTTAACGCTGCCAGCCAATCAATGGCTGCGGCGCTACCGGGTGCGCGTTCACGGACAGGTTGACCAAGGGTCGTTGCAACGTTTGCAAGAGGGACTGACCATTGATGGCATTCAGTATCAGACTGAAGAGGTAACCTTGGACCGCCAACAAGGGGAGAATGCCTGGCTGACCATCAGCTTGCGGGAAGGAAAAAACCGGGAAATCCGCCGTTTGTGTGAATTTTTTGGCTGGGAAGTCAGCCGTCTGCTGCGTTTGTCTTTTGGCCCCTTCCAATTGGGCAATTTACTGAAAGGTGAAGCCGAACAAATTCCCGGGCGGGTGCTGCGGGATCAGTTGGGCATCAATACCAAAATAAAGACCAAGAAAAAATGATCCGTATTATCAGCGGCAGGTGGCGGGGGAAATTGCTGCAAACTTTACCTGGGCAGCATACTCGCCCCACCGCTGACCGCACCCGACAGGCACTGTTTAATGTGTTGGAACATAACCCCGAATTTCTAGCCAGGTCATCGGGCTTCTTATCCGTTTGGCAAAATTTGGTGGTGATTGATGGGTTTGCTGGCAGCGGCGCGTTAGGATTGGAAGCCTTATCACGGGGAGCAGACCAGGCTTATTTTTTTGAACAACATTCTGAAGCCACACGGATTATCCAACAAAATATTAAACAATTGTCTGTTCAAGATAAAAGCCGCCTGTACCCAGGCAATATCCTGAACCCTCCTTTATTATCCACCCAATCCGGGTTAATTCCGGCACATTTGGTTTTTCTTGATCCCCCTTATCATCAAGATCTCATTATCCCAAGCTTGCAGTCCCTTGAAAAACAAGGCTGGTTGCAACCAAACTGCCGTTTCGTTTTAGAAATGGCCGCGGACGAAGAATTACCTATTTCCCCCTCCTACCGTTGGTGGCAAGAAAGGCTGTATGGATCAACAAAAGTGGTGTTGGGCTGGCGTTTAACACGGTAACTTATCATTTTTAGACCAAAAAATGTTTGCTAGCACCCCTCAATTCATTCATCCTACCATAAGAAATGATAAGGGAGATAGCATGGCCATACCCAAATTTTACGAATTGATGCTGCCGGTTCTACAACTTGCTCAAAGCCTGAATAACCCGCAGGAAATCAAAACATCCCTAGCAATCCAGGAATTATCGCGTAGCTTCAAACTAACCGAAGCAGAACGGTATCAGTTGTTGCCCTCCGGCCGGGGATATTTGTTTGCGAATCGAGTTGGGTGGGCCAAAACATATTTGACAGCCGCCCAACTGATTGAATCAACGGGACGCGGCAGTTTTCGTCTGACGAACCGGGGAATAGAATTATTAAATTCCAACCCTGCTTTTTTAACCGTCAATTTTTTAAGGCGTTATAAAGAATTTGGGCAGTTTATGGCAGCGCGTGTCAGTGAACCAAGCAAAATCATGGGCAATCCCACCTCTCCCATCGAACAATCCAATCCTATTGGCGACACCAGTTCAGAATTCACCCCAGAAGAAATTGTTCGCCAATATCATGAACAAATCCAACGGTCTTTAGCCACTGACCTACTCAAGCAACTGATGCAATTATCTCCGACCGCTTTTGAAAAAGTTGTCCTTGAAGTTGTGGCAAAGGTCTTTAATGTCTCTGCCAATGGCACCAAACATCTAGGCCAAAGCTATGATGGGGGGGTGGACGGGGTGATTTACCAAGATGTCTTGGAATTAGATCGCCTTTATATCCAAGCCAAACGTTTGTCAGCAGACACTTGGGTTTCCGCCCAACAAGTTCGTGAATTTATTGGCAGCTTAGATAAACATCACACCAACAAAGGGGTTTTTGTAACCACTGCGGATTTCAGCGCACCCGCTCGGCAAGAAGCAATTAAAGCTAGCAAAAATATCGCTTTAATTCATGGCGAAAAACTGACTCAGCTGATGATCAGCCATCATGTCGGTTGCGAGATTCGAGAAACCCTTCATATTTCACGCATTGATGAAGATTTTTTTAACGATTGGAATGAAAATTAATTCTTATCTGCAACCCATTGCGTTAATGGTATGTTTGACCGTTGAGGGATAATAACTTTTGACTAAAGAAAAATGAGCGTTGTTTTCGCTAAGCTTTGCCTCTTCCCCTTTACCGCGAATTTTTATATCCTCCGAGAACAAAGTTTTTCAGATAACCCCTCAAGGGATATTGATATGTCATCATTTTTTGCAGAAACAGATAAGTTGCCCCAGAAAAATTGGTTAGCGGTTTTTGGGTTGTTATTTTTTTTATCCCCAACCATTTCGCAGGCTTCCTCCCCCCGTCTAGAATCAGTCACATGCTCCTTTACCATTCCCCAAGGCAGTACAGCCAAATGTTGGATCCTACATGTGCCTGAAAACCGCTCAAACCCCAATAGCCCCGAAATTTCTTTGCCAGTTGCCTTATTAAGCACACCTGACCAGAAGGAATTCCCAGACCCTATCTTATATTTAGATGGCGGCCCTGGTTACAGCGCAAATTTAATTCGGGAAGACATTTATGATTGGTGGGATTGGATTGAACTAACCACTTGGAACCGCAAACGCGATTTATTGTTACTCGACCAACGCGGTACCAAAGCAGCCAACCCTGCCCTTTATTGCCCGGATTTTTTTGATGGAAAAATGGAACAATTGGCAGCAAATGGATTGCCGCTAAAACAATGGAAAGAAATGTTGCTAAAGCTTGCGGGGCAATGCCAACAACAATTGCAAGCCGCACATATTGATTTGACCGCGTATAATTCCCTGGAAAGTGCGGCAGATATTGCCGATTTATTACGGTTGATGCAAATCCAGCAAGTCAATATATACGGTATTTCTTATGGTACCAAGCTGGCTTTAACCTTCATGCGCGATTACCCCCAATATATACGCAGCGTGATTTTGGATTCTGTCTACCCGCCGGAAGTTGATTCATTTGTCGATGCCCCTGCGGCGGCATCCCATGCCTTTCATCGCCTTTTCAGGGATTGCAGGGCTGATGACACCTGCAATCGACGATATCCTGATCTGGAAAAGCAGTTCCTGCAATTATATCAACAGCTGGAAAAACAACCCATCCAGATTGAGGTGGAAAAAGATGGCCTTAAAGAAACCCGTTATATAATAGTGACCCCACAAACATTGGTATTAATGATTTTTCAAGGGCTCTATGACACCGCCAATATTAGAAAATTACCCCGCTTAATCTATCAACTATCTCATGGTGAGGAACAATTGGCTTTATCTTTTATCCAAGATTTATTAGCCTCCGAAGGTACCCAATTCTCTTATGGCATGTATTTTTCTTTTGAATGTGGGGAAGAATATCCCAGTACTGATTTCAACCGGCAAAAAATTGAAATTGACCGCTATAAGCCTTATTCCTTGGCAGTTGCCGATTATTATGATCTGAACATTGTCTGCCCTTTCTGGCACAGCGCAAATTCCCAAGCGGCCCTTAATAGCCCTGTTTATAGTTCCATTCCTACTCTAATCTTGTCCGGCAGTTATGATCCCATCACGCCCTTAAATGCCGCCAAATTGACAGCTTCCCGTCTAGAGAATTCTTATTTTTTTGAATTTCCTGACGTTGGTCATGGGGTGGTTTCCAGCAATAACTGCGCTGATATCATAGCCGGTGTTTTTCTGGATCAACCTTCACTATACCCCATCCACCCCTGTTTAGGGGATTTGGAACGGCCAGATTTCCGTTAAAAAAAATAGGAAGCAGATGGACAGCCCTTATATTGACATCAATCATGATCATGGGTTTGGTTTGGATAATTTGCCTTATGGGGTTTTTTCGTATCCTGGCCAATCAAAACGCATTGGTGTCCGGGTGGGTGGACATATCCTTGATTTAGCTTGCCTGGAACAGCAAGGGTTGAGCAAATCGATCACCCCCCTCCCCGTCTTTCAGCAAGCTACCCTTAATCCTTTAGCCGAATTGGGGCGATTATCCTGGAATAATATCCGGGAATGGACCCAGGAAATATTGACCAGCCGCCACTCCCCCCTAAAGGATAAAAATTTCCACCGGCTGGCCTTCCTACCGGTGGATCAAGCCCTACTACATCTGCCCTTTTATAGTCGCGGTTATACCGATTTTTATTCCTCGGAACAACATGCCCGCAATGTAGGCGCTTTATACCGTGATCCGGCCCATGCGTTGCCGAAAAACTGGAAACATTTACCCATCGCCTATCATGGCCGCAGCAGCAGTTTGATGGTTAGCGGCACCCCCATTGTAAGGCCCTGGGGACAAATATTGCCGCCAGATTCAAGCCAACCCCTATTCCGGCCCACCCGCAAACTGGATTTTGAAATTGAGGTTGGCCTTTTTATCGGCCAACCCAGCCAAGCCTTTCAACCCATTCCCATCGGCCAGGCTGAGGATTATATTTTTGGGTTGGTATTGGTGAATGATTGGAGTGCACGGGATATCCAAGCTTTTGAATATCAACCGTTGGGGCCATTTTTGGGCAAGAATTTTGCAACCTCCCTCTCCCCTTGGGTAGTGCCTTTGGCGGCACTGCAACCTTTTCGCCAAGCGATGCCACCGCTGGATGTTCCCGTGGTTTCTTATCTCGAACAATCACCGCGTTATAACTACGATATTCCTTTAGGCTTAACCTTACGAACCGCAACCGGCCACCAGCAATCCCTGATCCACACCAATTTTTGTCATCAATATTGGAGCATGGCCCAACAAATTGCCCATCATACGGTGAATGGCTGTAACCTCGAGGTAGGGGATTTGCTAGCCTCTGGCACTATCAGTGGCGATAAGCCCTCATCCTGGGGCAGTCTATTGGAAATCAGCCAGAACGGCCAACAACCCTTAACTCTTGACAATGGCGAAGTGCGCACTTTTCTAGAAGATGGCGACGACATCATCATCACTGCCCAGTGCCAGAATGGTCATCATCGTGTTGCTTTTGGCGAAGTGCGTGGCAAAATTATGCCCGCTTTGCCTAGTTTTTCTTAGCAACAAAGATTGTGATATTTCTATCCCTATTGAATTCAATCAAATATTTTTTACATTCCTGGCCGAAAATGGCGGGTGTTATTTTTTAAACTTGCTATATTCCTTGTATCAACCTGAGTGATTTATTTTCTGGTGGTGATATGATGGATGATGACTTTAAGTATCAAGCTTTAGCCGCCCGTGACGTCCGCTTTGACGGATTGTTTTTTGTGGGTGTCACCAGCACCGGCATTTATTGCCGGCCCATTTGCACAGCGCGAACACCAAAAAAATCAAATTGCCGGTTTTTTAGCCATGCGGCATCCGCTGAAAAGGAACATTTCCGCCCCTGTTTGCGTTGTAGGCCAGAGCTAGCCCCCGGACACACCCCCCTTGAGGCTAGCCAGCAAATGGCTTATCGCCTGGCTCAAGCCATCCAGGAAAGTCCATTAAATAAAGAATTGCCCTTGGCAGAATTAGCCCAGCAACTCAATCTCAGCCCTCGCCATTTAAGGCGGATTTCGGTTAAGGAATTCGGGGTTTCACCCATTCAACTGGCGCAAACGCAACGCTTGTTACTGGCTAAACAATTATTAACCGGGACCAATTTATCCATTACCGAAATTGCTTTTGCCAGCGGCTTTTCCAGCGTGCGCCGATTTAATACCCTGTTGAAGGCACATTATCGTCTAACCCCCAGCCAATTACGGAAAGCCACCGCGCTGCCTAGTTCAGATGGCTTCAGTTTACCCCTAGCCTACCGCCCCCCGCTGGCCTGGCCACAATTGCTGGGGTTTTTGGGGAAACGGGCGGTAACGGGGGTCGAGATAGTGACCAGCACCTCCTATGCTCGGACCTTGCAACTTGGCCAACATCAAGGCTGGGTGAAAGCCAGCCAATCATCAAATGGTCATTATCTGACGATAGAATTGTCGCTTTCCTTATTACCCGTGTTATCCAAAGTGTTAGATCAGGTGCGTCACTTCTTCGATCTGTGTGCCCGCCCCGACATCATCCACCAGCATTTAGGGCAGGATCCCTTGTTATCCCCCCTTATCCAAAAGCATCCGGGATTACGGGTGCCTGGCACCATGAATGTTTTTGAACTCAGCTGGCGGGCTGTGTTAGGGCAACAAATCAGTGTAAAAGCAGCAACCACCCTGGCAGGGCGCTTGGCCGAACGTTTTGGCACGCCCCTGCTTACCCCTGATCCTACCCTCAACCGCTTATCGCCAATGCCGGAAACCATCGCTGGCCTTGATCCAACCGCCCTGCAACAGCTGGGGATTCAGTCTAGCAAAGCCCTGACAATAATCAAATTAGGACAATTATGGCCCGAATTGCAGCATGTGCCAAGTAACCGGAAAAACCACCAAAAATCTTGAAACCACGGCTGAAGCTTGGCGCCCTTGGCGTGCCTATGCCGCCATGTATTTATGGCAATCAGCCCCATCCCCAACCATAAGGAAAAAACCATGACCCCATCCCCTTTTGTTTACACGGAAATTGATAGCCCGATTGGCGCTTTAACCTTGGCCAGTGATGGCATTTCTTTAACTGGGCTTTATTTACCAAAGGCCATTCAAAAAATGCCCTTGCCGTTGCAAGACAAAAAATCCTTGCCGATTTTTGTGAAGGTTTGCCTGCAACTTGAGGAATATTTTGCCCATCAGCGCACCCATTTTGATTTGCCTTTATCCGCCGAGGGTACGGCTTTCCAAAAATTGGTTTGGCAGGCGTTAGTCACCATCCCCTTCGGTAAAACCGCCAGCTACCAACAAATGGCCTTGCAAATCGGCCGTCCTAAGGCCATGCGGCCCGTGGGTATGGCCAACGCCCGCAACCCTATTGCCATCATTGTCCCCTGCCACCGAGTGATTGGCGCCAATGGTGATTTAGTGGGATTTGGCGGCGGCCTTCCCATGAAATCCTGGCTGCTAAAGCACGAAAGAAGCTGAATAGCCTAGCCACTAAAACCCCGGTCTGCCCACTGCTGAAAATATCCCTTTCAGCAGACAGGAAAGGCTATTGCTGTATGGAGGAAATCATGCCCCCTCTATCCTTTGACGTTGGCTTCACACCGGTTTCTTACCGCTCTTTCCGCTTAAAACTTCGGAAGTCATGTTATTCATTCCTATTTTCTGGGATCAGAAAACACCATGTAAAACCCCTTTGGCAACAGCAACGTCAGCTGCACAAACATCTATCTTCCCTTAGCACGCATCTGGAACCGGATGTAGGACGGGATATCTAAAATTTATCCCCCTTGGCGAATGGGCAATTTTTTTCTATGATCGCGCCATGAAAGTATTATTAAGCGGCCACCATATCAGTCATATCATCGGCGTCCGCACCTTATTCCATGATCTTGATTTTGCCATCGGCCAGGGTCAGCGGATCGGGTTGGTTGGCCATAATGGTTGCGGCAAATCTACCTTGCTGTCCATTCTGGCGGGCACTTTGGAGCCATCAAGCGGCCATGTCATCCGCAGCAATGGTTTGCGGTTGGCCGTGGTTGAGCAGTTTTTACCAGCCCAATTTAACACCATGCCTTTAAAAGAATGCCTACTGGCGGTGGTGCCCCCAGAACAACAGCAGCGTTTAAGGTATCAGGCAGATATTTTGCTGCATGATATGGGTTTTACCAACCATCAGAAAGCCAATACCGCTAAGTCCTTATCAGGGGGCGAGACCAACCGGTTGATGCTGGCCCGTGCCTTGATGAACCAGCCGGATTTGCTGTTGCTGGATGAACCCACCAACCATTTGGATTTGCCCACCCAGTTGTTCTTTGAACATTATTTAACCGAAAAACTAGCCTGTGCATTCCTGCTGGTCAGCCACGATCGCGCCTTTTTGGATGCAGTCACCACCCACACCCTGTTTTTGCGGGATAAACGTTTATATAGTTTTGACTTACCCTTTTCAGATGCCCGCGCGCAATTGATTCTTCAAGATTTGGCGGCAGCAAAAGCCCGTAAAGCTGAGGAGCAGGAAATTGTCCGCTTAACCAAAAGCGCCAAACAAATGGCGATTTGGGGCAAGGTTTTCAATAATGCCAAATTGGCACGCCGTGCCAAAGGCATGATGAAACGGGTGGATGCCTTAAAAGACGAGACCACTTTTGTAAGCAGCGAACGACCCGCCAGCTTGCAATTGGAAACCCAAGAAACCCGAGCAAAACAATTACTCAATATCAGCGACCTTACCGTGCAGATAGGCGAGCGTTTATTGTTCCAGCTGGATGATTTTTTTATCCGCCCTGGCGACCGCGTGGCCTTATTCGGGCGCAATGGTTGCGGCAAAAGTACTTTCTTGCAATTGGTGATGCGGGCCTACCGTGAGCCTTTAAAATACCCTAATATCCGCTTTAACCCGCAATGCCGAATTGGCTATTACGATCAAAACCTGTCTTTCGCCAGCAAAGATGAAACCCTGTTCCGCTTTGTCTATCAGCGTTGCCATTTGAATGAGGAAGCCGCCCGCAAGGAATTAATCGGTGCCGGTTTTGGCTTTGACCGCATGCATCAATTGCTGGGTTCCTTAAGCGGAGGTGAACGGGCACGCCTGATGTTCATGCTGATCCGGCTTGAAAAACCGAATATGCTGATTTTGGACGAACCGACCAACCATATTGATATTGACGGCAAAGAACAGTTAGAGCAGGAAATTTTGGACAGTAATGCGGCAGTCCTATGCGTCAGCCATGACCGTCATTTCATTACGGCAATTGCCAACCGTCATCTGCTAATCAACCGGCGGAAATTATGGTCACTTGATGGGGCCGAGGACTATTACCAGCAAATTGATAATATCAGCCCAAGCAAACCCTTTGTGGGGGAGGAACAACCAACCCCTAAGGGCAAAAAGCCCCAAGGTACAATTCTTCCAGCCGCAACAGCAGATGGGGTAAGCACCCCCTGAATCATGATCAATTATTAGCAGAATTACTGCAATTGGAAGAAAAATTGGCGGCCGACCAAGCGCGCAAACCCACCCACCAAAAACCTGCCTTACAGCAGCAATGGCAGCAAAGGATTGAGGAGATTTATGGGTTATTAGCTAAAGCTAGTTAGTTAAAGCTGATTCAGGACTCCATTGCCTCAATCCGTTAGAATCTTAACCTCAATCACCCGATTGTCTTTGAATTTAATTCTTAGAAATTCTGAATCAATCCCAAAAAAGCCACGTTCTGGCCCCAGCCAGTAAACATAATCAAAACCTTGAGAATAGCCATTAGCAGCCGGTGCAGCCGTTGGGCCCAGTAATTCATCAATTTGGCTGCGGGTCATTCCCACCAACGGGTACCTCTTCAACAGATCGTCCACCATTTGTTGCCGCACCCGCTGATCTTCCGTGGTAAATTTCGCATTTTTCCAAACATTCGAATCAAACTCTTGACGATTCAAATATTCTTGGAAATTTGGCCATAGGAATAAATAAAGGAATAAAGTCATGTAAATAACAGCATTCCCTGCCGCAAAAGCCAGGGAACGGGTGATATTCCGCCGCTGCAAATCCCATAACCCGATGATCACCACCGCCACCCAGGGCAGCAAGGCAACAACCCGCTGCAGCCATTTAAAAAAAGCGGGTTGGGAATCATAATTTAAAAAGGCTTCTCCCCTTATCCAAGCCAAGAAATCACTGCCAAAAAATTGCAGCAAGAAAACAGCAATTCCCGTAAGCAGGCCGTAGAGAAGGAATAGCAAAAAAACCTTCAGGCGCAGATGGAATAATTCTGCAAAAAACCGGATTGATTGCCGCGCACAAGCCATCATCTTTATCTCCACTGCTATATGTTTAATCACCGCCACTTAACCAATTGATTGTGGCAAATTGATGGCTTTACCCTTATATACCATACCCCATTATTTTCGGTTGTGGAAAACGGTTTCTCTGTTTAGATTCAATCAAGAACAACTTTTGAAGCAAATTGATCATGATCAACGCTTTCCAATCCTATATCAAAAACCTACAAGATACTTATTCCAAGAATGCCACCGAACTGACCTATCGGACGGCATTAGAAAATTTATTAAATGAATCCGCCAAAATAAAAATTTCTGCTGGAAAAAGCAAAGCCCCGGTTTTTCATATAACGCATGAGCCCAAACGTCATCAAGACGGTTTTGGTGCCCCCGATTTTATGGTGAAACAAGCCGGGATGATTGTGGGATATGTGGAAAATAAGGCCATTGGCAAAAATTTAGATGATGTCCTAAAAAGCGCCCAAATCACAAAATATCAAAAGCTAACCAACAACCTGCTGGTTACCAATTACTTGGAATGGATTTGGCTGCATAATGGCGTCATTACCCGGGAAAACTTATGCTACCTAACAGATTTGGAAAGCAGGAAATTTAAACCCAACCCGGATAAAATCACTGCGGTTGGCAAGTTGCTGGATGGTTTCTTCTCAACCACCCCCCAACAAATTGGCCGTGCCAAAGAACTGGCCCAGGAACTTTCGGTACGCACCCGCTTGCTGCGCGATTATTTAGAGGAAGAGTTGAAACGCCAGCAGCAAGAGGATCAACAGGGGAAATTGCATGGGCTATACCAAGTTTTCCAAAAAACCATTTCAAGCGCCCTTGATTTATCCGAATTTGCCGATGCTTTTGCCCAAACCCTCAGCTACGGGTTATTTTTGGCCAAGTTGAATGCTGGGCAAAATACAGCGGTTACCCTTAGCAATGCCAAAGAACATATTTCCAACAATTTTGAATTAATCCGCGAATTGGTTAGTTTTTTGGATGAATTAAAACAACCGCAATATGCCAATACCCGCTGGCTGGTGGAAGAAATTTTAGGGTTATTGAACGCGCTTGATTTAACCGCCATCCAAGAAGATTTAAGCTTCAGCAAGAAACAAGGCCGGTTATTCAAGGAAAGCGAAGAAGAACGTCTGTTATTTGCCAAAGACCCCTATGTGTATTTTTATGAAGATTTCCTAAAAGCCTATGATCAGGAAACCCGTAAAAGCCGCGGCATTTATTATACCCCGCCCCCAGTGGTTAACTTTATTGTGCGTGCCATCCAAGATATTTTAAAGGATAGTTTCGGCATTAAGGAAGGGTTGGCCGACCATAACCGGGTTACCCTGCTGGATTTCGCAACCGGCACCGGCACATTTTTAATTGAAGTGCTGCAGCAAATTTTTGAACATACTTCCCCTGCCAAACACCATGCTATCATTAAAGAACATATCCTAAAAAACATCTATGGGTTTGAATATTTAATTGCCCCCTATACCATTGCCCATTTGAAATTATCGCAATTTTTGCGCGATAAGGGCTATGAGATGCAGGCAGGTGAACGGCTGCAAATTTATTTGGCCAATACGTTGGAAAACCCAGATGAGGCTGTTCAAAAAGACTGGTTGGTTCCCGCCTTAACGCAAGAAGCTGAGCAAGCCCAAGAAATTAAACGGAAGAAAAAAATCTTGGTGATTACCGGTAATCCCCCTTATAGCGTGAAATCACAGAATACAGGCGGTTGGATTACGGATCTTTTAAAACAATCTTATTATCAAATTGATGGCCAAAAATTAAATGAGAGTAATCCCAAGAATTTATTGGATGATTATGTCAAATTTATTCGTTTTGCCCAATGGAAAATAGACCAGGTCAGTGAGGGGGTGGTAGGGATTATTACCAATCATTCCTTTTTAGATAACCCCACTTTTCGCGGCATGCGCCAAAGTTTGCTGAAAAGCTTTAACCAAATTTATATCCTTGATTTACATGGTAGCGCCAAAAAGAAAGAGAAAAGCCCGGATGGCAGCAAAGACGAAAATGTTTTTGATATTGAACAAGGGGTGGCCATCAGCCTGTTTATAAAAAGCAAAAACAAAAAAATCGGGGTTTATTACGCCGATTTATGGGGAAAACGCCAACATAAATATCAGCAATTAACCGAAATGGATTTAAATACAACCGCTTGGCAACAGCTTACCCCCTCCAGTCCCTTCTATTTTCTGATCCCCCAAGATGAAAAATTACGGGAGATATATGACCAAGGATGGCAAGTGACGGATATTTTTAAACTGACCTCAACGGGCATCAAAACGCATAAAGACCAGCTAACGATACAATTCAATACTAATGACATAAAAAATTTAATTAACGATTTTGCCCGTCTTGATCCAGAAAAAGCCCCGAAAATATCAGTTAGGCCCAAGCCGATGGCAGGTAAAATTAGCGCAACAGGATTTGTTAAATAGCGGGCTAAAAAACCAAAACATTATTCCTATTACTTACCGCCCATTTGATCAAAGATATACCTATTACACTGGTAACCCTGCTGGATTTCATACCCCCCCAAAGTATGTCTCATATGTTGGCGGAGAGATGTTGGATTACCTTGAGGCAACGTGAATATTGGACCGTTTCTGAGCAATATGACGTCTTTAATAATGAAGTGTCATTCCCTTTATCTTATCCATCTGTCAAAACTCCAAGAATCAAGCGATCTTTTGACGATCCTCATCGGCAAGAAAATATCAGCACTGCCTTCCGCCAAGCTTTGCATCAGCATTATCACAAACATTACAGCCCCGAACAGATTTTAGGCTATATTTACGCCATGTTGCATAGCCCCACCTATCGGCACCGATATAAAGGATTCTTAAAATCTGATTTCCCTAGGATTCCGCTGGTAAAAACCCCTGATATATTTGAAGAATTATCAACGCTTGGTTGGCAATTGGTTCAGGCCCATTTAATGCGGGAAATTCCCAATCATCCCAAAATCACTCTATCGCCAGGTGACTACCTGGTGGAAAAACCGCTTTATCAAGCGGAAAAACAACGGCTTTATATCAATAGAACCCTTTATGTTGAAGCGGTTTCGCCCGAGGTTGGAATTTCCATATTGGCGGTTATCAAGTGCTCGATAAATATCTAAAATCCGCCTTGGCCGCACCTTGAATTTAGATGAAATTACCAACATCGAAAATATTATCAAAGTGCTCAATTTTACCTTGCAGCAAATGCAAAAAATTGAGGCGTTGAGCGCCATATAATCGCAATTTTATATAACGTTACATATTGGTATTTATATTGGTTCAGGTACCGACTGATGACCAATCATTTGTCTTCACCACCCGCCAGAAGCCCTCAACCGCCCGAAGGCCATCGGAGATAAAGCAATCGTGGCACATGCCGTCAATCACCGTAAGTACATGCCGCCTAACCTTGATAATATAGGTTCCCTGTCCATATTGCTTGCAAAACACGGCAATATTCACACGTGCCTTGCCGCGCTGTTTGCGTAAAATTTGCCATTGGAAGGAACAGCCATTCACCACCGCCTTTTCGGCCCAGGGTACAAAGGCAAAACCTTTGGAACAGGCGCGACCGGCATTTGCCAGCAATTCATAGGCCTCATCATAAGTGATGCGGGTGGCCGTGGCAATTGCCCGCACCGTGCAATCATTTTTCTGACGTGACCGTTTGGATGCCGCCCTGCCAGCATCATGCAAGGCGGTGCGGTGGATATAAGGGTGCATCAGCCCCATCCGATTAATCATCAGACTTTTTTCAACAATCTCCGTCATGTGGCTTTTTTGCTTGCCTCACATCCGCCGCCGAATGAACCCTTATCATCGTTACTTCCCCGAATCGTTACTTCCCTGAGTCGAAGGCCTTTGTCAAGACCATCATGGGACAACGCTTAATTGTCTATTTAGTCAGGATAAAATGGGGAAAACAAAATTTCAAAACCTTGCCCCAGCTACCACCACATCGGCATTGCCTCTTGTGCGATTGCGAAGAAAAGCTTGTCAAAAACGGCCGAATCATCCATAGTTACTCTTGTATATTTTCAACCCTATCAATGTCTTTAAGGATCCGTAATCCTATTACCATGGTTCATTCCCTATCCAACCAGAAATCCTGCCGTTTTAGCGTGAATATTAATAAAATTGCCTTACTGCGTAATTCGCGCGGCCATCATATTCCTGACCTCATTGAGGCCGCAAAATTGGTCATCCGCGCAGGGGCCCAGGGGATTACCATTCATCCCCGCCCCGATGAACGCCATGCCCGCTTAAGCGATATCCGGGCCTTGAAAAATATCCCCGAAATTGCCCAAGGGTTGGTCGAATTAAATGTGGAGGGTTACCCACGGCCTGAATTACTGGCCGCTGTTAAGGAAGCAGCTGTTCATCAGTTCACCATCGTGCCATCTGACCCCGGCGAATTGACTAGTACCCGCGGTTGGCAAGACCGTGATGGTGAAGAATTATTGCGAAAAACGGTGCAGTTCCTAAAAACTTTTACCAAAACGTCGGTGTTTATCGATGTCAACACTGCAGGTGTTGAATTGGCCATCCGGGTGGGCGCCCAGGCGGTTGAACTTATCACCCAGGAATACAGCCTGTGCAGCGGCAAAGAGCGTTTGCAACAACTGAACCAAATTGTGGCCGTGGCCAATGATGCCCGGCAAAAAGGTTTGCGGGTACATCTGGGCCATGATTTGAATGCGGAAAACCTGCCCCGCTTGGTTCAGGCGGTGCAACCCGATGAGGTATCCATTGGCCATGCGATTGTGTCAGAAGCCGTGATGGCCGGATTACCCCAAATCATCCGCCAATATGCCCAGATTATCCAGCAGGAACCCCAGCATCACCCAATGGGTAATCAAGCACCATGATGGCCTCATCCAAACCTAACTATTTTAGCCACTTCAGAAAATGACGGAGAGATCATTATATCGGCACTTACATAGGAAATTTGTTACACCCACCCCTGTTGCGATATGAGATAGTTTTAGATGGGTGGAGACATGCACCCAAAACTTTGGAAGACGCTGGACAATTATGAACTGGAAACATGGGTTAACCCACCCGGGCGTATTGGCTGCCTTGATAGCGGCTTTGTTGTTTGGTAGTAGTACTCCCCTGGCCAAATGGTTATTATCAAATATAAATCCTTGGTTATTGGCTGGTTTGTTTTATTTAGGATCGGGGATAGGGCTTTCGCTGTACCGCCTGGCGCGTCGCGCGCGCGCGGGGACACTATCTGCCAGTGAATGGCCTTGGTTGATTGGGGCAATTCTTGCAGGCGGCATCGTTGCTCCGGTATTGCTTATGTTTGGACTGAGCAAGATGCCCGCTTCGGGGGTGTCCCTCTTATTGAATATGGAAGGCGTATTTACAACCTTACTGGCATGGTTTGCTTTCCGGGAAAATTTTGACCGGCGGATTATTTTCGGCATGATTACCATCGTTGCTGGCACCACCCTGTTGAGCTGGCCTGAACAGATTCAGTTCTCAACCCTATGGCCTGCTTTAGCTATTGTGGGCGCTTGCCTGGCATGGGGCATCGATAATAATCTAACGCGCAAGGTATCATTGGCCGATACCACCTGGGTTGTTGCCATCAAAGGGTTGATAGCAGGTAGTGTAAACGTAACGATCGCTTTTATATTGGGCGCAACCTGGCCACCTCTCACGACAATGATGGCAACCCTGTTTATTGGCTGGCTTGCTTATGGCATCAGTCTCTCTTTATTTATTGTGGGCTTACGCCATCTCGGCACCGCCCGAACGGTCGCTTATTTTTCCGTTGCGCCGTTTTTTGGCGCAGCCTTGGCAATCCCCCTCCTCGGAGAACCGCTGAGTATCAGGATAGCGATCTCTGGTACCCTCATGGCGTTAGGCATATGGTTACATTTAACGGAGCAGCATAGGCATGAACATATCCACGAAATGCTGGATCATGAACATGAGCATAGTCATGATGAACATCATTCCCATAAGCATCCGGCAATATCCCCAACAAACAAGCATCGCCACCAGCACCGTCATGAGCCGCTGATACATACCCACCCACATTTCCCAGACACCCACCACCGTCATCAACATTGAGGTTGAATGGGGGTTTTTCTATTTCGCTATCACCGGATAATTAGTTCATCAGGATTCAGAGCGTGGTTTTTATATCCCGTACAGCCCTACAAACCTATTGTCTGGATCGCTTGTTTCAATATTTCGGCACTACGGCGTAACTGATGGCGTTCGGTTTTATCCAAAAGCGGGTATAGGGTTTGCCGCACCCCTTGCCCTGCCACAATATGGGGTAAGGAAAGGGTTACATCTGTAATCCCCTCAACCTCCGGCAAGCGCACGCAGCAGGTTAAAACCGCGTGCTCATCTTGTAAAATGGCTTGGGCGATGCGGGCCATGCCAGCGCCAATCCCATACCAAGTGGCCCCCTTGCCCTGAATAATGCGGTAAGCGGCGCGGCGAACCCGCTCATCAATCTGCGCGCGCAGGTTTTGCGTGATCGGGGCTGCCACCTGGGCCGCCATATCAACTAGCGGCATGTTTGCAACGGTCGCCCCCGACCAATGCAATACCTCGGAATCACCATGTTCCCCCAACACATAAGCCTGAATAGAGTGGGGTGAAACCCCCAAATGCTGTCCTAACAAAGCCCGAAAACGGGCGGTATCCAGGATGGTGCCGGAACCAATCACCCGCCCCTTCGTCTGGTCCTTGCCAAAATGGTCGATCAGATGGGTCATGACATCAACGGGATTGGTCGCATTAACGAGGATAGCATGCGGGGCCGCCGCCCGAATTTTGGGGATGATATCCGCAAAAACCTCAGCATTGCCTTTTAAAAGATCAAGCCTGCTTTCATGGGGTTGTTGATTAACACCCGCAGCGATCATCACGATGGCGGCCCCTGCCAATTCTTCATATGATCCAGCGTGGATAGGAATGGGGGCGGCAAAGGGGGTGGCGTGGAAAATATCCTCGGCCTGGGCTTGGGCCAAGGCGTGGTTTTTATCCACCAATACTAATTCTGTTCCCACCCCCCGCAAAACACAGGCATAGGCGGCGGCTGAACCCACATTCCCACAGCCAACAATCCCGATTTTCATTTTTCTTCCCCCTTGATGAATAAGTTTGATAGATCCCGTAAAAATTACATTTCCTTTAGCAAATCTTTGCTTCATGCTAGTCTATCCCTGTTTTTATCATTTATCGAGCAGATTTTATGGCCTGGACCCATTTAGATACCGCAACCGTTGCCTCACACCAATTCGACCTGTATCACCGGGATGGCCGGTACATGATCCGGGTGGACGGGCTGGAGCTGATGAATGGCTATAACCACGAATCGGAAGATAGGTTGGGGGAAATGGCCGTTTCTTTGTGCAACAACCCCCACCCCCATATCTTGCTGGGTGGGCTGGGGTTGGGCTATACCCTTGGGCGCATTGCCCAAAATCTGGGTACCCGGGGCAGAATAGAGGTGGCCGAAATTTCCGCAGCTGTCATGGGATGGTACCGGCAATATCTGCAAACACAATTTTTTGAAGAATTGCCCGGCAATGTGACCCTGCACCACGCCGATGTGGCGGCCATGATCCAATCTGGCACACGCTATGATATGATTATCCTGGATGTTGATAACGGCCCACAGGCCTTGTCCCAAAACAGCAACCATTTTTTGTACAGCCCCCAAGGGTTGCAAGCCCTGTGGAATGGCTTGGCCACAAATGGGCAAGTGCTGCTATGGTCAAGTTTTGAATCAGCGCATTTTCTGGAAAGGGCTGTGGAAGCAGGTTATCAGGCCAGCTGTTTCCCGCAAACGCTTGCTGGCAGGGAAACCCCTTTCCATTACATTTACTGCCTTGTTAAAAAAGGCTGATGCCGAATTGGCTACAAACCCAATCCCAACCTGCCGCAACTGATTTCATATGCTGTTTTTACCCCCTACCTGCTACCAATAATTGAACAGCCGGGGCCATCAATTCGCGCTGATCTTTGTTAATCCAGGCGGCCTCAGTAATTTCAGCCGAGGGTTTGAAGGAATTGGGGATATCCCCGGCAAAACAGATCAGTGTCACCTGATCTTTGCCATCATGACTTGGGCCAATAACAGTTGTAACATAAGTTAAGGATTCGATCGGAACCGTAATCCCTAGCTCCTCCGCAAGCTCACGGATAAGCGTTTTTTTGGGCAATTCCTCATGTTCAATCTTCCCCCCAGGCAAATACCAAAGTTTATGGTTGCGAACCCTGACCAATAATAAGCTATTATCTTTTTCCGCCAGCAAACAGGCGCAATGGATCATATCACCCCCAAATTTATCTTAATTCCTCAAATATTCTTAAAGAATGATATTTTAAGTAACCTTACTTTGATTGTCGATTGGCAAGTGCTACCCCCCTTGAAAAGGCAAGGATTTCGCCTATAATAAGGCTATGACCACAAATTATGGATTAATTTTTGACAATCGCTTTGCAACTTTGCCCACTGATTTTTATACATCAATGGCAGCAGAGGGGTTTGCAAAATCCCCTTTCCTCATCCACTTGAATCAAGATATGGCTGAAGAGATTGGCCTTGATCCCCAATCAACACAGGATTCTGATTTTCCTGCTTATTTTTCCGGGAACAAAAATTTGTTGGGTTCCAAGCCCGTGGCGATGGTTTATTCTGGCCATCAGTTCGGCGTGTGGGCAGGGCAATTGGGAGATGGGCGGGCTCTATTGCTGGGCCAAGTTCGGGGGAAAAATAACCCATTATGGGATATGCACCTCAAAGGATCGGGGCAAACCCCCTATTCCCGTATGGGTGATGGTCGAGCAGTATTGCGCTCGTGCATCCGCGAGTATTTATGTGGTGAGGCCATGCAGGGCCTGGGCATTCCTACCACCCGTTCCCTGTGCATTATCGGCAGCGGTGAGCAAGTGGCGCGGGAAAAATGGGAACCCGGCGCTATTCTAACCCGCCTGTCACCCTCGCATATCCGCTTTGGCCATTTCGAACATTTCTTCTCGCACAAACGACCTGATCTGATCAAATTATTGGCTGACCACGTTATCCAACTGTATTTTAATGGATTATCCTATCAAGACTGGTTTGCCGAAATTGTCAAACGCACGGCGCGGCTGATGGCGCAGTGGCAGGCGGTGGGCTTTGCCCACGGGGTCATGAATACCGATAATATGTCGATCCTTGGCTTAACGCTTGATTACGGGCCGTTCGGTTTTATGGAAGCCTATGATCCGCATTTTATTTGCAACCATTCTGATCCAACCGGGCGTTATGCTTTTGACCAGCAGCCAGCGGTTGCTTACTGGAATTTACAGGTGCTGGGTTATGTATTGCAATCGCTGATCCCCGAGCAAATGGCGCGGGATATTTTAGCCACATTCCCCACCGAGTATAATTCGTTCTATCAGGAATTGATGACGGCTAAATTGGGGATAACCAAACCCAATGCACATGACCAGGAAATTTGGATAAAGCTTCTCGATTTAATGGCCAAACACAAAGCGGATTATACCAAGGCTTTTCGTGCATTAAGTGGGGTAGTTGCGGGTCAGGATAATGCGGGTTTTAGGGCCTTGTTTCAGGATAAGACCCTGGTTCAAGATTGGTTAAGTTTATATTTGAACCGCATGCGGCAGGAAGCGCCGGGTTATCAAGCTAGAATGAAAAAAATAAACCCCAAATATATCTTAAGGAATTGGGTGGCGGAAACCGCCATTCGCGCCGCCGAAGACCATCAGGATTATACCGTGATTGATGATTTGATGAAAATATTCAAAAACCCGTATGCCGAGCATGCGGGAATGGAAAAATTTGCCCAGGAAGCGCCCCAAGAAATGCGCGATTTATGCGTGTCTTGCTCGTCATAACGCACGTCGGTTATTTCCATTCAATAAATCAACTCCTTAAGAACTTTCTTTGCCAACGTGATCCCCGCGCGGGATATTGGATCAAGTGATCAATTATTCTTTTGCTATTCGCGGTGAAACCATAACGAAATGACCCGCCCCTGCTATATATCTTTCGCCGCTGAATAAATTCTCGGCCATTAATGTGACCGCTACCGTTGTGGAACGTTCCGTAACCTCAAGGATTTTACTCGATAAATCCATAATTGCTCCGCTTGGAACTTGCCTCTGAAAATCAACATCTTTCGTTGAGCCTAATACAACTGCCTGTCGGCGCTGACGGGTGGCCGTAATAAAAGCAGCTTTGGTCATGGCCGCTAATGCCTGCCCTCCTAATAAATTTCCATGATGGCTGGTGCGATTGGGAAAGACCATTTCAACCATCCGAACTTCCTGAGAATGACTGGCTGATTTTGTTTTAGGCAAGGGCGGTAACTGATAATCATCGGCAACCCCCACGGCAACCATATTAAAAACGCCGCGCGTACATAATCGCTGTTCGCCAGTCAGTAAAACCTCCGCCGTCATCGAAACCTCAACACTTAATGACCTTTTCCCCACCCGTATGACCTGGCCGGTAAATTCGATAATTTCGCCAACATTGGCCGCAGCGCGAAAATCAATGCGCTCGGCTGAAGCGGTAACAAACTTCACCCGCCCATGTTGGGTTGCCGCAATGAAGGCAATTTTGTCCATATTTGCAAGCCCAATGCCCCCGAATAAAGTGCCGTGATGATTGGTATCACCCGGAAAAACCAAATCAATGAGACGCACGGGTTGCATGTTATCCTCCATCCGCTGGTGTTTGCCATACCATTGTTATACGGTTTTTTGCAGTGCAGCACAAGTATGAATCGAGGAAACATCCACACAATGAAAGATAAAAATGGGCCTCTATGCAAATGTGACAAAGGAAATTTTAACTAAATAGCAGAACCCAGGCTTTTTAAGGCAGTTGAGGTTTTGCCCTGAAAATCACCTAGTTTAATTTCAACACCCGCTTTCACCACATCACCTACCTTGATTATGCCGCCGTTCGGACCCAAAACATTCACGGTTAACCGGTAGGAATTTTTTTCAAAACGGGGATCTTGCTGTAAATGCCTTGGCAAAGTAGCACGCCTTCTTTCCATGAATCTTTTCATAAACTGCGGGGTAGGATTGCCGGTTTGGGGATTGCGGGTTGGCACAACGCAGCGCTGGCATGGCACCGTGACCACCACATCCGCCTAACCTAAAGTTAACAGGCCACCCCCTCCTTCTTGACCGTAAAGGGTATCCTCCCAATAGGCATCAACCCCTTCAACGATAACATTCGGACGCATCCGCAAACCCATTTCTTCTCCATTGATCGGTGGGTCAAAATACTGGCCAGCAGCCTCCAGTGTGGCTTTTGCCACAATCGTTGGCCCAGGTGATTTGATATCATCAGGAAAACCAATGACAGAATTTTGTTTGAGATGAAGGCCTGGAATATCAAGCTGCTTGGAAACCCAGGCGCTCAATTCCTCACGCTGGTGATCAAAAGTGAAAGTTTCTTTTCTGGGCGTTGCTTCAGACCACAGCGTGATGGTGCGCTTGGGCAAATTATATTCAGCCCGGATTTTGTGAATTTCAGCTAGGCGTTTGGCATTGACGACTCTGCCATCCGGTGATTCGAACGCAAATTCCCGGTCGCCTTGCAAGCTGCCCGCCGCAGTGAACCGAGCGGCAGATACTTCAATTCCTGGCAGGGATTTAAAGGGATATATGATGATTTTTGAGATAAAAGGCATTGAAGCATTACCTGGAAGGTTTTAAAAAATTTTCAACTAATTGGTCTAGCATTTCACTCCAGCCCGTTTTGCACATGTCACTCTCGGCACTATCGGGTAGATCAGCATGCTGTAAGGTTACCTTCGTTTTATTGTTTTCATCCGCAAAGGTCACGGTAATTCGTGATTCGGCTGGCCATTCGGCACTTAAGCCATGGGTGCTTGGGGAAATTTGATTGCCTTTTTCATCCGCAAAACTATCCATATAAACCAGCTTTTGCCCGGGGACAATTTCCTGGTATATCCCCCTCCCCCAAAAATCTTTACCCTCAGGGGAGCGCATGCAATAAAGAAAAGTTCCACCCACCCGCAAATCAACTTTACAGCTGGGGCAGGTAAAACCCTTTGGCCGCCACCAACGCATGATCTGGCTGGGTTCTGTCCAGGCCTTGAAGACTTTATCGCGCGAAGCATTGACAATACGGCTGAGGGTAAGGGTTTGCAATTTACTTGCTTTGGCAGCTTTTGAGGTTTCATTCATTTTTTTATGGGTGTTATCCATAATTTTTCTTCCCTATTCGTGATAGTGTTCTTGTTCATCGCGACTGTGTCTTCAGCTATTATATGTGATCAATAAACGATTGAAAACCTTCTTTATCAACATGAAAACAACAGACAGAGGTAAGCCAAAGATTTATATACAGATAACAACTGCTTTCAAAATAACTCTAGCCGAGGCATTAAATTACTGAAATTCCGGGGGGATTTGGTCGCCGAACAACAGCCACATGGGGTGTTTGTTCAGGGCCTTAGCCAGGATGATTATTTCATAATCTCTTCACAAACCGCTTTCCCTTTTCCATTATAGAAATACCGTTTGATCAACTACTAAATTATAATCCGTATTCAGCAAGGTAGCTAATTCCAGTTGATTCATTTTTGCTTCAACCCGCGCCACTTTAATGCGTGGCCGCAGATATTGGTGGTTAGCTTTTGCTTTTTGATTGTTCATGATAACCTGCCATTCTTTTGTCAGAATAGCAAGTAGCGTATTTTACATTTTCTCATTTTCAATGTAAAATAACGGTAATTTATTATTTTAACATGTAAATATGATAAAATCATAGGAATAAAGTGTGCTATCAACCATCAGGACAGCAACGAGATTTCTTCGAGCCTTGATTTCAGCAATAACAGGCAATGGCTGATTATGAACAACAGATCAATCAACAAATTGGCATTCTCATCCGCACCCTGCGCCGCCAGCATGGCCCTTACCCAAAAGCTTTGGGCGACATGATAGGCGTAACCTATCAGCAAATTCAAAATATGAGCGCGGGAAAAAGCAGTATGAGTGTGTAGGGAAATTAGCGTAATCTAAACCATGGATTGTTTAAATTCTCATATCTCTGAAGAAGCCTAGTGAGTTATGAAGGTTATAGAAAAGAGGCCCTTTCTCCATGGCTGCAAGAGGATGGAAATTCCTAATAGTTAAACATTATCACCTTTAATTCACCAATCGTTTTGAGCTTTCAAAGTTTTTATCAATTGACTTAATATTAAGAAGTGATTCATTTTGGGTGTTTCTCCCTACTTCATCAACATTAGCATATATTGTTTTATAGTTCTCTAACATTTTATAGCTCTATAACTATTAGCTATAGACCGCTTATATCCATCAGGCATAAAAGACCGGGAGCTACTTGTATACTGAAAAGTTTTACTTCCTTATGCTCATGACTGACCGTCGAAGAACGATTTTCCTACTGTCTTGCAGAGGTAAGGTTATAATAACAACTTCAGCATTAGGTGAAACAACATAAAGCCAGCTATCAATAATACTATCAACTTCAACTGAAATGCTGAATTCTTCAAAGAGGCTTCTCTAACCACGCAGCTTTCAGGACTCTCCTTCAGTTCAAGTTTCCCACCCCTGGTAATTCCCGCACTCGTCTCTTTCGTTTTTGTAAGATAACTTTCTGTTAAGATATAACGGACTTAATAGAAACGGAAAATGAAAGCTTTATAGTCAGAATATTTTGTGATATCATTACCTACTCAGCAATTCTAACATTTTTCTATTTATTGTAACTTGTAGAAATACACTTGCACCTAAAGTTTCTTGATATAACCAAGAATTAGGGGGATATTACACCTAAAAAAATTATCAACATTTGAACAATAGTTTCTTTTTTGAGCCAAGAGTTATATTAAATGATTTAATTTCTAGGTTTAAATAAATTTGATTGCTGAGTAGCAGCCAACAACTTATTAATAACAAGTTAATGAATTGAAAGGGATGGATGGTTGCGGGGCAGGATTTGGACCTCTGGCCTTCAGGTTATGAGCCTGACGAGCTACCGAACACTCCACTGCGTTAGAGGTATGTGTGTTGGGGTGTTGTGGGGATTATATGGAGGTGAGGGAGGATATGATGTCTTGACCGGGACCTGGCTGACCGACTCTCCCGTGCCTTAAGACACGGTACCATGGGCGCGGAGGTTTTTACGGCCGAGTTCGGGATGGGATCAGGTAGTAAATCTCCTTATATTCACCAGGTTTCGTCAACACATCATGCGTGAGATTGCAGAACAGATAAGTTGGGTATCCGTGTAGCTGTTTTCTTTGATCCAACAGGGAGTTTGATCTGTGCACGGATCGGCGCAAGATGCGATAAACCAATGGGGCGATTAGTACCAGTTAGCTTCATGCCTTGCGGCACTTCCACTTCCGGCCTATCAACGTGGTGGCCCTTCACGGCCTTCGAAGGGAACTTATTTAGGTGGTTTCCCGCTTAGATGCTTTCAGCGGTTATCCCTTCCGTACTTAGCTTACCCGGCTATGCCGCTGGCGCGACAACCGGTACACCAGAGGTACGTCCATCCCGGTCCTCCCCCGTACTGAAGGACAGATCCTCTCAAATCTCCTACACCCACGGCAGATAGGGACCGAACTGTCTTACGACGTTCTAAACCCAGCTCATAGCTACAGTAAAGGTGCACGGGGTCTTTCCGTCTAACTGCGGTAAACTTCGCAGTCTTCACTGAGAATCAGATTTGCTGAGTTGATGCTGGAGACAGTGGGAAATCAAGTTACGCCATTCGTGCGGGTCAGAACTTTACCCGACAAGGAATTTCGCTACCAGGGACCGTTACGAGTCTGGCTCGCCGTTTACCGGGACTTCAATTCCAGACCTGCACTCCTCCTCTTAACCTTCCAGCACCGGGCAGGCGTCAGGCCTTATACGTCGCCTTGATCTTCGCAGAGCCCTGTGTTTTGTAGTAAACAGTCGCTACCCCCCTTATGTGCCACCCTAATGTGGTTGCCTATCATGGCCCTCTTCTCCAAGTTACAGATGCAATTTGCCTAGTTCCTAGCATCGTTCTCTCAAGCGCCTTGGTATACTCTACCTTCCCACCTTGGTCGGTTTAGGTACGGTCTTTATGGAGATGCCATTTCCTGGAACTCCTTCACAGCCCATCACCAATCCATCAGGAGAACAATCCACGCATCCGTCACTTCTCCAGTCCAGAATATTAACCAGGTTCCCATCGGCTACGCCTTTCAGCCTCACCTTAGGGCCGACTCACCCTGCGCAGATTAACCTTACGGCGGGAACCCTTGGACTTTCGGCGAAAATGTTTCTCCTCTTTTTATCGCTACTCGTGTCGCATTCTCACTTCGATACCTCCAGCATTCCTTACAGGACACCTTCGCAGGCATACAGAACGCTCCGCTACCGCTTGCTCCATAGACAAACCTAAAGCGTTCGGTGCATGACTTGATCCCCGGTACATTTTCGCCGCAAGACGACTTTTTAGACCAGTGAGCTATTACGCTTTCTTTAAAAGATGGCTGCTTCTAAGCAACTCCGGTGTTTTGGCCTTCCCACATCCTTTCCAACTTTAGCATGATTTGGGGACCTTAGATGGCGGTCTGGGTTCTTTCCACTCACGACTTGGGCCGTTAACTTCCATAAGTCTTTCTCTTAATTCTCTCCCGGGTATTCGGGTTTAGTTGGATTAATGCAGCTCTGGGCCTCCTAGTACATTCATTGCTCTACCCCGGTGGTATTCCTCAAAGGCACTACCTAAATAGTTTTCGCGGAGAACCAGCTATCAGCAAGTTTGATTGGCCTTTCACCCTAACCACGGCTCATCCCTACGTTTTTCAACAGGCGTGGGTTCAGTCCTCCGACTGGTGTTACCATCCTTCAACCTGAAGCTATGGCTAGATCCTTCGGTTTCAGGTCCCAATCCACGAACACTCGCCTAATTCAGACTCGCTTTCGCTACGCCTCCACCTATCGGCTTAAAGCTCGCTCGTGAGACTAACTCGCTGACCAGTATACAAAGGTACGCAGTCCACTACCTTCTAGAAGATCATGATGTCCTGCAGCATAACATTGGGTTTAAGATATTTATTCCCCTCGCTCAGGTTGCTTTTCACCTTTCCTCGGTACTTTATTTCTCTATCCTAGTCCGCTAAAGTGCTGAAACGGAGGTGGTCCCCCATGTTCAAACAGGATTTCCCGTGTTACGCCCCACTTATGAGATTGTGTTGGCTTTCTACCCATGCAGGGCTGCTCTTGCCCTTTCTCCCTTGCCTTTCCAGACATTTCCGGTTCTTGACCCTATAACCGCTGACGGCTTCCGCTTTCGCTCGCTACTCTGCCGGGATCTCGGTTGATTTCTTTTCTCCAGTTACTGGGATCCATTCAAGTTCACCGGTTCTTCAGGAACCTATGTATTCAGTTTGTGTGATAACCCTAAGGTTGGGTTCCCCATTCGGACATCCACGGATCGCTGACCATTCTTTCCCGCGGCTTATCGCAGCGTATCCCGTAATTCTATTACTCTTGGGTATAAAGGCATCACAAATGCTCTTATTCGAGCAGATCTTGCTAGCTTCTCCTCGCACAGGAGATGCCTCCCGCTCAATTCAAAGCATTCACGCCCAATCCCTCAACTCATTCTTTCTT
>JADKIX010000007.1 GCA_016722635.1 Rhodospirillaceae bacterium | reverse complement strand
ACCTCGCGCCGCGCCTACGCTTTCCGCGCACATCCTCCCTGTGCGGCCCCGGCTCCCCGACCGGGCACTCGGGGTCCCACGCCGGCCGGGGCGGCGACCACCAGCGGCAGCGCGAGGCGTAGGAAAAGGTCGACACCGGATCGAGCGCACGGAGCGGTGGCCGCCCGGTCCGTGCTGGGCACTCTGCGACGTTGCCGGCTGCCGATAGGAGGCGCTGACCTCCGAACCTGCCGGGCGTGGCGCCGCCCCTGCTGCGTAGCGATGCGCGGGCGCTGGCTTGTCCTCTATCCAGCCTTCCCGATCCGGTGTCAAAACGGGTCACGCGGCGCGCTCCCATCGACGCGCCACCGTCGCGACGCGCGCGCCGCACCGAGGGCAGGCGTACCGCGACATCTTGGGCGTGTCGCTCCAGCCGCAGGCGCAGCGGTCGCGGTAGCCCGTGCCGCGGTACAGGGTCCAGGTGTTGCCGCGGGCGCGGATGTGGGCGGTCAGTCGATCGGCGGTCACGCGGCGCGCCTCCTGTAGTCGTCGGTCCCGATCGTCACCGACCCGAGGCGGACCGGGAGGCCGGGTCTGCACGCACTCCGCTCCGCCCCCGCCCGGCGCGGCTTCGGGGCGGGGTCAGCCACGGCGGGCCTCCTCGATACTCAGCCGCATCTCGGCGAGGTGCCGCCGCGTCGGGTCGGGGATGTCGCGCCGCAGGTGCAGGTCGCGGACGAGTTCGCGGGCGCGCGCGATCTGGGCCTCGTCGATCGTGGTCACTGGCATCGACAGCGCCGCGAGCGCCATCGGCAGGCCGGCAGCCGGTGCGCGCAGCTCGGCGACGCTCGCGCGCATCTCGCGGAGGTGGCGGGCGTGGGGTGTCACGACGGCACCACCCGCAGCCCGAGCGCCGCCGCCGCGTCGACGAGCACCGCGCGGAGGGCGTCCTCGGCGGCGAGCTGGGCGGCGTCCTTGGATTCGCTCAGGCCATGGGCGACGTGGTTGCGCGCCATCAGCGACAGGGCGGACCATCGCCACTGGTCGTCGTAACACTCGACGATCCATGCGAACGGGCGCTCCTTCTCACTCGACGGAAGCTCGGCGTATCCGTGATGTCGATCCACCCACCCCGCCACCGGGCGCCGGGGTGCGGGCGGGGCGTCGATCCCGAGCCATGCATCGCCGAACGTCACCGGCCACCTCCCGCGCCGGTCAGGGCGGCGCAGTCGGCGCACATCTCGACCGCGGCGGCGTCCATCTGCCGTCGGATCTCGCCGGTAGGCGCCCCCGGCGCGAACTCCTTGCGCGCGCCGCAGGTGGGGCAGATGGTGCCGCGGAGCATGTCGACGGCGCCGCACTGCGTAGGATTCGGGGCGTCGGCGCCGGTCAGGGCGGCGAGGACCATCGCCACGGCCTCGGCGCAGTAGGTGCTGCCCGTCGGCGGCGTGACGTGCAGCGCGGCACAGATCGCCTGCAACGCGGCGCACGCCTCGTGGGTGGCGGCCTGTGCCTGCGCGACCTCGGCGTCGCGCTCGAGGTCGTGCGCGCGCCACGTGGCGTCGAGGGCCGCCTTGTCGGCGGCGATGGCGGCGCGGAGGTCATCGCCGGCGGCGGTCAGGACATGTCCGCTCGCGTGCGGGCGAGCCATGATCGCCGCCTCGGTGTAGTCAGCGATCGCCTCCTCAACCCCCGCCGCCCCCTCCAGCGCCTCCCGCCGCCCGGCCTCGCGGGCTGCGGCGAGGGCCGAGGTGATGGCGGTGCGGAGGTCAGCGATCTCGGGCTGGGCCATGACGTCGGCGCGTCGGTCCAGTTCGGCGACGGTCCACGCTGCGGCGGCGATCGCCGCCTCGATCTCGGGCGGCAGGGTGTCGCGGTGGTCGGGCGGCGGGGTTGGCGGCGGCCCATGCGGCGAGGTACGCGGCGACCTTGTCGTCCTCGGCGTGGAACTCGCCGTAGCGCGGAGCGCCGGACAGGTCCAGCAGGCCCATCACCATCTGTCCGAGGCGCAGGTCGGGCGCGGCGTGCCAGTAGCGGCGTAGGTCGGCGAGGATCGGATCGATGCGGGCGGGGTCGCGGGTCATGGCGTGGGCTCCTGGGTGGCGGCGGTGACTTCGGCGACCGCCGCGATCAGCTCGGTGTGGCTCGCGCCGATGAGCGCGGCGCGGTGCAGGTTGGCGATCAGCGGCGCGACCTTGCGCCACCGGGCGGCGTCAGCGCGGTCACGCTCGAGCCGGGCCGCAGCGTGGGCGGCGCAGTCGCGGTTGGCCTGGATGTTCCATCCTCCGGCGCGTCGTTGCTTCGAGTCGAAGCTGACCTGTACCTCGCACTTGCCCTCGCCGATGCTGTCGGCGCTGGCGATCTCGCGGTCACACGTCGGGCATCGGTCGGCGGTCATTGCGTCGACTCCGTGGCGGCGAGCAGGGACCGCAGCGCCGCGATCAGCGGCTTGACCTTGCGCCACTGATTCGCATCGACGACGAGCCGATCCATCGCGGCGCGGGCGTTGGCGGCGACCTCGCGCAGGCGATCGTTCTCGGCGGGCGTCGGCACGACGTCGAGGTAGGAGCAGCCGATCAGCTCGGCGATCGCCGTGGTCACGGCGCTGCGGTCGGGGTTCGGCGGGATGGGCGCCCACGGTCACCCCTCCCCGATCGGGCCGCGGGTGGATGGGTCGAGGTCGGCCTGGTCGGCGGGGACGAGGCGGGCGCGCTGGCGCAGCTCGCGCATCGGCATGTCGCGCAGCTTCCATCCGCCCCACGCATCGATTCGGCGGCGGTGCGCCGTCATCGTGGCGTTGAACTCGACTTGGTGCCAGATGTCTCCGTCTGCGTCGAGGTACTCCACGATCGCCCCCACCGGCGCCGTCGCCAGCAGCTCCCCGACCGTGCCCGTGGTCGGGCGGGCGGAGATGGCCATTCCGGCAGCGGGGCCCCCCCCCCCCCCCCCCCCCCCCCCCCCCGGGGCGGCCCCCCCCCCCCCCCCCCCCCCCCCCCCCCACCATCGCGCTCGACCATGGACCGCGACGCGTGGCCGCCGGCGGCGGGGGGCCCCCCCCCCGCCCCCCGGCCCCGGCGCGGCGCGGCCGGGGCCGCGGGGGCGGGGGGCCCCCCCTCCTCCTCGGTCCGCCCGCGCAGCGCCCCGCGGGGGCCACCGCGGGCCCCGGGCCCCGGCCCCCCCCCGGGCGCCCCCCGGGGGCCCCCCCCCCGCCCCGCCCCCCCCGGGGGGCGTCGGCACCTCGGGGCGGTAGGCGGTGGCGTCGACCAGATGCGCGTCCCGCCGCGGCGTCGAGCATGCCGTCGAGCGCCAGCAGTTTGGCGGCCTCGGTCAGCGTCTTGCGTTCGTCGTCGGTCAGCATGGTCAGTTTCTCCCCGGCTTGGTCAGATTGCTCGGCATCAGTTGCGGCCCGAGGTCGGTCAGTACGCGCGGTCCCGGGCCAGCGAGCGCCGCGCCAAGCGCCGCCTGTGCGGTCGCCTCGGCCTCGGGCGTTCCTGTGCCGCACGGGAAGCAGACCAGCGCACCGCCCACGCCGTAGGGACGCGTCTCGACGTGCAGGCCGCACCCCGAGCAGGGCGACGGCCAGCGGGTAGGATCGGGGCGTGGCGGGCGGGTCACGCGTCACCTCCCATCGGCACGTCGGAGAGCAGCGCGGGAGCGGGCGCGGCGGGATCCTTGGCGGCGTGCATCGTGGCGCAGACGAACGCGACGAACGGATCGGCCATGGCCGGCCGGAGCTGATCGAACGCGGTGTCGATGCGGTCGAACAGGTCAGCCAACCGCTCGCACTCGTCGGCCAGCGCGGCGATCGCGGGGGCGGCGTTGCGGAGGGCGACGATGGCGCGTGCATCCTCGACCGGCGTGGCGTGGTCGTCGCGATCCTCGTTGTCGCAGGTGGCGATCGTCTCGCCGGTGGCCACGTCGATGACGGCGGCAGCATCGTTGCCGGTGTCGTCGACGAACCTGCGGACATCCAGCGACCCGGGCCACACGCGCAGCATCAGGTCCAGCGCCGCGCG
>JADKIX010000006.1 GCA_016722635.1 Rhodospirillaceae bacterium | reverse complement strand
GGAGCCAGTAACACACTGGTGCGTGCATCGTTGGGTACGTCAACCGTGCCAGAAACTTTGGGTCAAAAAATTGTGCAAACAACACCAATGGTGCCAACAACACAAGGAAGTTTTACTTTCAACGGTGTTAGTTATGATATTTCTGCCGATCCGTTAAAAGATACGGGGACGGCTCATCTCGCATTGGCGGGCAGTGAAAAAAAATTGGTGGTGGTGCCACTTGGTGGGCCAGCGCTATTTGATCCAATGGCGGGGCTTGACGCGTTGACAGTTGCCAAAAATCAAAAGGGTGCTTCTGTTTATTTATTACCAACTGATGATGGCGCTCGTTTGATTACGAACAGTGCTTCAGATGGTTCTGATAAAGATTTTATTAGAGATGCTGCTGGGGTTTCAATTAATCAACAAATTGTTTCCATGACGGCATCGCAGCCCGAAGATTTTGATCAAGCATTAATTTTGCTGCTGTTTCGATGGGTCTATTGTGCCGGTAACGTTTAAAGACCAAGCGACTGAGATGATAATTTTGGCACCAAGTGGCTCATTAAAAAACTGGGCGTCTGATACTGTTACCGATACGAGTGTTGCTATGCCAGTTCCGCAACTTGTTTACGATGGTGCAACTGAAGTTGACGTGATTGATGGCGTTAATCGTGGAGTTGCGGTGCTCAAGCGTTCGCGTGGTAATGCTGGTAACGCGGTTGATGCATTGACGGTGGTAAGTGATGATGGGATTCCTGCGAATAATAAAGCGCATAAGTTACGTGTTGATGCGGAAAGCGACGGGTTATATCGTACAAATCCTGCAGAAACAATTGCGTTTTATGCGCCGGGAGATCCAGAACCCATCACGCGTGCAATCATTGGGTCTGACGTTGATATGGTCTGGGATGAGCCGCTGCAACGCTTATTTATTGGTTTGTCTGATGTGACGCGTGGGCACAATGTTGGTGCCGTAACTAATAAATCTGGGGGTGTGTGTTCAGTGTTGGTTGGTAAAGTTGATGCTAACCAAAAAATTACGCTTTATCCCGTTCTTAAAAATCCAAGCTCATATCTTTTTGCTGATGTACGTAATCCAGATGCAGCGAGCTTTGTAGAAAAAGATGCAGGAAATTACAATAAATACATTCTTGGTTTTTATGAAAATAATACTAACAATAACAACACAACCACACCCGTCGATCTTTTTGCTAGTGCACGAGCCGTGCGAACGATGCATACCAGTACTGGCAAAAGTTATTTGATTGTGAATGGTGGCGTTGGTTCGCGTACCAATAATCCGCGCAATGTAAATACGCAGATTTATGCTATGCCATTGGTCGATGAAGGCAATGATGCCGGATTTGTTGGTTTTTGATTCAAATGGTGCTGCGAGTGTTCTTGATTTTGCGCCATTTTTGAAGCCTGTTCGTACGAATATTCAAGATGCGATCAAAGAAGTTGATGGCTTGGCAAATCCTTTAACAGCAACAGCAAAAATGGCGGTAAAGGATATCGTTAACCAAAATCCACCATTGACTGCTAACGCACTTGCATCAACAATTTTGGAAGAAATTTATAAATATAGTGATCGTAGGACAGCTGCTCTTGCTGTTGAAGCACGCGTAAAAATATCTGGAACACAAAATCCTGTTACCGTTGCTGCGGCGCAAGCATTTTTAGGGAGTCCATCTGGTATTGCCACGGCTATTCTTCAAAATAGAATTTCTGAAGTTTCGGTTAAAAGCGATCTTCAAAAAGCGGCTAAAAAAGCTGTTCGTGGTATGGTGGCTAATAATAAAGAAACTGGTGCAGCTGCGGCAATTCAAGCTGGTGCTGGCTGGGCTTTGCATCAAGTGTATGAGAGTACGTTTAGAGATGATTTCTTGCAGTTGGTACACAATATGCCTGTCAGTTCTCAGGTACAAACGATTGTTGGAGCCGACCCACAATTACTTTCATTTGATACGACTTTAACAATTACTGATATGCAGGTTCATGGTGATAGCGATTATGTTTCAGTAGCGGGTGAGCGTGATGCTGAGCATGTGGGTGAAGCCGGTATTTTTGCAAGTAAAGCATTGTTTAATGAAAAAGGCGCTATTCGTGCTTGGACCCCGTGGCAGCGCGTTATGGGGCGCCCAGAAAAAGTGTATGGTTTTGATTTTGATGATGAGACCAGTAACTTTTGGTTTGTAACAGAAGATTCGAGTCAAAAAATAAATACGGTGCGTGTGACTGAGTGGGGCAAGGGTGACAATGTGTTGCATAGCGATACGCAAACAATGAATGCGCCGCTGTCTTCGGTTCTTGATACCGTGTTTGCCAATGCCGGTGGGCTCTTTGGTTTGTTTGATTTTTCACCAGATACTTACGGGTTTAAAGAGCGTAATCTACAAGCTGTGGCGCCAAACCAAAGCCAACGCTATGAACAGTTTGGTATGATGGTGGCGACTGGTCAAGGCCGCGTTGCGTTAATCGAAAGTGGTATTTTTGCTAATAACGTTTTTGCGCCAACTGGTCCTTTTTATTAGTAGCTCAACCAGCGATGTTTCAGTACGAATTTTAGTGCCAATGATGCTGATGGTGCAGGGTTGGCTCTTGGGCAGCTTGGCGCCATAACGTGTGCTGAAATTGCACGCATGCCGCTTGATGATGCGTCGCCAAACAGTGGTCGGTTATTTGTGGGTGGGGAGTTTGGTGTTGCTGTTTTTGTACAAGGGTTTAATGGTAAAGGCTGGGACACACGTATTAATAAGGGCTTGAATAAGTTTTCGAGTAGTGCTGCTAGTGCGAGCTTTCCACGTGGCAAAAACTGGCGGTTTCTACGTTTAATGAAGTTGGCGGACGATGGAACGACAGAAAATATTTTTAAAGATGTGCGGCGCATTATTTCTGATCAACATAATTTTTATACATTTTAACGCGTGATACGTTATACCGTCTCGATATGAATCAGTTAGAAAAGGTAGCGGAAACAGCATTTCCGAACAAGATACAGCAACAAGGACGCAGGCGAATATTAAAGATAAGTATCTGGTTGAAGTTGCAAGCGTTGCCAAATCGATCGATGGACTAGCAAATATTTTTGATCCTGAACTGGATGAATTTTTTGATGTTATGGTTTTGCAGCGAGACGTGCAAGGTTCATCAATGAGCCCTGTTGATCTTACAGCTACCGCCAACGTTGTTGCTTGCAACAACCAGGTTATAATGTAAACGATTCGGCTACATTGACCGATGATTATCAAAAACATATCCAAAACAGGCTGATGTTACGAATATTTTTTGGCAGCAGAAAAAAGACCTTGGGCCAACACTCATGTTTGAGTTTTATTCATCATCGCGTGGCAATCGTTTAGTGCAAGATGTTAATCAACCAGATCAGTCAAAAAAAGTAGCTGTTTTTACCGCAGAAGGAAATTTGTATACTTTTGCACTTGATCAAAATCAAGAGTTTTTAGCGCGGTATCGTTTTAATGTGAGTGCTGGCGATATCACGTCAATTGCAGAACCGTACGTTGATGCGAACAATACGCCGACCGATTATTTCTTTAAAGTCGGCTCATTTGATGAACCAATCAGCGACGCAGAGTTTATGGGGCTGCTCGATTATTATGCGCGAACCAAACATTTTGGCGGTGATAATTTTGTGAATGCAGTACCCGTACGACCAGCATCAAGCTCTTTCATAAAAAATCCAATCACTCATAAATTTGAAGAAATTGACTTTGATCTCAGCTTAAGCTTGCCATTGCAGCAAGCGCGGTTGGTACAAGATACGGCTTCGGGTGCGGTGTATGTGCCAGGCGAGTTTGGTGTGCGCGTGAATGAATAAGGATGAGCATAATGAAAAAGATATTTTTAGTAGTTCTTGGCATTTACCCCTTTGTTGGTGCGATTATAAAAAGTGTGCCAGTTGTTTCAAACGTTCCAAGCGTTTATTTTGATAAAACGGCTTATGCGGTAGTTGATGACCAGCCGATGCTTTTTCTTGGTTCTGCTACCGAGTTAACGACCACCAATCCTGCCATAATGCCCAATGAAACGAATTTTACGCTTGCGCGGTTAGTATTAGAAAATAATAATGAAACCGAGCAAGTTGCGGTAGTTCAATCATTGACGCCTGCCAAAGTGACGTTAAATGGTGTAGCGAATCAAGATAATCAGTTGCTAACAAAAAAAGTTAAGCATCTTGGCTTGTATAAAAATTCGTATCCCATTGTGGTGCCCGAAACACCAGCTACAAATGCGTCACCAACCAGTAACCAATTTTTTTGTTGTTACTGATGTGGCTGCTGGTACTAAAATGTTGAGTACGAAAGAGAATGCGCTTATCAAAGATGCGGCAAATCAAGATGTGACAACGGCATTGGCAAATGTTGCTGGCGGCAATGATTTTGTTTTTGTTGCCGTGCCAGATTCAACAGCAAGTAGCTTTGGTGCTGCTGCTGGTGTTAATCGTGGCGTTGCCATACTCAAAGAAGTTTCAGAAAAGCAGGAGGCGGCAACCGTTTCATCGTTTCAGCAACTCAATGCACGTTATGGATATTATCATGGGCTTTGTTGATACGACCGCCAATATTGGCAAAGGCAATACGTTTTTGCTGAGTCCATTTATTTACAACCCAACAAAGCTCATTTTTATGACGATCAAAACATTGGCCATGATTATGATGTGGCGGTGTATAATGTTATGGAGCAGATGGATAAGGCAAAGTGCTGTTGCGGGGCAATCAGGTGCCAACGCTGCAAGCGTAGTAAATGCCGTAACGCCGGTTCCTTTTGGCGCATTTCTAGTAAACAATGTTGATGGTGGGCCGCTACTAAATATGGATGGCGTGCCAGTGACGTACGCAACGTTGAAGGCTAATAAATTTTTACAAACGTATACTTCGTTAACGGCGGTGCTAGTGGCAGCTCAAAAAGCAGCAAATGGTGGTGGCAGTGCTGCGTCTGTCCGCGATGCGGTAAATGTTGAGGTAATGAACCAAATTATTGCGGTACAATCGGCTTCTAATGCTGCGATAGCAAGCGAAAGGGTTAATACGATTGAAGTGCCGTTTGATTTTATTTTGATGGTACAGCCAATCGTAAATCAAGTCGTGGTGTGCGTACAGCACAAAATAGTGGCGATGCTGACATTACGCTTTCTGCGCCGATTCTTAAAACTATGCAAACAAGTACTGGTAGGCCGTACCTAATTTTTAATGGCGTTACCAGTCAATCGCCTGTTGCGGTTGGTGGGGTGTTGTTTGGTGGGGGGCTTGAAGATCGTGTGTATGCTATTCCATTGATTGGTGAGATGGTAAATGAAGAGCCAGCCTCTAAAGGTTCCGTTGCAAAGTGACGACGCAGGGCGTAACTGCTTATCCGTACAATGTACCGACAAGCATCAGTGAAATGCCGCTCAAATCGCATTCTGCTGTTGCGGTTGGTGGTAGCGATCCTTTATCCGGTGCTGATATCCAAGATATTTTTGTGCAGGGTGATTCGGTGTTTATGGCGCTAGCCGGTTTTGATAATGGTAACGTCGGCATATTCAAATCAACGGCTATTTTAAATGAACAAGGTTTTATTGTTGATTGGACGCCAGCAGGGCGCGTTATGGTTCGGTGCAAAAAAAGCATATGGCGCGGGGCTTGATACAACAACCGGAAATTTTTATTTTTTGGGCACACAAAACGACGCTGATCCACTCAAGCAAATGATTCCCAATGCTGGTCAAATTACCACGTGGGGCCTGGGTGATGCTTCGCTTCATGGCGGCACACAAGATGGTTTATTGAGTACGCAATTGAGTGCATTGTTTTCTGCAAATACGGGCGGCGTGCATCAAGTTTTAAATTTTGATGAAAACACACCAAGTTTTTATCGTGGTCGTTTTTCAATGATGGTGGCGGTGGGTTCGCGTCAACTTGCACTTATTGAACAGGTGCGGTTTTGGCTGGGAGTTTGTACCAACAGCTAACTTTGCTGGTACGATTTATGTGGAAACTGATCCTTTGCTGACGGCGATTGCGCCCTTGCGTTGTGTTGCCATAACGCAGCAATTTAATCGGTTGAGTACTGATACAACACAACCAAACGGTAATCCTGCGACTGGCCAGTCGCTTATGTTTGTGGGTGGTTTTGGTGGTGTGGTAAAAGGAACGGCCACCGATGCTGCAAATGAAAAGAAAGGATTGCTGGATGTTTCTGAAATTACGTGGTCAAACAGTAATCTGACCGATATCAAAGACCCGTGATAAAAATAGAGCCTTGCCTGACCAGATTTATGTTGACGCTACTGGCGCTCGCAGGGTGCGCAACGGTGCGCTGTATGTGCTTACTAATAAAAATTGTATCGTCGCGCGCTTAATGGTGCTGCCAATGGAAGTCTTGCTGTTGAAAGCGGCAACGACTTGGTGGTAGCGCGTGATAGTAATAACAATGATGTTGTTTTGTTGCAACGCCGCAGGGCCTTTAGGGTCGGTAAATACTCTTGGCGGGTCGCTTACCGAGTTGCGTGCTGTTTCTGGTGGTGGTAATGAAACGTTGCAACTTGATTATTTGTCGGGTAATCGCAACGGTGTGCCGCAGCTGCCGGGAAATCTGTACGCGCTTATGCGTGGACAGCGTGTTTTAGATCCCCTTGAAGTTGCTGAAAACGAAGCAAATGATATTGTGCCGTCGCGAGATATTGTTACGCAGGTGTATCGTTTTGCGGTAATCGAAGATTCTGTAGGGACTATTAACATTCAGATTATCGACAAACGCGGTGCTGATGCGACTCAACAAGTTGCAGGCCCGCTGGTGCAATATGATCAGTATCGTAGTAGTTTTGCAACTGATGGTGCGCTTCTTTTTAACACCAATCCAAAAGATCAGACTTCAAATGATTTTGTGCGCGTTACCTCAATTTCAACCACAACAACGCAAGACAGCGTTTCAAATGATAATTCAATTACCGCAGCGCTTAATGTTGATCTTGATAAAAATTATAACGTCGGTACTATCGTGCGTGATAGTGCCTCTGGTGCGTGGTATGTGCCCGGCGATTGGGGAGTGCGCGTTAACGAATAAAAAAACGAGAGAAAAAACAACATGTCGATACAAAAAATAATCGTGTGTATGTTGATGTTGACCGGTTTTGCATTACATACATCGTTGCATTCGTTTTCGGTTGAAATGTCGTGGGTGAAGCTTAATCTGCAGGGCGATGAAGATGAGGCTATCTGGTGTGCTGCGCTTTCAGCCTCGCCAGATAATAATACGATTTTTGCCATGGGAACTGATACTGGTCAAGTGCTCTTTTTTGACGCAGAAACGGGAACTCGATGTCCGTATGAAATAACGATGCCGTCCAGGAATTGTCGTGCTGAGAAACTTAAATTCTCTCCAGATGGACGCTATTTAGTCTGTCTTTTCGGTTCTTTTGATGATGACGTCTCTACGGTGCTTTGTCAGTATAATGATAAGACCAAGGCGTATGAAATTGTATACTTTTTAAGAGTGATTTTTGGGCTTACCAAGTGTCGATTTTTCTTCTGATAGTCGCACTATTGGGTTGGCTTATCAAAGTGGGCATGTTTTTGTATGGGATCTTCAAGCGGCAAGCCACATACAACAGCACGGTAGTTTTACCAGGAATGATCTCAAAGATTTGATTGACAAGCAATGTGCATTTTCTACGTACGTTCCCAAGGGCGTGCGTCATTTTTCTTTTAAAAAATCTTTTTCAGACTTGTGCTTTGTTGTCGGATCGCAAACCTCTGCTCATAGTCCAACAATGATGCTACGGTTTTTTGAGGGGCCACGATTTGCACCGAACGAAACTAACATGGGACCTGTTTCTTCTCTTGCGCCATACTTTATATTACGCAATAGCAAGGCGAGCTTTCTGACCGATTTGCTGTATGACTCACTGGACTCTCGTAGTGACAGAGAGTTTATTCGTCATCTTCTCAACCCTTGCAGAAGGTGCTTTTATTATATGGATTTTTTTGATGAGCCAAACTTGATCATGATGGCATTTCGCGGTGATGATGGGAAAAGAGGTTATCGTTCAGAGCTTGTCAT
>JADKIX010000005.1 GCA_016722635.1 Rhodospirillaceae bacterium | reverse complement strand
CATCTGATCGGGATGATGGGCGGCCTGGTATTCCAAGGTTTGGAGGTCAGCTTGGATTTGCCGCAGGGCGATGATCCGCTGGGCGGTTTGCTGCCCCAAGATGGTGGGGTCTTGGCTGGTGGGCACCGGCGGCAAGGTTGGGGAAGTGAGGAGGTTATAAAGGCGGTTGTGGGGATCGGCGGCCCCGCCTAATTGCCAATCGGGCAAGAGGGTGGAGGCTGCAAAATTATGGGCCAAGACCTCATCCGGCAATTGGGCAGCTAAGGATGGGTTGGTTTGCCAGGCTTCTGCTAAGCGTTGGCTGAACTTCAAGCCATCATGGCCGTGGATCAGGCGGTTGAGGGCAGGCTTGGCGGATTTGGGGATAATCTTGGTTAAGCGGAAGAGATCAGGTAAGGCGCCTGCTAATTGTTGATCGCTGTCTTTGCCATGATTAAGAAGGAAATGGTAATCCGCGGCTTGCAGATCATCGGGGTTGTGGGGATCAAGGGGTTGATCCTTAAACCCCTGCTGGATACGGTTCAAATAAGCTTGGTGTTTGGCGCTTTGCTTAACCGCATGGGCGCTTAGTTGTGAGAGGAGATTAAGGGTGTGTTGGGGTAAGGCCTGGGTCAATTCCAGATCAGCCAGCTCAGAGGGGGATAATTGCCCGGCCTTGCCCAGATAATCATAAGAGCGGTTGAACCAGTTCTTGAGGCGGTTGCCGGTCTGATGCAACAAGGCTTGTTGCTGTTGATGTTGGTGATCGAGCGGTAAAGAGTGTAAGCGGCGCTCGGCCCGTTGCTCAAGCCGTTGGCGGTCTTGTGGGTTTAAGCCCACCAGCAAGGGATTGGTATGCAAAGCTTGGGCGATGGCATGGGGGGCGGTAGCCAATAACAGGTTAGCCTGGTCTTGAGCTAAGGAACTTTTAAAGTCATCCCCCAACCGTTCGGCATCCTCCCCTGGGACAATACCGTCATCCCGTGCGTCTTGCAACAGTTGCAATCCCTTATGCAGATGCCAGGCTTGCTGCTGGGGCAGGGTGGCCGAGGAGGCAAGGGTTTGATGTTTTTGCAGCAATGGCTTTAAATTGCTGGCGGCTGATTGGTTAACCCCTGCGGCCTCATCAGCTTGTTTCTGCAAGGCCAAGCTGTGGGTGAGGAGATCTGCATCCTCCAGCACCTGGCCGGGCAGATATTTGGTACCCGTCAGTTTCTTGCCCTGCATCAGGCTATCCAGCATCAAACTATGGGTGTTGATAAAGGTTGCGGCAGGCTTGGGGTTAAGGCGGGCAAGGGCGAATGCAGCGTGAAATCATCCATGTCCCCCTCATCCATCCCCCCATCAAAGCCGGTATTACCCCACCCCGCCGCCTGCCCCCACCCGCTATTGAGGCTAAGGCTGATGCCGTTCGGGTTAAAGGGTGATGCCTTATCCTCCCCCCAGCCTTTACTTGCCGGATCATCCTGATCCCGGTATTTTGTACGTTCCTTAAACTCACCCATCCTTACCTCCACTCCGGTTAAAAATACTTGAATAGGACTGCCATTGAAATCAACATATGTTCATTATATGTTCTTGTTAACAGCTGCAAGAACCCCCAGGGAAATTCCCTGTCTTGTAATATCAATGATAGGGGATTATAAAAAACCTGTTATATTGCTTCGTTTGTTTCTTGATGATCCCACCATAACCCTTTATCATCCATCACGCAAGATACGGCATGTTTTTCAAACCCCGGTTTCTTGGTTAAACGCCTGCTTAAGCCGCTGATCAGATCAAAATAAAGGGAGGGATCTGCTTATACGGCTCAGGGGTTTATATGGGCAGGCGGATGTGGATACGCAAACCGTTATGGGGTGAGTCATGCAGTTCCAGTTGGCCGCCATGGTTGCGGATAATATCGCGAGCAATCGTTAGGCCCAGGCCCATATGGGATGGTTCACCCGCGGAACCTGTTTGCTGTAGGCGGAAAAAAGGTTTGAACACATTTTGCCGCTGGTCTTGGGGAATACCCGGCCCATCATCATCAATGATCACATGGATCATCTGCCGGTGTTGATAGGCTTGCAGCCAAATATGGTTGCCGTAACGCTGGGCGTTTTCCAGCAAATTGGTGAGGCAGCGCCTGAGGGCATCTGGCCGCAAGGGTAAAACCAGATTGTCCGCGATATCGGCAAGGAGCGAGGCCTGCTGGCGGCGGGCGTTCGCCGCCACGCTTTCAATCAAGCGGCTGAAATTGATCAGGCGAGGCACTTCCGTGCCTTCGCCGCGGGCAAAGGCCAAATAACCGTCAATCATGCGCGACATTTCATCCATATCTTGCAGTAAGGCAGTAATCTGTGGGCTTCCTGCCATCAAGGCCAGTTGCAAACGCATACGGGTGAGGGGGGTGCGCAGGTCATGGGAAACTCCCGCTAGCATATCGGTGCGTTGGCTGATTTGCCGTTGGATCCGTTCGCGCATGCGGCGGAAAGCAATGCCAACTTGCTGGACTTCACTGGCGCCTTCTGGCTTGAAATCTACCACGTCGCGGCCTTTGCCAAATTCTTCGGCCACTTGGGCCAGTTTTTTAACGGGTTTAGTTTGATTGCCCATGAAGATAGTGGCGACCATAAATAAAACCATGGAACTGCCTACCATCCACAAAATAAAAACATAGGTGGTGGAGCTGAATAAACGGCGCCTGGGCACAAAAACCTGTAAAACCCCCGTGGGCTTTTCCAAAAGCAAGCGAATTTCCACCGCTTTTTCAAGCGAGCGGCTGTCAATCAAAAAAGGCTGTTCAGTAATGTCTTGCAAATATTGCCGCAATTGCCGGTCAACCGGGTTATCGCGGATGAAGAGCGGTGATATCGGCAGGCTTTGACCGGGTTGCCAAATAAAAGTAATGTCAGTATAGCTATGTGTCGCCTCAAAAATTTCTGGCAGCTGGCTTGTGGGCAATTGATCCATCAGGTAAAGCACTAAGCCGATATCGCCAGCTACGCTGGAGGTTAGGCGCTTAGTTAAGGTATCCCAATGGGTTTCATAGAAAAACCAAGTGGACGTCACCTGCAGGAAAATCAGCGGGGTGATGATAATGAGAAGGGAGCGGCCAAGCAATGTTTTCGGAAAAAGGCCAGGTAAAAAGCGGCTGATGACAGGTTTGTACCTTTGCATTTTCCGCAGGGTAGTTCGAAAAAATGAGGTAGCCATCGTTTTAATCCCCGATCAATACATAACCGCGGTTGCGCACGGTCTGCAAATAGCGTGGTGCGGCTGGATCGGGTTCCAGCTTGCGGCGTAAGCGGTTAATTTGGACATCAATGGTGCGTGGGGTCAGATGTTGATCAACCAGCAGGGCAACGATCTCCTCCCGTTGCATGGGCTGGCCGCTGCGACTGGTTAACACCGATAATAAATCAGTCTCAGCCGTGGTTAATTTAACGGGGTTATCCCCATCCGTCAGCAACCGCCGCTCCCGGTCAAAGGTAAAACGTCCAAAACGCATCAGAGCGGGGATGTTGGGCGGGGTCGGCGCTGGCTGGCGTTGCAATAATTTCCGCAACCGCAATACCAGTTCGCGCGGGTCAAAAGGTTTACCTAGATAATCATCAGCGCCTTTGGCAAGTCCCGTGATGCGGTTTTCGGTATCATCAAGCGCTGTCAGCATCAAAACAGGTAAAGAATGTGTGGGACGGATGGATTGCAGTAAGGATAAGCCATCATCCCCAGGCATCATCCAATCCAGTACCATGGCATCAAACTGCAAGGTTTGTAATTTCAGGCGGGCAATGTGGGCATTCTCAGCCACTGAAACGATAAATCCCTGGCTGGTCAGATATTCTTCGAGCAATTGGCGTAGGCGGGTGTCATCATCCACCACCAACACATGAGGGGGTGTGGTATCACCTAAAGATGCAAAGCTGTTGTCCATGCCATAAGCCTTTTTGATAGGTGGGATATGAGGGTAACAAAAGGGCTGCAACCATTCCTAACCCCTCCCGTTTGCAATCATACAAATTTATTCGGCAATAGTAAACTTTTGTTAATGCTTCAGGCGTAGATTAGCTTTGATAAAACAAGGCGAACAAATTTTTTCTGTCTTAATCCAACATTTGGGCGAATGAACCAGGGTAATTATAAAGGGCGGTTATATTTGATTAGATGCGGCAGATAGATCAGCTGAAAATTACCTCAAAACGGTTGAGGACGTGATAAAATTAATCTTGCAGAACAGGGGGTGTTGGAAGATAATACGGAAGTTTTTTGGTAAAATAGCACACAGAATCCTGGATATCAGACAATTGATAAAGACCGGTAGGGATTTTATAGGAAGGGGAGTAGTCATGAAATTAATTCCAATGGATGACCGCGATGGATCCATTTGGTTAGATGGTAAGTTGATTCCTTGGCGGGATGCCAAAATCCATGTTTTAACGCATGGGTTGCATTATGCCAGCAGTGTATTTGAGGGTGAGCGCTGCTACAACGGCCACGTGTTCAAATTGACGGAGCATAGCCAGCGATTGGTCCGCTCCGCTGAAATTATAGGGTTTAAGATCCCTTACAGTGTGGCCCAGATTGATGCGGCCACCAAACAGGTGGTTGCTGCTCAGCAACTCAAGGATTGTTATGTGCGCCCAATTGCTTGGAGGGGCAGTGAAATGCTGGGGGTTTCGGCGCCGCAATCAACCGTGCATTTGGCCATTGCGGTGTGGGTATGGGCGTCCTATTTTACCCCGGAAACCAAGGCCAAGGGCGTACGCTTAACTCTGGCTGCTTGGCGCCGACCGGCGCCGGATACAGCACCCACCGCCAGCAAGGCTGCTGGCCTTTACATGATTTGCACCCACAGCAAAGAAGCAGCTGAGGCGCAAGGCTTTGCCGACGCTTTAATGCTGGATTACCGGGGGTTGGTGGCGGAAGCCACGGGCGCCAATGTCTTTTTCAATTTTAATGGCGAATTGCATACCCCCACTCCTGATTGTTTTTTGGATGGCATTACGCGCAAAACTGTGATGGATTTGGCCAGGAAGCGTGGGATTAAAGTGGTTGAACGTGCTATCCATCCCCGTGAAATTGGCAAAGCCCAGGAAATGTTCCTGACAGGAACGGCTGCAGAAATCACGCCCGTTGCGGAATTGGTGATGGAACCAACTACCCATCAATTCCAGGTGGGCAACCTAACCCGCATGATGATGGATGATTATAGCCGTCTGGTGCGCCAGCAACCCTTATTATCGTCGGTTTCTGCGGCGTAATCAAAAAAAGTCATCGGCTAAGATGAGGACGGCCACCGCCGGTGGTGGGGGCCGCCGCTTGGTACAAGATGCGTCCACCTGCGGTTTTTGCCTTAACCCTAGGGATCGGACTGGACAACAAAGGGCAGCAAAGCTGCCCTTTCGTTAAACGGATTAACAAGCAGAACTTTTAATTCTCAGCAGTATTCTTCCAGCCCCTTTGATTTATTTCTTTTTCCATTTGATTAATTATTTCATCCAGCCATTCTTTTGCATCATCCTCTGTTTCAAGCCAACGATTACTTAATCCCATAAGAAATCCAGTAGGTACAAATTTCATACTTCTTATTTTCTGCAAATCTTTTAAAATCTCAGAAAATTCTTTTGGAGATTTTAATTTTTGACTTATTTTCATTAGCGTAATCCTGAACAATTTGAGTGGCAGTTTTATATTTTCCCTTATTTTCTGAATTATTAAAAGCTTCACAATAATAATCTTCTAAAAAAGAATAAGCAGCTGGAAAATATTTTTCAAATTCTTCAAAGGTTTCAATCTCGTTAGGGATAGTTTGGGTATCGTTGATCATTTTATTTCTCCTAGAACGTATAAAGTACGAATTAACATAAAATTGCCAATAAGTCTATTTCTTTTTATTAAGTTCTTTACGAATACTGCTGATATCAGGGCGGGTTGCATAGCTGCTTTGGACAAAGAAATTGCCTTGATCATCTTTTCTTAAAATTAATTGTGCATCTGTTAAATCTTCTATAACTGTCTCGCCCCTTTTAACCCCAAACCCAATAGGTTTCTGCAGGGGATTAACAGAATATATGGTTAATTGATCACCTTCGATTCTTATCCCAGGTTTTTTAATAATTGTATCAACATTAGAATTCTTCAGCCAAGCGTCAATTTCTGCTCTATGATCGCTCATAATTTGCCGCGTAACTTGCGTTAATGTCGCTTCATCATAGTAACTGGAACGATAAACCGAGGTATTCTTATCCGTAGGATCAGGCCAACTGATAATTAATTTTTCGCGGGTTTGCAGGTGACGCAAGGTATGTGCTTTGAAATACTGGTCATTAAAATGAGGATTCCAAGTATGGGGTTCATAATGCCAATTATTATAAAGAATAGATGTTTTACTGACACTATTTAAAAGAGAAGGGGTTTGTGAGGGGGTGGGTGTAGCGGCCTGTTGGCCAGGGGTTACCGTACTTTGGGGGTTGGCAAGATTGGCTTGGGTGCTAGGGGTTAAGGAGTTATTCGGGTTGGCTAGTTGATTGCCGGGGTTAAGGGGTTGATTGCCAATGTTGTTACCGGGCGTGACAGCGCCAGGATTCAGGGCAGTGGCAGGATTTCCTGGTGATCACAGCGGACAAAAAGGGCAGCTTGGCTGCCCTTTTTATGGATCAAGGAAAATATGTAATCAATTAAGGTTTTTTCCAACCCCGCCTTTCGGCTTCTCTAACCAAAGAAGGAATGACATCATTCTCAATCCATTTCTTGGTGGCCGCCGCATCCGGCATCCAAGTGTTAGATTGTCGCTTAATGGTTTCCCAAGAATCCATTTCTTTTTCCGCAATGATTTGTAGGTCTGTGATCGTCTGAAAATAATACTTAATGCCTCCTTCATAGGTTGATTTAGGTTCGGCATATTCTGCAGCCAGATGGTCGTAAGTCGTATAATTGGCATATTCTTGGGTTGCCGATTCCATGAACCCATGGATATACATTAAATATTGCATACCCCATTTATATTCTTCATTCATTTGTTGTTTGCCTTTTTGCATCATTCACTCCATTGTTCAAGGTTTGGGTGGGACATCGGGGAAATAACTGTCTAAATGATAACCCTGTTGGGTTTTGATAAAGCGGATGGTAATACCGGGTAGTGGTTCAAAATATGTTTTGCCTCTGAAAACCCCAAAACCCGTTATCTCGCCTGTGCTCGGTTGATAATAAAAGGTTTCCTTGTCTCCTATATCCGCTTTAGCAAGCCAAGCCTTGATATCTGTCCTGTTATAAGCCATATTTTCCCGCACCAACCGATTAACCACCCCGTCCTGGAACAGGGAAGAGATATCAGGAACCCATGCCCCTGGTTTCGGGTTAATACTGCGGTCTGCAACTTCTTTCCAGGTTTTATCCACATGATCCCTATATCCATGGCCCCCTAGAGCATCCTGGTCAATCAATTGCCAATCATTGTCTCCCAACCTGTCCTCCCAATCAGATAATTTACGCTGCCGATTGATTTCTGCCTGTGAACTATAGCTTGGTCTAGGTGGTGGCGGAGTGGTATCATGGATAGAAGGCGGGTTAGCAGCAGTATATACTGTTCTTTTAACGTTCTGTAAAGGGTTTTGTGAGGAGTTGGGTGTAGTGGCCTGTTGGCCAGGGGTTACCGTACTTTGGGGGTTGGCAAGATTGGCTTGGCCAGGGGTTAAGGAGTTATTCGGGTTGGCTAGTTGATTGCCGGGGTTAAGGGGTTGATTGCCAATGTTGTTACCGGGCGTGACAGCGCCAGGATTCAGGGCAGTGGCGGGATTGCCTGGGGTTGAGGGGTGGCCTGGGGTGGTTGCCGTATTGGGCAAGCCATTACTTGGGTTGGTGGGGATAGTTGGGATATTTGTATTGCCCTGGCTTGGGTGGATATTTGGGTTGGTTTTTGCCCCATTACCGCTGGCCGCATTCATGGCGCGTGTCCGGCGGGGTTTATAGATACCCGCCAGGATCAAGCCCAGCTCGCGAAAGCCCATTTGGGTTAAATCATCAAGATAGCGTTTCGCTTGCTCATCTGAGGAGGCGAATAGCAGGTTTTGCACATAAGGGGCAATGGCCGGATGTTTGGCGAAGATGGAGACAAGGCTTGCGGTGTCTGCAACCCTATCCACCGCTTGGGTGACGGTAACCAATCCCTGCATCGCTTCAGCAGTGGCGGCGGCGGCAGTCGCCGCAATCTTCGACCCAGCCACCCTGGCCGCCAGTTGGGGGAATAGGAACTCTACCGCTTTTTTCACCCCTATACTGCCATATTTCAAAGCACCACCTACGGCTCTGATGGCGGGGATTACCATGGCCATATCAACCCCCAGATTGGCCAAATCACGCCCCAATTGCTGGTTGGGGGTAACTTCTTCGGGTAAGAACAGGCGGCCCAAATTATCCAGTTTTTCATCCGGGCGGAAAGTGCGCAGGCTGTGCAACGCCTCTTCGAATTGCTGACGGGAAAGCTGGCCGGAATGATAGGCTTTAATGGTTTGCAAGATGGCATCATAAAGCAGGTCATTCGAGCGGATGCTGCCGAAAGCCCCGGCATTGGGGTCTGAGCTGATTTCGGGTTTATTTAAGTCCTGCACGCCATACACGGTAGCTAAGTAAGTCAAGGACTTCCCATCCATCTCTTTGCCTTCATAGCCTTTGATCGGCAGTTTCAAGACTTCATCCATCCGGGTGATGGCTTGGCCTTGTGCTAATTGCTCGAGTGAAAGGCTTAAGATATGGTCAATCAAGCCATTAACACCCGGATCCTGTAATTGCCCATATTCATCAAACGCTAGGGGGAAATGCGGGGATAGTTTCTGCAAGAAGTCGGGTGGCAGCTTGCCTGCCTTCATGGATTCGACGATGCCGAACGCCATGTCGATATCAGGGGTTTGGGAATGACGGCTGGCATAGGCCAGGGTTGGGGACTTAAACACGGATTCCCGGGGTGGTTCAAAGCCTAAGCGTCGCTGCATTTGTTCCTGGGTCAAAGAAATGATGCGGAGGTTTTGGGGAACGTTGTTCTGGGGGTCAGCCGAGAGTTGGGCTAAGGTATCGCGCCTGGCCTGGATAAATTCCTGCAGCCTGGCCCGCACCGCCTGATCGGGATGATGGGCGGCTTGGTATTCCAAGGTTTTAAGGTCATCTTGCAATTGCCGCAGGGCAATGATCCGCTGGGCGGTTTGCTGCCCCAAGATGGTGGGGTCTTGGCTGGTGGGCACCGGCGGCAAGGTTGGGGAAGTGAGGAGGTAATAGAGGCGGTTGTGGGGATCGGCGGCCCCGCCTAATTGCCAATCGGGCAAGAGGGTGGAGGCTGCAAAATTATGGGCCAACACCTCCTCCGGCAATTGGGCGGCCAGGGATGGGTTGGTTTGCCAAACCTCCGCCAGGCGTTGGCTGAACTTCAAGCCATCCCGACTATGGATCAGGCGGTTGAGGGCAGGCTTGGCGGATTTGGGGATAATCTTGGTTAAGCGGAAGAGATCAGGTAAGGCGCCTGCTAATTGTTGATCGCTGTCTTTGCCATGATTAAGAAGGAAATGGTAATCCGCGGCTTGCAGATCATCTTGGTTATGAGGATCAAGGGGTTGATCCTTAAACCCCTGCTGGATACGGTTCAAATAAGCTTGGTGTTTGGCGCTTTGGGTGACGGCATGGGCGCTTAATTGTGACAATAGATTGAGGGTGTGTTGGGGTAAGGCTTGGGTTAGTTCCAGATCAGCCAGCTCAGAGGGGGGTAATTGACTGGCCTTGCCCAGATAATCATAGGAGCGGCTGAACCAGTTCTTGAGGCGGTTGCCGGTCTGATGCAACAAGGCTTGTTGCTGTTGGCGTTGGTGATCGAGCGGCAGGGAATGCAAGCGACGTTCGGCCCGTTGCTCAAGCCGTTGGCGGTCTTGGGGGTTTAAGCCCACCAGCAAGGGATTGGTATGCAAAGCTTGGGCGATGCTATGGGGGGCGTTGTTCAATAACAGGTTAGCCTGGTCTTGGGCTAAGGAACGTTTAAAGCTATCGCCCAAGCGTTCGGCATCCTCCCCGGGGATAATCCCCTCATCCCTAGCGTCTTGCAGTAATTGCAATCCCTTATGCAGATGCCAGGCTTGCTGTTGGGGCAGGGTGGCCGAGGAGGCAAGGGTTTGATGTTTTTGCAACAATTGGGGTACATGGCTGGCGGCTGATTGGTTAACCCCTGCGGCCTCATCAGCTTGTTTCTGCAAGGCCAAGCTGTGGGTTAACAAATCCGCATCCTCCAGCACCTGGCCGGGTAGATATTTGGTACCCGTCAGTTTCTTGCCCTGCATCATATGATCTAACATCCAGGCATGGGCGTTGATCAAGGTTGCGGCAGGCTTGGGGTTAAGGCGGGCAAGGGGGAATGCAGCGTGAAATCATCCATGCCCCCTCATCCATCCCGCCATCAAAGCCGGTATTACCCCACCCCGCCGCCTGCCCCCACCCGCTATTGAGGCTAAGGCTGATGCCATTCGGGTTAAAGGGTGAATCCTTATCCTCCCCCCAGCCTTTAGTTGCCGGATCATCCTCTCCTCGGTATTTTGTACGTTCTTTTAACTCACCCATCCTTACCTCCGCTGGTTGTTAAAAATAATGGCGGTATATTCATCCGCCTAAACCCATTGTTGGCCAATGGTTTGCCGCAAATAATCCTGCTCCTGCTGTAAGGCCGATTCTTCAAAATGTTCGATCTGCCGCTCCAGCGGTTGTAGGGCGTTGCTGAGCAGGCAATCATCCAATTGCCCCAGTAACTCCAGGCAACCACCCAACCGTTCCTGCCGCTCCAGGCGCAGGTGGTTGGGGGTATCCGGCCTTTTTGTGTGGGTAAGACCCAACAATTCATCATGCAATTGTGCCAAGCGGCCCCGCCAGCCAAGCAGATAGCCGCACTCCGCCAAATAATGTTGATAGGAATGGGGTGAGGGCAATTCATCGCAAGCCACCAATAGATCAGGCATAGGGGGATCCTTTCCAAATTCCTTTATAAAAATAAGAAACACCGGGGTAGTCTACGGGAAAAAATGAACCATAGATGCGGCAGGGGTAGCGATGAAAATGGCCAGGGATAGGCCAATCACGGTATGACAACTGAAAACCGCCGCTTGCAGGATGGAATAGCTGCTGGATACCATTGCCTATTGAGGCCCCCTCTTGGGAGAGGGGTATGGAACCAAACCGCATCCGCCCATGCAAGTGGCGCGCATAAGAACAAAATCCAGGAGATATTGTTCTTTATATGTTCATAATAGCAAATAAAACCTATCTGTCAATAGGCATATTCCTATTTTTTGATCCAGCGATCCTAAAGGAGAGGGGTAAAAATATCGGCTATTCTCAATATATCAAACACTGGCTGTGCAACACTGCCTGTCAAATACTGCCTGTCAAACATTGGCAAATCCCCGTTCCATTTTATACCCCGCATTAATATTTTTGGTAACTGGCTTTATAGAATGTTGGATTTTTCTTTGCCTATATGGGGGGAGAATTTAGGAAAGCGGGATCGTTCATCGGCAATTTATATAAGGCTTTCCTAATTATAATCAACAGAGGATGGAAAGGACACCCCTATGATCGTTTTTGATGCGTCACGCCAACAATTGCTGCGGACAAAATATTCTTTCAAACAAAAATTATGCGGTTCGGTGGCTGCAGTCACCTTGGGGATGGGATGATGGGCGGGGCAATAATAAGCAAGGCCCAGGCCCAATGGGGAGGAATGGGGGTGCAAGGGGTGGTGGACGGTGCTGGCAAAATGGGTGCCCTTAGCAATATAGTGTTGCCGCTGAGCCAAGACCCGCTGGGCATGTTTTATACAACCTTACAGGGTGGGCGCTTCCAGGGTGAGAATGTGGCGAGTTTAGGGTTTGGCTACCGCGCTATGTTGGGTGGGTGGATGGTGGGGGGGTATGTAAGCGGCGATTTACAAGGTTTTAGCGATAAAGAAAGATTGTGGGGGATGACGGTGGGCGGTGAGGTGGTGTTAGGCAATGGCCTGGGTTTGGGCCTTAATTTATATATTCCGGTGAAGAAAGAACAAACGCAACCCGGGACGGGCCATGCCCCGCAAGTGGGGTTTGAAGACCAACCAGGATCGACCAACTGCAGCAACCCCACCAGCACCGATACCAGGGAATGCAGCTTGATGATCAAGGGACAGAAAGATAACAAGCGCGTGGCCTTAAGGGGTGGGGATATTAACCTCAGTTACCGCTTGCCTTTTCTAGGGAATGGGGTGGATGTTGTCCCGCAAGGCGGGGTTTATATGTTTGAAGATGGGATTAAAGGTTGGCAGGGCGGGGTAGAAATTACCGCAGGTCTTGGTGGGGGCTGGATGATTACGGGTGGTGGCCGCATTCGTCATGACCGGCGGGGAACGGAAAAAATCTTAACCGTGGGGTTGCAAGTAAATTTTGGCGGCAGCGCCAGCACATCAACTTATTTGCAGCGGCGGATGAATCAAGCCCCGCGCAGGCTTACCCCTGGCATGACCTATGAAGAAAGGCAAGGGGAGGTTTATGGACAACAGCAGGTTACCGTTGAAGGACCAGGGGGGGTAGCGGTCAGCCGGGTTGAATTTGTGGATGGCAGCAATGAGGGCAATGCCGCCCGTAAAGTGGCGAATATTGGTAATGGCGGGATGGTGATTTTCTCGGGTAGCATCACCGCCCCGAATGGCCAGGCGATTGAAGTAAAACAAGGGTATGTCGCGCTGATTGGGGGTGGCGCGGCGTTGGAAGTATGGGGGGCTAAGGACGGCCAACGCTATAATTTCAGTACGCTAGGAACCAGGCCCACCATTACCCAAACGGATACCTCAACGGCTGTTTTATTGATTAACCAGCAAGGTCATACCGTCATCCAAGGGTTAGATTTGAAGGGTGGCAGCAATAATCTGCTGGTTAGACAGTCCAATAATACAAAAATTTGGGATGTCAATAAACCCCCCCCAAAAAACCAACCCCCCCCACCACGGGCCCCCCCCCCGCAGCGGGCGCACCCCCCCCCACAAGCGGCCCCCCAACCAACCCCCCCCCCCCCCCCCCCCCCCCCCCCCCCCCCGCCCCGCCCCCCCCCCCCCCGGGGGCCGGCCCCCCCCCCCCGGCCCCGGCCACGGCCCCCCCCCCCTTCCCCCGCGCGCCGGGGCCGCCCCCGGGGGGGGGGCGGCGGGGCCCCCCGCGGCGGGCGGGGCCCGGCCGCCCCCCCCGGCCGGCGGGGGCCCCCCCCGCCGCGCCGGGGGGGGGCGCACGGGCGGTCCCCGCCCCGGCCCCCCCCCCCCCCCCCCCCGCGCCCCCGGGGGGGGCGCCCCCCCGCCGCCCCCCGCGGCCCCGGCGGAGGCCACCCCCGCGGGGGGGGGGGCGCCCCCCCCCCCCCCGCCCCCCCCGGGGCGGCGGGGGCCCCCCCCCCCCCGCCCCCCCCCCCGCGGGGACCCGCCCCCCCCCCCCCCCCCGCCCCGCCCCGGGGGGGGCGCCCCCCCCCGCCCCGCGCGGGGCCCCCCCCGGGGGGGGGCCCCCGCGGCGGCGCCCCGCCCGCCCGGCGCCGCCACCGGCGGGCCGCCCCCCCCCCCGGGCCGCGCCCCCACCCCCGGGGGCACGCGGACCCCCCCCCCCGCCGGGCGCGGGGGGGGGGGGCGGCCACAAAACCCCCCCGGGCCCGGGGCCCCCGGGGCGGGGCGGCCGCCACCCCGCGCCGGGCGGGGGGGGGGCCAGCACCACCACCCCCAGGCCCACGGGGGGGCCGGGGCGGCGGCGGGGCCGCGCGGGGGGGGGGGGGGGGGGCGCGCCCCCGGGGGGGGGGGGGGGGGGGGGGGGGGCGGCGCCCCGGGGGGGGGGCGGGCGGGGCCGCGGGGGCCGGGCCCGGGGGGGGGGGGCGGGCGGGCCCGGGGGGGGGGGGGGGGGGGGAGGGCGCGGCCGCGGGGGGCCCACCCCCCGGGGCCCCCCGGGCGCCCGCCGGGGGAAGGGCGGGGGGGGGCCCCCCCCCCCACCCCCCCCGCGGGGGGGCGGGGGGGCCGGCCGGCGGGGGGGCGGGGCGCCGCCCCCCCCGGGGGGGGGGGGGGGGGGCCCGGGGCCCCCCCCCGGCCCCCGCGCCGGGGGCGGGGGGGGGGCCCCGGGCGGGGGCCCCCCCCCCCCCCCCCCCGCGCCCGGCGGCCGGGGGGGCGGCCCCCCCCCCCCACCCCCCCCCCCCCCCCCCCCCCCCCCCCCCCCCCCCCCCCCCGCGGCCCCCCCCCCCCCCCCCCCCCCCCCCCCGCGGCGGGGGGGGGGGGGGGGGGGCGCGGGCGGGGGGGGGGAACACCCCCCGGCACGGCCCGGGGGGGCCCCCGAGACCTTTTCCCTCCCTCCCTCCCCCCCCCCCCCCCCGCGCGGCCGGGGCACCCCCGGGGGGCGGCCCCCCCCCCGCCGGCGCCGGCCCCCGCCGCCGGGGGGGCGGCGGGGGCCCCCGCCCCCCCCCCCCGCGGGGCCGGAAAGGGGGGGCGGCGGTTGCCCCCCCCCCCTCCCCCCAAAACCCCCCCCGGGGCCACCCGGGGGGGCCCCCGCCGCCACCCCCCTCCCCCCCCCCCCCGGCCCCCCCGGCCCCACCACCCCCCCCCCCCCCCACCCCCCCTTCTTCCCTTCCCCCTCCCCGCCCCCCCCCCCGGGGGCCGGCCCCCCCCCCCCGGCCCCCCCCCCCCCCGGCCCCCCCCCCCCGCCGCCCACCCCCCGTCCCCCCCCTCCCCGCCCACCCCCCCACCCCGGCGGGGCCGCCCCACCCCCACCCCCCCCCCCCCCCCCGGGGGGGGGCCGCGGGGGGGGGCCCCGCTCGGCGGCCCCCCGAAACCACCCCCCACCCCCTCCCCCCCCCCCCCCGGTCCTCGGGGGATTTCCCTCCCCCCCGTCCCCCCCCCCCCCCCGGCCAGCGGGCAACAGAGACCGAGCAGCACGGCAGAACAGACAAGCAAGAACACAAACCCACCCACCCCACAACAACCCCAAAACCCCGCCCCAGAACCACAACACCCCCCCCCACCACACCCTCCCTCCCCCTCCCCCCTCTTTTTCCCCCGCCCCCCCCCCGGGCACGCCCCGCAAGGGGGGGGGGGGCCCCCCCCCACACCCCCCCCCCCCCCCCAGCGGCCGGAACGGGCAGGAAAAAAGGCCCGCAAAAAAAACAAAACCCCACCCCCGCCCCGGCCGGGGGAAAGACGGGGGGGGGGGGGGGGGGGCGGGGGGGGGGGCCCCCCCCCCGGACCGGGGGAAAAGCCACCCCCCCCCCCCCCCGCGCCCGGGGGGCCGCCCCCCCCGCCGCCCCCCCCCCCCCCCCCGGCGCAAAGGGAGCCCCCGCCCCGCGGGGGGGGCGGGGCGGGCCCCGGGGCCCGGGCGCCCACCCCCCCCCCCCGGGGGCCCGGCCCCCCCCAGCGCGGCGGGGGGGCCCCCCCCGGGGCCGCCGCCCCCGCCCCCCGCCCGGGGGGGCAAAACCGGGGGGGGGGCCCCCCCCCCCCCCCCACCGCCGCCGCCGCCGCCCCCCCCCCCCCCCCCCCCCCCCCTTCCCCCGCGGGGGGGGGGGATAAAGGGGGCCCAAAACCCCCCCCCAACCCGGGGGGGGGGGGGGGGCCGGGGGCAAAGGGGGGGCGCAGGGGGGGGGCCCCAATTTTTTTTGCCGCTCAACTTCAGCAAAGATCTTCTAAATCTTTAGAAATTGTTGATTTGTTTAATATTCTAAGAACACAAGGAACGACCCAATCTATTCTTGAACCTTTCGGGCAGCCCCCAGGGCTTAGGAATTATGTCAAAGATATTGGGGATGCCTTGTTAATTATAAATCAGCCCAAATATTATCGTGACTCTCCCAGGTTGACACTTGTTCATGATGATGGAAGTATTTTGGGGATAGATGGCTCATTTTTCCGACAGGAACCTCCAAGTTTAAATTCTTTGAAGGAGTTACTTATTCGCTATTGCGAGCAGTATTTAAAATTTCTAGTCAAATATCTAAAAATTAAAGGCATAATAAAATTAACTTTGGGAACCAAAGGGGTTGGCCAAGGAGCCCGTTTTCAAATACATGATAAATTTGGTAGACCGCACGTCGGAGGTGGTGGAAAGTTTATTTCACACACATGATATTACCCAAACAATTTCAATTGACCTTTTGGAATTCGGAAAAAGAAGTATTTCAGCAAAAATATGATGGGATTAAACAAAAAATCATTCGACCATTTTATGAACAAATTTTAAGGTTTACCGGGCTTACGGAACTGATAAATAATCCCGATTATCCCTTTCTTTAGTTTCTTTCGTTGCTTCCTTCTCAGCAGGTTTGGCTTATAAAGTGGCAGTAAGACAGCAGGGCAGGGCTATTAGGCCGCTTCCCTTTTAAGGGGGGTAATCTCTTTGTTGATCTTTTTTTTCCAGCAAATCTTTGGCCACTTCCAAATCATAAAAAGCTTGCATATTCATCCACCATTCTGCCGATGTTGAAGGCTAGCTTCTACTACCAGTTAGTCTGGGGGTTCATTTTTTTTTATCTGATCATTGTTGCCAGGAGTTTGATGATGGGCAATTAGCTCTGCTGATCAGTTGCAAGGAAGGGAAGAACTGTGATGCAAACGGCATGACTGATGGGCAATGGCCAGGGGTAGCTTCGGACTGTTTTTAAGTTGATGTGGAGTGATAGGATAAATAGGGTAGAAGGGGTGTTCGCTAGTTCGAAAACGTCTTAAACAGCAGCGCTATTAACATCGCGCTTTGCAGGGTTAATATCCAGGTTTGTAAACGCAGTTCGCGCCCAATAGCCGCCACGATTTGATGAAAATCAGCCATGCTTGTTCCGACTAAATAGGGTGTTTTATGAGTGGTTAGCTGCTTGTTTCCCATAGGCTCACCGATTCTTCGCTTACTTATGCCAGGAACACTTTCAATAACAAGGCAATCAACATGGCGGTATTAAAGCCCAAAATCCAGCGGTGCACATTGATTTCACCCCTTAATATGGCCAGTTCCTGCCTAACCGCCGCAATTTCTTGCTTGAGTTCGCTACGCAATTCCGCAATGTCTTGCTTCAGTTCGGTGCGAACCGCGGCAATTTCTTGCTTCAGCCCACTATGTACCGCAGCAATTTCTTGCTGCAACTGGTGAGTGGATTTCTCCAAATCCAGTTTGGTCACCGCTTGGGTATCCAAAAACTCAACCAAAGCTTCCACTTGGTTGCGCTTGAACCCGGCTTCTTCCAACTTATAAACGGCAATGGCATTCATGGTGATTACCTTTCCTTTCCCCATATTACCCCAAGGCTATGGAGAAAACAATATTTTTCAGTAAAACCGCTCAACTTTATAGGTAAAACTGGCTTTTAGGCAAAACCCACTGTTCCAAAGCTACCCCCGTTCCCATTGGCCGACGATGCGGTAGATACTGCTGATATCGGTTAGAGGTAACTCCGTGGTTGATTCCGGATTGAATTGGCGCAGTTCCAACTGGCCGTCTTGCTGCCGCAGGAATTGCTTGATCAGGGTATCGCCTGATTTTTTCACCACTCCATGATCACCGCAAAATCTTTTATTCCCCTATTCAGGAGGGATGCTATACCCAACTCCGTAAAACAGCAGGGCAGGGCCCTTACGCCGCTTCCCTTTTAAGCGGGGTAATTTCTTTATTAATCTTTTTTTCCAGCAAATCTCTGGTCACTTCCAAATCATAAAAAGCCTGCATATTCATCCACCATTCTGCCGATGTGCCAAAGTACTTGGCCAGCCTGATGGCGGTTTCAGCCGTAATCGCTCGTTTGCCACGGACAATTTCACTAACCTTGATGGCACTTAGGCCCGTTTCTTTAGAAAGCCTGTATTGGCTCATCCCAAGCGGTTCTAAGAAATCATGCAAAAGAATTTCGCCTGGATATATAGGGGCATGTTTTTTCATAATGTATCCTTAATGGTAATCAACAATTTCCACATCAAAAGCATCGCTTTCGTTCCAATGAAAACAAATTCGCCATTGGTTATTGATGCGTATACTATGCTGATTTTGCCGATCACCTTTTAATGTTTCTAAGTGATTGCCTGGCGGAACCATCAGATCTTTCAGAGTGTGTGCTTGATGAATCTGAATCAATTTCCGTAAAGCAGGGCGTTGAACATCGCTGGGCAATCCTTTGACGTGGAAGCGATTAAAAAGTTCTTCTGTTTTCTTATCAGCAAAGCTTTTTATCATGATGATATTATCGTATCCCGATATAATATTGTCAAGCGATATTATTGCTTGTTCATCAAAAATAGAGAGGAAACCGTAACCAATCGTTATGATATTTTCTGTTGATTTGGGTACCGGTGTTTCTAAAAATGACATAACCTAGAAAAAGAAAGAAGAAAAAGCTTGCGTCTTACCCCCGTTCCCATTGGCCGACGATGCGGTAGACATGGGTGATATCGGTTAGGGGTAACTCGGTGGTTGATTCCGGATTGAATTGGCGCAGTTCCAGGTGATTGTCTTGCTGCCGCAGGAATTGCTTGATCAGGGTATCGCCTGATTTTTTTACGACCACCACGTAACAATCGCGGGTGGCCGGGCGGCTGGGGTGGCAATAGACCATATCGCCGTGGCTGTAACGCGGCTCCATCGAATCACCCGTCACAAACATGGCAAAAGCCTCATTGACCCCCAGAAGTTCGGGCGGTACGGGCAGCCATTCCGCCGGGTTTTCCCAATCCACCAAACTGCCATCCCACCCGCCCTTGGCCGCCCCGAACACCGGCAAGCCGCGCTTACCGCCGCGTGGATTAGCGGCTGCAACGGGGGTAAAGTTTGCGGGGGCAGGCGGGTTAGGGAAAGGGGAGGAAGGGGCAGGTAAGGTGCCCATCTTCCCGGTGAAAGACGAGGGGATATCTGTCCCCCCATCTGCCAAGGCAAAAGGCGGGCGCAAATCGTCGGCGCGGCAACCCAGCAAGCGGGCCAAGGGCGGGCGCACCTCCTCGGGTAAAATATGGGGCACGCCGCGCTTGATATATTGCTGCAAATAGGCATGATTTTTGCCCAAGCGTTTCGATAGGCTGGCCAAATCCAACCGCTGCCTTTTGGTAAGTTCTGCCACCAGCAGGCGGATTTCCTGGGCGGGGTTGGGGGGTGGGGAAAGTTCTTTGATCATCTGGGTTGTCCTATGATTGTCTGTGTGTGTAGCTTTAGCCTAACAATTTGCCCATCAATAAGGCATCTTTATATTCCCCCTGATATTTGCGGTATCGCCGCACCAGTCCTTCTTGTTCAAAGCCCATTTTAAGGTATAGATGGATGGCAGGTAAGTTGTCGGTATAGACATATAATTCCACTTTCTCCACCCCGTCCATTTTCGCCTGGGATAAGGCCGCTTGTAAAAGCCTAGACCCTAATCCAAAACCGCGAAAACCCGGCAATAACCCCGTGACCAAGCGGCTGCGGTGCGCGTGGCACAGGTGGGTTTCCGGGTAAATGCTGCACCAGCCAATCACTTGGCCGCCCGCTACCGCATAATAAACCGGAGTTTTCTGCTTAATCAGCCCCTGTTGTAAGCTTAATACCCTTTCCCACGCAGGGGTTTCAACCAAATCCAAATAGATTTTTTCCCCAGCCACCACCACCAGGGTTTGATAAAAACTGGGGATTAGTTCCGGGGTGGCATAGATGATTTGCACGTCGGCAATCGGAAAAGGCGGCAGCTGCGGTGGTAGGCGGTCTATTCCCATAAAATGGATCCTTAAAATATATATCCTCTATCATTTTTATCATCGGTGGTATTGGGGGCAATGGTCAGGACCTGTCAAGAGGGGGCAGGTCGAAAAAGGCGCCTGGCCATTCCTGCAAATCAAACCGTTCCCTCATGATATAACGATTAGCAGGGGGATGCAATAAAAAAATAGGAACATGCCGCTTGACGAGGCCACAATAGTCCTATTAAATAGAACATAGGAGGAACAAATAAGGGGCTAACCCTTTCAATTGATCAGGAAAAAAGGATCACATACAGGAAAAACAGCAACATCACCTATAAGAAAATGGCGCTAGATAGGGATATATCAGGGTTTACGAGTGATAACCACTTGTTGTACCCACCTTCACGCCAATGGGTGACGGTTATTCCTATTTTGATCCAGGCTATTACCTACTTTGTCATTTTAAGATTGTTATTATAAGATCGGGAGGATACCGAATGCAACCCAAAAGAACCGACAGAAGTTCAAGCTTTCCTACTTCCACCAACCATTTACCCGCCAACCCCTTGTCCCTTAACCCTTTACCCATAAGCCATTTACCTGCCCGTCAGGTCACACGCTTGCCTCAAAAAAAGGTAAAAATGGCCCCGATCAACAGCCGCTTGACGGCGTTGGTTTTAACCGAGTTTGTCAAACAAGGGCTGAAGGATGTCGAGATTGCCAAAGAAACCGGTTACAGCCCGGGTTACATCAAAAATTGCCGCCATGCCTACGGCATTTTCCACAACCTTTCCCCCTATCAAGAAGGTGGTCATACCGCGCGCCCAGTGCGCCTTTGCGGCGAACACAGCAATTGGGGGCGGGTGGCAGGGGCCACCCCCGTCAAATGTTTGGCAGGGCAACGCTACCAAGATGATGAGCGCGCCCGTGAGCCTGAAGGGGGTTGGCGAATGCCGCGCCCGGAAACGGTTGTTTTAACGGCCAGCAGTGCTAACTGGGCGGTGGCCAGCAGCCCCGAGGAAGAGGAATTCCTGGCTGATGTTGCCCCTCCGCGCCCATATCCCCCAAAACCCAAGCGTTAAATCCCTATCCCTTCACATCTCCGCTGCGTCACGGCGGTGGAGCCACCGCCAAACCCCCTATCTCTATTCATGAAAGGAATTGTTGCATGCCGCCCGATCCTGTTTCATTGCCTGATAGCCCTGCTGCCCCCAACGCTGACCCCGCTTTAACTGCCGCTACGCCGGGTGATGCCGGGATTGGTACAGCGCTGCCCTCTCTACCACCCCCGCCGCTGCCAGCCGATTGTGATTTGAGTGATTTTCGCTTCATGCCGCTGGATATCGCACGGCTACTAGGCAGCCATGTGTGGATTGCCGCGGCGGAGGAGCCGAAAATTGCCCATGCCATGCTTTCCTTATGGTGTGAAGCTTGGCGGCAAGTCCCCTCTGGCAGTTTGCCCAACCATGATAAAGTGTTGATGCGTCTCGCCCAATGCGACAGCCGTGAGTGGCAGCGTATCCGACCAGGTGCGATGGACGGGTTTGTCTTATGCGCGGATAACCGTTGGTATCACCCCTATTTGACGGATAAGGCGATGGCGGCTTGGGAGCGTCGGCTTGAATATCGCCACCGCATGCAGCGGGTGCGTACGGGGCGCAAGCCACGGCCAGGCGAGCCAGGTGGAAATGAATGGTCGGAACAGATACCAGCAGAGGGTGGGATTGACCTTCAGGGGAACGCTGCCGTACCTGCTGATGACTTTCATGATGCAAATGAGCAAGATAACTCAATGCGTTCTGTGCACAATTCTGTGCACAGTCCTGGTCACAACCCTGTTGATAGCCATGAACACAATACTGTGTCTCCTCTCCCTCTCTCAAGAGAGGATAGGGAAAAAGATAAGAAAAGAAAAAGAGAGGGAGAGGGGAAAACGTTCGAGCGGCGCGGGACGCGCCTGCCCCCCCACTGGGTTTTGCCGGATGAATGGCGATTAGCGGCAGAAGAAACCTGCACCCAGTTTAAGCTTTCCCCTGGTAACCTGGATTTGGAAGCCGCTAAATTCCGGGATTTCTGGCTGGCCAAGCCCGGGGTGGGGGCGGTTAAGCTTGATTGGCGCGCCACCTGGTTGAATTGGATCCGGCGCATGGATCAATCCGCCCCCCACACACCCAAAACCGGGTTTGATCCGGTGGCCTATCTCGCCAAGCAACAGGCGGGTAAGGGGGCAGCATGAGGGAAAAAGCTATATTACCCCATGATCATATCACCAATAATTTATTAAAGCCATCATATGCGGGTGTCGTTACAACGGATGGGGTTGCCAAAGTGGAGGAGGCTAAGGCCAAAGATATCCTAACCGTGCCGCAATTGATGGCACGGTTGGTGGCCTTGTGGCCGCGGGTCTTCCCAAGCGCTGCTTCGATTGAGGCCTGGGCGGCGGAATATCAGCGCGCCTTGGGCAGCCTTGATCCTGCCCGCTTGGCGCAGGGGTGGGAGGATTTGATGCAGGGCTGGAATAAAGCCGGTCACCCCATGCCCGCCGACATTCGCCAGGCAACCCTTCACCTGCCGGAAGATAGTAAACCCGGGCGTAATATGAAGGAATTTTTTGAAAACACCCAAGCGGGTTCCAAACAATTGGTATGCGATTGGCAAAAGCGGAACGCCCCGCTGCTACAGCAACTGAGGACGCGCCATCAGCCAGCGGATGATCCCCGCAATTCCCAACTCATCCGGGCATTGGAACAATCGGCTAAAAAGCAGGCTTGGATGTTGGCCCAACAGCATTTGGCATGGGTTAATCTTGATCAGATGGTGGAAATCAGCCCGCAGGAGATTGAGGAAACCCGCCTTTATATTGACCGGTTATTTAGGCCAGACCCGCTTGCCCAACCGCTATCTGCCGTGGGTTCGGCCATACCGGTTGGCCAGCCAATGGCGCGGTTGGTGGGCTCCTTGGTGGGGCAACATCACCAGCAAGCGGATCCCCGCCCAATCCGCAATTTAGATAACCAAAACCTATAAACAACAGGAGAAATGTTGATGGATGAATTTTTGCGCGGTACCCCCTTATCCCCCGGTGATGATCGCTGCTATGCCAATCCACCTGATCCCGCAACGGATGTTCCGGGGGTTGTGCGGCTAAAAAACGGCCAAAGCCGAATTCTTGAAGCAAACAGGGTTAACCGAAACAAGCCCGAAAGCAATAAGCTTGGGGAAAATTTCCCCGCCCGCCGCCGGAATCGCCGCCGTGGTCGTAAGTCCCTTGATAAAATCCAGGCCACCCCGCAAACCTTGGCGAAATTACGCCCGGCCCCCTGGGCAGAATGGGGGATAGAATTGCAACGTGCCGCCCAGGAAATCAATTCGGCTTTCCGCCTGATCACGGCGGGCGGCCTGGTGCAGGCGCGCGATTGGCAGCAGCCGATGGGGGCGGGGGTAAGTCCCATTGACCCCCGTCAGCTCACCCCTTATGCCGAGCGGTTGATTAAGCGCTTTAGGCGCTTGGCCGATCTGTTGCCACCCGGTGACCTCAGTTTTGTGATTGATGTGGTGGTGCAGGGGGAGCAGCCGGTTAACGAGACGGCAGCCAAGCGCTTGCAAGGATGCTTGGAACTTTACGGCAAAGCAGGGAAGGAAGGGTAGGAATGGGGGGGAACACCCCCCTACAAAAGGGTTTTATGGAAACCTTTTAGGAAAAGGCGGGGTGGTTGGATAATCGAGCATCAGGTGCCAGTAAGCCCAGGAGCGTGGGTCAAAAATGCCAGGGGGGGCATGATCTAACGCCTGGCGCATATCGTCGTCGCTGATATAACGGCGGACTATACCTACATCTTCATGGGTGCCGTAAGTCAGCAGATAAGCCATAAAATGGATGGGATCTTCCAGGGCTTCTGCGGGGCTTTGAAACCAGATCACCCGTTCCGCTACCACCAATAAATCTGGATTAAGGGGCAGTTTTTTCATCTTTGGCTCGGCCCATCGAAGGAGGATAGCGGGGGCAGATGGTCTAAATCAACCTGGCGAACTGCTTGTTCCAGGTTTTTGCGAATAAGGGGGGATAGGTTTTTCAACTGTTCGTCCCCATAATAACTCAGGGCTTTTAAGGTAATTTGTGGGTTAAACTGTGGGCCATAAATCATTTGGGCCGCCCGCAATGCTTGACCTAGGCTGATGCCAGCCTTGATTAGGGCATCGATATCTTGGTAATCTTTGATTTGCGCCCGTTTTTGCACAACATCGGCTTTGGTTGCGGCCAAATCGATTAAGGCAGCTACTTTGATTTGCGGCCCTTCAGCAATTTCTGGTTGGGCCACTTTTTTCAAACTTAAATCACCAAAATAGGATAACTGCACCGTCCCTTGAAAATTGACCCGGCAGGTGAGGGAGTTTTCTTCAAGCTGCAGGACGGTGGCTTGCTTGAGATAAGGAATGGTGCGCAGCAAAACGCCCGGATCAAAAGGCTGATTGCTGAAAAAATCAAAGTCAACTGATTGCCGGTGGCCCAGGCGGAGCGCAATGGCCGTTCCCCCATACAAAGTGAAATAGCCGGGTGTGTCTTTTAATAAAGGCCATAATTGCCGTTGGGGGGGCGGCAAGATACCTAAGCGAGGGATGAATTCTTTTGCCATGAGTTATCCAATGGTTAACAAAACGACTGTAGCCCTTTTTCTATCAAAGGACATCAAAAAAACATCGCTTGATTATGTCAGATTATATCAGAATTGCGTATTGCCCGGGAAGAAAAATTTTGTTGATGCCAAAAGTGAAGAGAGCAATGGGGGATTAGGTTCTAGGGTGTTTGATATCTGTCAACAGTCTTAGGAAATTGGCAGATAAAAAATCATAATTTTTTAAAAATTTGATTATTGTTTAAATTCTTTAATTCTCTGAAGAATTTGTTGGCAGTATCTATAATAGTTTCCCAAAAATTGACTATGACTTTATGGAATGGCACCTGAGGGGAATTTTCTTCAAATGAATGTGTCATAATTGGAGCAAATTTACCCATGTCTTCCATCGTGTCGATAAATTTCTTGAATTCTTCCAACGGTTGATTAAGGGCTGCATCAATCATTTTGGTTTGCAAATTCTGATAATTAATTGCTTCTTGTTTATTAAGAATTTGTGAACATACAAAAAGAGGTATGCGGTGTGCTAAAGCGTGTCTAAAATTCTCTAATTGTTCAAAATGTGAGTCAATTTCAATCAAGTGATCTTGAAAATCTTGAGAAAAGCTGTCTCTAACTTTTTTACATTTAGATCCCAAGCCAACTAAAGTTCTAGGTATTGGAAGATCTTTTTCTTTTACCCATATCCAAGCTAAATTATCGGAACATCCATAAATATTAAAAATGAAGCTGTGTAAATTAATAGATAGATTTTCTAATGCTTCATCCGATAATTTTTTCGTATTTTCAGGAGGACATATAGTCCATATATTTAAAAGACAACGCCTTAAAACGCCCAGTCTATTTAAGAAACCTAATCGAATATATTCTTTGGCTTTCTTATCTTTTAATTGACTATGTAAAGATAAATAATTCAATAATATCTCTTGATAAGCATGATTTATTTTTGCATATTTTGAATTCAATTGCTCAATTTTTTCACTGGTAAAAAACATTTAAAATTCCTCAAATCGTTGAAAATTTCAATAGGCTTTTATGTAAGAACTAAGCGGATAATGGCTTAGTGCCTTGGCTGAGTGTATCCAGGTATTTTTGATATATAAAAACCTTGTGGCTGGATTTGCCGGTGATTTCCCGAACGATTTCCAATTTTTGCAAGGTTGCCATCGTGCGCAGCACGGTTGGGCGAGAAAGAGCGCAGTTGCGCATGATTAAACCGGTGCCAACCACTGGATTTTGTTGTAAATAATGATGGACTGTAAAAATTCCGCCGCCTGAAGCTTCAGACTGTTTGATTTTTTCATGATCTTGTTTAAACAGCTGCAGAATGGATTGGGCGGCCTCAGTGGCTTGGCTTGCAACTTCACTGACGCCCACCAAAAAAAACTTGATCCAGTCTTCCCAATTGCCGGTTTCGCGCACCGCTTGCAAATGATCATAATAGGGCTGGCGATTGGTTTTTAAATACAGACTTAAATATAATAAAGGTTCTTTCATCAAGCCTTTTTGGCATAAGATCAAGGTGATCAATAACCGCCCCAATCGGCCATTGCCGTCCAGAAATGGATGGATGGTTTCGAATTGCCCATGCGCCAATGCCGCAATGATCAAAGCTGGCAATTTAACAGTATCATCATGCAGGAATTTCTCAAAGGCATCTAATGTCTCCATTAACCGTTCCGGTGGGGGTGGGACAAAACGGGCATTACCCGGCCGTGATCCGCCGATCCAGTTTTGCGTGGTGCGGAATTCACCTGGGCTTTTATGACAGCCGCGGGCATTATTCATCAGTTTTTCATGTATTTCCCGAATAAGCCTTAAGGATAACGGCAATTCCTTGATCCGCTCCAACCCGTACTTCATGGCGGCCACATAACAGGAAACCTCGGTCACGTCATCCAATGGCACGCCGGGCGCCTGTTCATTTTCAAATAATAATAAATCAGCCAGTGACGATTGGGTTCCCTCAATCTGGGAAGATAAAAGCGCTTCTTTCCGAATATACATGTAAAGGAAAAGCCCTGAATCCGGCAACAATAGGCGTAGTCCATCCAAACGGCCCAAGGCGATATTGGCCTGATCCAGAAAGGGATATAATATTTCCATATTTAAGGGAGGAGCAGGGGGGAGCGGTGGGGGAAGGTAAGCTTGATAAAATTTGCCCCCAATTGCCGATCCTTTTATATAAGTACCGATCCGTTCTTTTTTTATCACACATTTCTCCTAAAGTAACGAATTGTTACTTTTGTGTTACTTTATTGTAAATAGGTAACAGGGATGATGCTTGCAAGAAAAAACGTAACGGAAATCTTATATTTCGTTACTTTGTTAAAAATAGATAACGGGAGTGATATATGAGCAACCAGAGCGTATTGCGGTCATGGTGTGGTTCAAGGGAGCATACAATCGCCGACCATCCGATTATCCATCCATTTCCATCCGATTACTACATGGGATAAAATAAAAGACCCGGAAGGGAAAAGTTGGGAAAGGAATGATATTTTGTAAGGCTTGCCATGCGGGATGCAGCGACCGGCAGAAAACTCAGCCAGGGCAGGGGGATCTGGCCAGCCTCAGGTCATTCGCCCAAACCTGAACCCTTTTATCCTTGGCATTCCGGTGTTAGCAAAACAGCGCCTCTTACGCAACCGGCTTATACTTCCTTAACTTCAAATTCGTTACGGATCCAGCGTTTTACTCATATTGATATTGGTGATTGCATAGCCCAGCTTTTCGTAAAGGGCGCGGGCGGTATGATTGAAACCAAACACATGCAGGCCCATTTTAGTGGCCCCCAGGCGTTTGGCTTCCCTTTCCGCCAATTGCATGGTTTTTTCACCATATCCTTGGCGGCGGTGGGGTTCGTCAATGATGATTTCGTAGATAAAGGCCTCTGGCTTTTCAACCATGAGCCACAGCCAGCCCAGCCGTTCACGCGGGGATGTTTGGATAACGGCAAAAAAATGATGGTGGGGGGTGGCAAGTCCCTGGGGCAGCAATTGGACAAATTCCTGCCGTGAACGCTCGAATGCCCCTAGTTCTGGCCAATTGCCGCTGCGCACCTTATTGGCGGCGAATTGGGGGATACAAATTTTTAAAAATGCATCAAACTCACCTGAAGTCATGGCAACCAGGGTAATCACCGCGTCCTCCTGATCCAAAACAGAATAACCGGCCCAACCGGCATTGCTACCTTTATAGCAGCCGCTTGACCGGGGTGCCAATGGTTTTTAGAGGTTTCTTTTGTGGGAGTTTTTATCCGCAGGGTCAGGATTGGGGCGATCCTATGTCATGAGGATGATTTTATAAGCCTAGGGTCGGGTTAAACGACCGTGGACAATAGCGATTGCAACTTCTCCAAACCGATATTGGGTTGCCACATCAATATTTCATATTGGGCCACATTGGTTTTAGTGAACGGGTCGTGGTCACGGATATAATCCAGCAACTGCAGCTTTTCATCCGGCACATGCAACAATAGCCCCCCGCCCGAACGCGGCGAAAAGGGGCCTGAGGCAATCAAATAACCCTGTTGCGCTAAATGCCTTAGGTAAGCGCGGTGATCATCAAGCACGGGTAACACGTCCTCAAAGGGGCGGCGGTAACGGATTAGGGCAATGGCAAACATCAGCGCATCCTTTTTATTCTTTATGGCTTTTTATCCTTGAGGGCGGGGATCAAAACCCCTAAATGCTACAATCAATAACCCGACATAACAAGTTCATTTGGCGGACATGCTTATTCCAACAGCAAACCGCCCTGATAGCGCATGAGGTAGGCCAGTCCCCCGGAGATATAAATATATTCCTTACCCTTAAATTCTTCTAATTTTCCCTCGCATTTATTGACATAAATCCATTTTTTGCCGGGCTCCTTGAACCATTGAGGGCCGCGGGGCAAATTCCTTTTGAAGTCACGCCGCAGCAACGCCCGCTTTAGAAAACCGTAAATTTTTTCCCCTGGCACAGCGGTGATCCGCAACTCCCCATGATAGCTCATTTCCCACACGGGATCGGCTTCGTGATAAATGATCTGTTGCCCGCCGAATTCCCGCTCCCCGAGTGCGCTGTCATGAAAGAACCAAGGCCCTTCCCGGAATTTGTAATCATGCGATCGCAGCCGACATGATTTTTGTTGCGGGGCGCTAACCGCATAGGTATTTTTGATGCACTTATCCAGAAACACGGATAAACGGTCTAAATCCTTATAGGTAAGGATTTTGGGGGCGATCATGTTACCTTGCTCCTTTCTTGGTTATTTTTAGGCGATCAGGGGCTTTGGCAGCGGCTTTGGCAGGATTCCCATTCGGCCAAATTCCTGATTGGCAGCGGCCTGTTCAGGGTGGCCAACTTGTTTCCCCTGGCAGCCGTTGATCCAGGGGGTTGCCTTGATTAATCATCATTTTAAGATGTGTTGCCCGGATCAATCAAGCATTTTTTTAGGGCTATCGCCGGTGGGCGTGCAGAAATGAGGGACGGGATAAGGGATAAGGATTGGGGATCGTATTTGCCAACGGTTGACAATCACAGGGGACGGTTAGATAGGGATGACTGGTTGAGGGAGGCCGCGCAATCCTCACCACCGATCCTTAAAATCCCGGGCATTGGCCGGGATATCCCTATATATTTTGGGGCTTGCCCAGTTTCCCAGAATTATGCTACAACTAAGCACCAATTCGAAAAAATAAAGCTATGAATTTTAAAAAATATAATTTTAAAAAATAGCGACGGTGCCTTGGGCAATAAGGGTCTTGGGAACATGATCCGCCAGGCTTGCAGCAACTAAACTGGTAATTGGGATCCCCCAAATATCAGAAAATAAGATCAGTAGTAACAGTGAATTTACATGTCAGGAATCAAAATGAAAAACCACCGAAGCAATTTCTCAGGTATCAACAACATATTAAAGGCCAGTGTGTGTGCGGGCGCCTTGATGGCCATGATGGGTGGGGTTGCTTACGGGCAATTTGGCGGTTCGGTCAGCGGCCAGGGTTCGAAAGCCACCGACGGCAGTGGCTGGGGTTTAAGCACTGATGCGATGCTGCCTTTCGCCACCGACGGCTTAAGCCAAATGTTTTACGGATTGGTTGGGGTGGGATATCAAGACAGTAACCCGACTTTCAGCTTAGGGGCAGGATACCGCGTAACGCCTGGATATGGCGAGATGATGTTGGGGGCGAATATACGGGGTGAATCGTGGCGCAGCAGTGGCAAAAATTGGTTTTACGGTGTTGTGCCAGGGGTTGAAGTGGTGTGGGGGGGGGTGTCGGTCAGTGCCAATGCGTATGTGCCCGTTGGCAAAACCACCCGCAGTGTGAAAGGAACGGACTATAGCAAGCCTGCGTTGGTGGACCGGCCAACCACCCCCGGTTTTTGTGATCCAACCCAAACCAATCGTGACTGTGATTTAGTCATTCAGAATTGGGGACGTGACCGCGAACGTAACAATTGGGGGGCGGATATCCAGCTGGGCTACCGTCTGCCCTTCTTGGAAAGTATTGATATTGAAGTGGCGATGGGTGGATATATGTTTGACCGCAAGGGGGAGCGGAATTTGACCGGTCTTACCGGTGGGGTTGATTTCATTGTGCCACTTGGTGAAAATTTTACCCTGAATGCCAGCGGTAAAATGCGGCGGGAAAGCAGTGGTGGCCGCGGGACCGATGCCTTATTTAACCTGGGCTTTACCTATCAATGGGGCGGGGCTGGCGAGGCCACGGCGGATTATTTAAAGCGCAAACTGCTGCAGGCCCCAAGGCGTTTGGACCATAGCTATAGCCAGCAGGTCATCGAGGGCGGGGTGATCGGCAGGCAAGGGGCAATCTCAACGGATAACCCATCTAATAGGGTGGTTTCCCGGGTGCAGTTCGTCAATCGGGACAACCGCGCCAATGCTCAAAATATACTTGTTGGCATACCGCAGGATGGGGTGGTGGTGTTTGATGGCAGCAGGGGGGAGATTGAAGTAGCTAACACCTTGAGTGTTATGAAATCCAATGTGCTGATTATGGGTGGCGGTGCGGGGATGACCCTGAAAGGGGCGGTTGACGGCAAAACCTATCAGTTTACGATGGATGGCACCCGACCAACTATTCGGCAAACAGTGGTAACGAATTATGGGTTTGCTATCACCAATCGCAATGATGTGGTTTTCCGCAGTCTCGATGTTCGGGGCGGGATTAATAGTTTTCTCTTTACAACCTCCAATAATGCCCAGTTGTTTGACATTGCCAGTGCCAATACGGTCGGCAGCGGTTATGTTTTTAGCGGTTCACTGGGTGCCCGTCTAACCAATGTTAAAAGCACCAATGCGGGTCCCGCTAGTGCGGGCTTGGAGTTAAACGCTGGCTCCCACAACGCCGTGGTTGATGGCATGCAGGTTGACCGGGCACCGGGGCGTGGCATTTTCGTGAACAATTCTGACAATGCCCAATTAAAAAATATCACTATTATTGGTGGCGATGCCATGGCCCATATCACCGGAAACGGGATTGATTTGGTTAATGCAAAAAACATCCTGGTGCAAAATGCTAACATTAGCTTTGTTAAGGATCACGGTATTAACATCATCAACACTTCTACCGGAACGCAATTAGAAAAAGTCACCATTGTTGACGCCTTACAAAGTGGGATTCGGGTCAGAGATTCGGATGCTGGCATGAATGGGCATTTTACCAATGTGCGTATTGACAGAACGGGTAGACAGGGCATTGATGTGACCAATTCAAACGACCTAAAGTTGGCGGATGTGGGTGTTAGTAACACCGGCAAGGCTATGGTTGCCGGAACAACCGACGGTATTTCTTTTAATAATTCTAAAACTGCATCGCTGAAGGAAGTATCGGTGGACACCACCACGACCGGTGGTAACGGTATTGTTTTCTTTGGCTCTACGGGTGCTGTCTTGGATGGGATTACTATTAAAAACACGGGTGCTACCGGCTTGTTCTTTAACTTCGGTTCTACCAACGCTAAAGCCTCAAACATCAATATTGAAAATGCCCAGGGGCAGGGGGGGGGTATTCAAGTGACGGCATCCGACTGGGTACAACTTGAAAAGGTGGTGATTGACCAATCTGCGATGACCGCTGGCGCGCAAGGGGTAGAAATATTTAGCAGCGACAATGTCAGCTTAAATGATTTGCAATTGAAGGGGAAGACAGGGGTGACAGCAGCGCTGATTATCAACACTGCCAATAATATTACGATCCGTAATATCCGGACCAGTAATTGGGGGGTGGGATATGCTCTAACAGGGGTTATAACTAACATTAATGCCATGAGCACGGGCAATACCTCCACCAATGATACCCAAACCTGTGATGGTGTCGTTGATATTGCGAATACTTTGGCGGTTCAAAGAACAGTTGGGATGATGGTCACGAATGAGAGTTGCAACTAACTAAAACCGCTATCGGTTATTGTCTTAACGACGATGCCTTTAACCCCGCCCAAGTAATATTGTGGCGGGGTTTTTTTGTTAGGCAAGCTTGGTATGGGTAGTTCATGAGTCCCAATTTTTAGTGATTCCGGCAGGTTGGGCGATCATAAAATTGTATGGCCCGCAACGCCGCAACGGGTCAACATTTCCTTTAGAATCAAGGGATGCAAGTTGTATCAATAGGAAGAAATAAACCCAATGATCGATGGCTTTGGTTGTGGCTTGCACCTCCATCATCTGTGGGGATACACGCGGGAGGCTTTCGATTCTTGAAGGTGGGCTGGAATCAGAACAGCCTAACTAAAGCCGATGGAGGTGGAAAACAAAAAAGGGGGAAGTTGCCTTCCCCCCTTTTCTTACCAAATTGATTAGTTAATTACAGGTCACAACGCCACTACCCGTGACTTGTATTTGCAAGCTGCCACCAGCGTCGGGCATGCCATCGCAGGCGGTTTGTCCGGCGGCACCGGGGGTAAAGCGGTTACCGCCTACATCAGTGACGGAGCTTGGATTAAGGCCAGTGCCAAAGATTTCAAAGCCAATTTGCCAGTTTTGCGCATGCACATTTTCAAGCGCAATGTTCATTGAGCCAGGTGAGACATTCACCCCGCGTCGCATGGCCGTATTATTACCAACCACCAAAATATTTCTTAAGGTAACATTATCAGCGCTGGCAAGGATGTGAATGCCGTGCCCTTGGGAATTATGCACCTGGACATCTTGCAGGGTGATGGTTTGCGTGGTTGGTCCAAATACTTCGATACCATCATTCGCGACATTGCGAATATCTGCCCCCGTCACTGTAACATTGGCTGAATTGGCGATATCAATCCCATCATCACCGGCGGTATCAATGTGAATATCATTAAGCACCGTGCCGTTGGCCCCCGCTATGCCAATACCATCACCCCCTGCATTTTGGATATATATGTGCTCCACTGTGGCGTTGGTGGAACCTGATTCAATAGCGATGGCACGGACTTGGCCGCCACGGTTAATGCTTATATTACTTAAAATGGCATTATCACTGGTATTTGCAATGATAATCCCAGCATCTTGCAAATTATCGATGGTCAAATCGCGCAAGCGCAACTCATCGGCATTATTGTTGGCAAAAATAGCAGATCTGGCAGTGCCGTTGCCGTCTAGATGCAACCCCTGCAGCATGATATTATTGCGGTTGTTAAAAATATTAAAGAGGTCATTGGTACCTGGTTGAATAATCCGCCCCTGATCACCGGGAACATGAAATATTCCCTGCTGGCCACTGCTGGCACCGCGCAGGTGCACGGAGGCGCCACCCCCTACCACGGCCACATGGTCATTGCCAAAGATGATCGGATTGTTACCAGGCAGACGAACGGTGCCGTTGACAATTACCATGGTATTGGCGGCCATCGCATTAATTTTGCCAATTATCAGGCCTTCATTGCTGGCATCAACAAATTGTACCTGTTGCACAGCAATCCCGCTGGTGTTGTCTTGCAGGATGGCTTGCTCATCGAAGCTTTTGCCTTGGCTAACATAGGGGCGGTTACGGCGTTGCAGATGTTTGGGGGCGCTGGCCATAAAGGCAGGGGTTGAATGGGCAATTGTGCCACCAAACTGCCAGCTTAACCCAACGCTGAAAACACCTCGGGTTTTTTCTTCGCGGTCATGGCGGAATCCGCCGCTGGCTTTCAGCATCATGCTATCAGTGATATTGAAAGCTACCCCCATCTCCCCTTGAAACCCAACCAAAGCTTTGCCGGGGCGGTCATCAACATATATCCCAGCACTTGGTACCAGGCGGAATTTGCCTAAATTCAACACATATTCAGTGCTGGCATCAAAACGGAAATAGGTTTTTTCGATGCTGTTTGCATAGGTGCGCAAATGCAAATCACAAACCCGGTTGTTGGTATTGTTTGGATTGGTACAAGTGTTTGTTCCAGGTTGATTGACGAACACGCCGTCGGAATGGCCGCTATTCTTGATTTCTTTTTTGTGGTCGCCTAGGGGAATATACAAGTTGCTGCGTACAGTAAGGGCCCCTAAGCCAGCCTCAAAGCCCAGGGTCGTGCCGTAAAAAGTATTTTTATGGCTGCTTTCTTGGATATCCAGTGTGCTGAAAATCCCAAGCCCCAACTGCGGACCGGCCATGAAGCGATAACTGAGGCCTAGGGAACCGAAGGGATTTTTATCTTGGTTGCCACCTTCAGCCAATATTCCCAATCCATGAGCAAGCGGTATCCAGGCAGAGCCATTTAAGCCAAATCCCCCGCCACTCGTTTCAGATACCCCTTGTAACCCTAATGTTGAGCCGACCTGGGCGTATGATGTGCCCATCAGGCCGCTGACAAGGGCTACCGTACAACCGCTATAAGATAAAAATTTCTTGAATTGCAACATGTGAACTTTCCTATGTGTGATGATTTGTGTGTGATAAGTATTAATTTTTTTTGGGAATTGTCCAATAGTTTTTAATGGTTGAGGAAAATAATTCATGATGGTAGGTTTTTTGAGGGCAGGGGTTTATTTTTTAAAGAATATGACCATAACGGAACGGCAGTCAATGGGCAAAAAATGACGCAAGTTTGCTTGATAAGGCCATAGGAACATCAATAAATATAAGGCCTTGTTAAAATGAGAGCATTGGTTTGGTGGGGGTTAAATCCTGTTCTACCATAAAAAAGGGGGAAGTTGCCTTCCCCCCTTTTCCGGTTATCAAGATATGGTAATTAACGGCAAGGCGTTCCAACACCGGTGGTGGTGGTGGTGACATTCAAACTGCCGCTCATGGCATCGATATCATTGGTGTTATCGCAAGCTGTTAGTCCTGCTGCCCCTGGGTTGAAAGTATTGCCGCTGAGGTCAATGACAGTAGTATTAGCAGCGGTTAAACCAAAACCACGCTCCCAATTTTCGGCATGGAAGTTGCCGACGCTAAGCCTCAAGGAACCATTGTCAACCTGCAAGGCCCGGAAATTAGCAGCCCCACGGCCAGTGGCCGTGATGTTGGTCAGACTGACATCATCCGGGCCATTCATCAAGAAAATGCCATGACCATTGGTGGCGGTTGCGTGCGCCTTAATGGTGACATCATCTACGCTGGCAAAGCTAGCGCCAGCCCCATCGATCACGATCCCATGGACATCAAAGTTGCTGATGGACCCATGTTCAATCTTCACATGATCAGATGTGCCCAGAACTCTAATAGCGGTGTCATAGTTATTATCGTTATCATCAATGTCAAAGCCACTGATCGTACTGTAGCGGCTGTTAGTGAATGTAACACCGAAACTGTTGTTGGCCAATTGACGGAGGGTCAGATTGGTAATGCTGGTACTCATACTGTTGTTAACAGCAATGTTACTAACACCAGCCTGTCCAATATTGGTTCCGCGAACATTGTTGAGGCGAACATTATCCGAAGAAGTAATCTCGGCAACATGCGTGTTACCGTTGGTCACCGACACATCATCCACCATGCCATAATGGGCATTGTTTTCAAAGTGGAAGTGACGGGTAGTGAAGGCGGTGCCGGTGATATCAAAGCCTTTGAAGATGACATTGCTACGGTTGTTGATGTTAAATACAGCCGCAACGTTACCCGCGGTAATGGTGGGGCGGGTGCCGGGGGTATGGAAAGTGCCGGTATGTCCATTCATGCCCACTAAGCCAACATTGGAGTCACCACCAATAATATAGACATTGCTACTGTCAATGTTGGAGGTGTTGTTGCCAAAATTAACCCCACCTTGAACGATAATCATCCGGTTTGGACCCAAATTGCCAATCTTATTCCAGGGGTTCATAACGGTGCTATCCACAAACTCAACCTGGTCAATCGGGGCATTGCTGTTGCTGTCTTGTAAACGGGCGCGTTCAACAAAAGAATTGCCCAGTTTTTCTTGGGTATGGATGCCGCGGTCAAACACCGAACGGCTGAACGGACGATCCACGAAGTTAGTACTAGCACTGGCGGCATTGCCCCCAAAATGCCAGGTTAACCCGGCGCTAAAGATCGCTTGGGTACGGTTGTTGTTGTCATAGTTCTGGTTTTTGTTGTCATGGCGGAAACCAATGCCGCCTTCAATTGCCAAACCATTGCCAAGGGCAAGGCCAACTTTCACGCCGCCCTGCACCCCAACCAGGTTTTTACCCTGACGGTCATACACATACACCCCAACATTCGGGGTCACGGCAAAGCCGCCTAAATTCAATTCATATTGGGCATTCAAATTAACCCCAAAACTGTTTTCCTCAACACTTTGCTCACGGCCAACTAACCATAAATTACAAACGCGGCTAACCGTACCCATGGGAGGAGCACTACAATTGGTATTGCCAGGTTGGTTAAGCAATTCCCCTTGGGCGGAGCCGGAGTTTTTAACATTCCGTTCTTTTTTGCCAACCGGGATTTGCAAGGTGGAGCTAAAGGTCAAGCCACCAAAGCCAACTTCGAAAGTGGGTTTTATGGCATAGAACATCTTGTCGCTTCCATCACCCTTTTGCATGGCGAAAGATACCAAGCCACCCAGGCCGATGTTGCCACCAACCATAAACCTGCCACCCAAACCAACGTCACCGTAAGGGTTGCCATCTTGGAAACCGCCCTCCAAATAAGCGCCAAAGCCCATGAAAGGGACCCAGGCATTCGCATTCATGCCGAAGCCGCCGCCATTGGTAATACCGGTGGCGCCAACGCCTAAGGAACCTGCCAATTGGGCATTCGCAGACCCCACCACACCCGCCAGCAAAGCAATGGCACAGCCACTTTGCAGCAGCATCTTTTTCAAATCTTTTCTTAAAATTTCCATGATTATTCCTTAAGATTTATTCATTAAGATATGAGTCAGTTATTAAGTAATTTAATAGTAAATCTTACCCCTTGTAGCTGATTCATCATATTCGGTCTAATGTTTTTTAGCATGATAGACATGATTGGGGATAATTGTTGTATTTTTGCACCAATCCTTTCAATCGCGCTCAATTATAACATACCCATAAAACTAGGGTTTGGGATATTTTAGGAAAACTTATCTGATGATAGATCGGTCGGTATTTTGGTGACCGATGGCGATCACGGTTGTTAAGGGCCATTCCCCTTAAAAAAAACCTTCGGTTGGATAACCTGAAAGCTATGGCACCAACGGCACCTATCAATGATTCCTAAAACCATATCAAGAAAATATTTTTTGTTAACCTTTTGTTAAAGGTTCAGGGATAAAAATCAATCGTAACGAGAAGAACGAGATCACACACAGGGTAGATCACAGGATTTCCGTGAGGTTGGATGGATCAGACAGATGAGATCAACAATCTATCACATAAATATAACGATATAAGGCAGAATGAGGAGAATGATTATGAAAAAACAATTAGGAATGAAAGAGATGCTACTGGCAACCGTTTGCGCGGTCGGAATCAGTGGGGGGGCCCAGGCGCAGTTCGCGGGCAGCTTAAATTTGGAAAGCATTTATGAGAAAGGCAATGGGGGGTTCGGGGCGAATGCTGGCCTGATGATGCCGTTGTTTTCCGCACCCACCGGCATGTTCTATACCATGATTGAGGGAGGGTGGAGGGGTGGGTTCAACCATGGGGGCAGCCCGGTCGGATCGTTCGGGGCGGGATACCGCTTCTTGCCAGCGGGGGTTGATGGGGTGGGCATCGGCTTAAACGGCAGTTTTGATATCAGTCAAAGCGACAGCCGCAATCGTTTTTACGGGGCCACCGCAGGCTTGGAAATTTTCATCCCGGGCGGTCTTGCGATCAGCCTGAACGGGTATATCCCCGTATTGCAGAAAGAGAGGGGCGTATCCTCCTCATCCGTGAACACCCAAACAACTGCGTTGGCGCTGCGTGACAAAACGCCGGGTTCTTGTAACCCAAGCAACCCACAAGTTTGCGTACCAATATTGGTAGGGGAGAATGTCAACAGTACCACACAGGTTACGGAACGGAACCGTTGGAGCGCTGATCTGCAAATTGCCTACCGCTTGCCGTTTTTCCAATCCATTGATATCACGCCGAATGTTGGGGTGTATATGATGGACCGTGACGGCAAACAGCTGAGGGGGGTTGAGGCTGGGCTTGATGTGGCCTTGCCGTTGGCTGGCGGCGTGCAATTCACGATGTCGGCCCATGGGCGGCGTGACCGCGAAATTGGTACGGTTGCCTCGTTTGGCTTAGGGTTGCGGGTAAATCTGGGGCCTGCAGCCATTATCAATGACCCCCGTCAACGCTTCTTATCGCAAGCCCCAAGAAGGATGGCCTTGCAAGACCGTGCCCGTCCTGAAGTGAGATCTGAGGTTACCAATGTGGTTACCCATATTGAAGAAGCGGTGAAATGGGATAAGACGGATGCGGTGGTTACCGAATTACGCTATGTCAATGCGGCTAACCAAAGTTTGGCGCATGAGCAAGCAGCCGCGCTGGCCGATGGCGGCATCTTGCTGATCGATGGGCCGGTGACGTTGGCTACCGATCAAAACCTGCTCATTGCGGCCAATAATAGTGGGGTGGTGGGGGGTGGAACAAACCTGTCTTTCCAAGGTGTAACCAGTGGGCTTTCCGCTACATATGCCGCGCCTGGCACTTTAGGAGATATTACCGAAGGGGCAGGTAGGACGATTGAGCTAAACTTGCTTGATGTCCAATATGCCAAAAATGTGTATGTTGATCATTTGCGGTTAAGCGGAAGTTCCGTGGGTATGAACATCTTGAAGGGTGATCAGGTGGTGGTCGAGGATGTTAAACTTAATATGTCAGAAGGGTCAAAAGGCTTGGTGGTTGAGGGTAGCCGGGACATCTTAGTCAAAAATTTCCAGATCAGTGGTTCTATAGGTATCGAGATTGTGCGCGGAGAGGGGATCAAAATAGAAGATGGGTTAATGGAAATTTCTGGCGAGCGTTCACGTGGGATCGTTCTTGACGGTAACGTCGGGGCGGTAGAGTTGAAAAATATCACGTTGCAAGGGACGCACCAGACTAGGCGGTTTGGTACGACCGCTGTGGTTATCGGTGCCCAGTCATCGGGAACCGTTAGTTTTGAGGGGATTATCCTCAACATCTGGGATACAGGGTATAGCTGGGATGATGTGGGTGTGATGGAAGACCGGGGTGGCAATACCGCCACGGATGTCAACCTACAACCAAATGCGCCCAATGGCACGGGTGGCAGTGACTAGTCTATAGATAAACTAAGTTGCCCGTACTTACCAACAAACACCCACCGGCCTTCAAGCTGGCGGGTGTTTGTTGTCTGGGGCACAAAATATTGCTAGGCCTCCTATCACCCATCTTGTGACTGAACCCTTATCTATCAGTACTGCCAACCAAATAGGGGTTGTGCGCATTATGTGTCACGGTGTAGATACTTACCAACCCGGATGCTGCCTTTCGGTTAATATGCCGGGTAACCCCTACATGCCCTGGCTTGACCAAGTGTGAACTTGCTGGCATGATGAAACAATTGGTCAAACCTTCAACATCATGATCCGGTTCGCACAACATCTCCTCCCAGTGCGTTGATGGGTCATTGGCCGACCACTAGCACTCGTGTAGGCGCCGGACAGCTTATTCCCTGTCAAATTACCGGGTACACCGTGTACCACGTCATGTTGCATGCGGTTGGTGCAATGCAAATCAAAGGATCATGTATGATACGGGCAACAGTGGGATTGATCCCTGCCAACCTGTTGGTTGGCAGGGATCATGAGAACTTTGGTTAAAACGCGCTGACCGAGATGCTGCCATTGATATTATAACCAATCAACACCCATTGTTTTTCGGCCTTATGAAAGGTGATTTCAACCAGCAATGGCCCTTGTTGGTAATGAACCAGGGCGCGGTAACGGGTAAGGCCTGTGCCAAAATTTTTCACTTCCACCATTTCCGTGCGGACAATTTGCCCAAGCAAGGCGCCTGCATTGTTCAAGGCGTTGATCAATTGCTTTTGGATTTCAGGTTTGTTGTTGCGAACATTATATAAACTTTCATTCATCAGCATTTCAACCGCCGGGATAACCCCGTTTTTGTGTAAGGTTTGCAAAAATTTTCCTACCCAAACTTTCGGGTCCGCAATGGTTGGGGCGGTTGCAACCACTGGCGGCGTGGGTACGGTTGGTTGTTGGGCAACGGCCTGCGATACCCCCAAATAAGCTAGGAATAAGGCTAGGGCGATGGCGAATCGGGAACGTGCCGTCGTTGATAATATGGCAAGCATGAGAAAATCCTTTTAAAAGTAATTGGGTAAAAGCAAATGGATAGTATCCATTCATATCACGTTTTTTAATACAAAGTAAGCTTAACTTATCAGTAAGGTATAATTTTGCTTGAAATTAGCCCACTTGCCCAGGTCAAGCTTGCCAAATTTTAGGATGATCGGTTGCCAGCGGGTTTTTTCACAACCGGGCGGTCTGGCTGTTGCTTGCCTTCCCAAAAAAAATAAAAGCTTACGTAAAAACTCAAAAAATGAATGCCACACCCAGATTAAGATCAAAGTTCCGTTCAAGGAGATGAAATTGGCAGATATGACGAAACCCCTGGCTAATATAGGGTTAACCGACCCATTGCCAGCCACCGATTTGTTTGGGGGCCAACCCCCTACCAAAAGGACGGGTAAAAAACCGCGCCCTTATAATGACAAATTGGCTGAGGATATTTGTAACCGTCTGATGCAGGGGGAAAGTTTGCGCCAAATTTGCGCGGGCAATGAGCCTCCGGCGGTGCGCCGCACCATTTTGTATTGGCTGGCTAACAAGCAGGAATTTCGCCAGCTATATGCCGCTGCCCGCGAAATTCAGGCGGATTTGCTGGCTGAGGAAATTTTGGCAATCGCCGATCAAAATGAGGAGGATTGGCTGAAAAAAGCTAAACGCGGCTCAATTGATGAGCAGCTGGTTTTTAACACCGAACATGTGCAGCGAGCCAAATTGCGGATTGATGCCCGCAAATGGCTGATTGCCCGCTTGGCGCCCAAGAAATATGGCTTGGTTGATGGGGAAGGTCAGCCAGACAATCAGCAGCTTGCAGAACCATGGCAGGTGCAGTGGTTGGTGGGCGAAGAAAACGCTGGTTAAGCTTGATCAAATCAGGTAAAATATTTTTTGTTCTTTTACCATAAGAAGCGCTTTATTTGCTTAACCCGTATTCACCTACAGGAATTCAGATGCAAAAGAATATTACTTGGATTATTGTCGGTTTTTGGGCTGTTTTTTACAGTTCTGCCCAGGCGCAAACGGGCTTATCATCGTATCAATCCTACTGGTTCTTCGAATGTGTAATAGGTGGTCAATGTTGGGAAGCGCGCCAGCATCCCAATTTCTTTGAAATGGATCGCTTTGCCCCGGCACTCAAGAAATTTTTAACCCCGGCTGAATACGGAGCCCTGGTTGCTAACACAGGCGTGTCGCTTTACGTTCTGGATGACAACAAAGGCGTGGCATTGGAATTCTTTACTAGAGACGACCGAATTGATGCTGTGGCTTTTGGTTTTTGTCCGCCCCAGCCTTGCGGCCGCACGCTGGTTGTTTCTTTCAGTTGGGGTAGTTCCTGGAAAATTTGGGATGTCTATGAAAAAGACGCTGAAGGCACCGACTTTAGGTCCGAAAGACCTATTAATTATCGAGCGATTATCAGGGGTATGTTAGGGAAAGATGGCCAGGGTGGCAAGATGCAAATCCTGTATGTATATTCGCCCACAGAAGCTGCGTATTGGCAAGAGGGCATGGCAGAAAAAATGATCATAAAAACAAGACTCTGACCTATTTAAGGGTATCTGTAGTAAGGTCCTAGTGGACTTAGAACCCCTACTCAAAAGTCCAGCGGAGTGTATGCAGGCCTTAGAACAGGCATTTGGAAAAGGAAAATAAGCCAAATGCGAACATGTATTAGGAGATAACATGAAGAAAATTTTAGCAATTCTTGGATTTTTGCTGATCACACCACTGGCTTTGGCACAAGCGCCGATAGTGACCAAAGAAGATAAAGAGGCTTTCGTGCAATGCATGAACAACGGGGAATGCTGGCCGAATGATCACATCAAGGGCGATTTTTTCAAGAATCTGCGGGTGCGGGATGCCTTGAACCATATGCTGAATCCGGACTATTCGCGGGATTACGATGTAAGAAGTGTGTGGCAAGGCGTCATCCAAAAGCGTTTTTATATCGAAGATCGGGCCGGTACCGAAGCCCGTGGGCGCCTGCAGCAAAACATTAATATCTGGGGCTACTGCCCCGTTAATATCGATCACCAGAAACCGATTGAATGGTTCAAGGATTGCGATGGGGTCGATATTTTCAATTTTGCCTGGGTGCCTTCTTGGGAAAAAGGCAGCCGGATCAGGATATCGATGGAGGGTTTTTACGACGCGATGGTCGGCGCCGATGGGCGGGGCGGCTTCATTCAGATTCTGAAATATCAAAAAATAGATGGCCGGCCCTCTATGAGATATTGGCAGGAAGGAATGAAAAAATATATTTACCTTCAGGAAGATTTGGGCCTTGATCACCTATCAACGAAAACCTGTTTAAGCTTGGTGGATACCCCTGAGCATTCATTTGAGGCGCAGCTTACGACGTGCCTGGGGATCTTAAGGGAAATATGGTCATCGGACTGGCAGCCTGCGGCCTATACGGCATGGCATAGTGATGACGAAGATGGGGGCTTAACCCAGGAAGATTGGGATTTGGTGAATTTCGGTGTTTGCATCGCCCGCCATCAATGTGTGTATGGCTCAAAGGAAGGCGGGGATTTCTTAAGGCTTGACCGCATTGACCCTTTCTTAAAGAAAATCTTAAGCCCGGCTGATTACCAAGCCGTCCAACATAGTGTTGAACTGCGTTCCGCAGTTGACGGTGATAAGCAGCGGGTCACCATCCAGCTGGGGCTTTGTTCTGCCCGCAACCAGCAGGAACGGCAACAGCCGGCCGGATGCCCGCGCAGCCTGATCATCAGTTTCCATTGGAAACCAGTGGCCCTGGATTTGACCGATCGTGACCAGCTTTATGATATTTCACCGGCCATTTTGGGCGCCAATAAAAAGGGTGGCGAATTACAGGTGATGCTGGTGGAAAAGGGCAGTAAAACCCACCTTTCCTACGGGCAGGAAGGGATGGTAAAAATGGTCAGCCTGTCCGCTGACCCCGCTGTCAGCAAACTGTTGCAGGATAAGTGTCAGAGAACAGATGATCTTAAGATCATCCATCATTGTATGGAAGAACTAAGTAAAGGTTTCCCCTAGTTGGAATAAAGCGAATCAATAGAATCTCTTCAAACAAGGAAGTTAATAGAGGAAATGATGATGAAAAAATACCTGGTTGTTTTTTGGCTGCTGGGTTGGATACCAAATCTCAACGCCCAAGAAGCGGTACCGGTGAAAATGGAAGATAAACAAGGCTTTATCAGTTGTGTGATGATGGTGCAATGCTGGGATGAAGGTGCCATCCAAAAAGGCGGTTTTTTTATGCATCCGCGCGTTGCCCCCGCTTTACAACAACTTTTAACCAAAGAACAATTCCGCCAATTGGTCAATAACATTGGTATCCAGGTTCGAGAAAGCGGGGATGAGGGGCAAGCGATTATAAGAATTGGTTTCTGTCCAGAATTGGATTATCCCGATTATTCTTACAATTATCCTGAAGCTTGTGCCAAGAGTATTATCATCAGTTTTAGCTGGCGCCCTTTTTTAGTAGATCCAAAGACAATAGATGGTTTCTATACTGCTATTTTGGGCAATGACGGTCAGGGTGGCAAACTGCAATTGCTGTTTTTACCGGAAGTCCAGGATGGGCCGATTACGACGATAAAGCCTGCCCGTTATTGGCAGGAGGGGATGAAACAACCCCTGGAATTTGACGATCTGCCCACGGTCGGTGATCAGGTAAAACAGCGTTGCCAAGACGTCGGTCTTTTTGACTCGGCCCAGGCTTGTTTGAGGGGGCTTGAGGAAAGTTTTACCCATCCATTGACCTACCCATAAAATGAGGCGAAGGGACGCCATGAGGCAGCAGCCGGACGATGAGCTAACCAAAAACATCAAACAAGCGGCCAAAGCGGTTTTTTTCATTGATAAAACCGTTTCCTTGGGTATTTTCTGGCCGTTGTTCGGGTTAAGCCTGGTGGGATGGTATTATTATATTTGGCAGCAGGCAGGTTTTATCCAAGGGTTGGCTGCCTTGCTGGCCATCACAACCCAGCATCCGTGGCTAACTCTTTTCTCGGTATTGATGGCAGGTGGCTTAGCAGTTTGGCAAATTTACAGGCATTTCCCGGATTCCTTGTTCGCCGCCTTTAATTTGCTGATGATCGGGATTTATGAATGGCAGCGCTACCAATGGACAAGTGTCCATCGGCAACCTTACGCGGATCATGCGGTTTTAATTCCCTTTCATTATCGCTTTGATGTTTATTTGTTGATCTTTACGATTACCGCTATCCAGGCCTATCTTGTTAAAGGCGTGAAATGGTATTTTTATATCATTGGTGGTCTTGGCTATGCCATTACCCTGGAATATATAGCCCTGCGTTTGGGCGCATCGTAGCTGTGGTAGATGGGTGTAGGATTCCCTTATTTTATCAGTCAAGATAACGCGGATATCCTAAACCAATCCAAAATTTATTTCCCTGTATGTTAATTCAACCCTTCCTGAAGGATGATAAGCCATGCCCGCCATTACCATTCCTTATCGCCCGCGTGCGGCTTTTAAGCCCCTACACCAACGCCCGCAGCGTTTTGCGGTGGGGGTGGCCCATCGCCGCGCTGGCAAAACCGTGGCCTGCATCAACGAATTGATTAAAGGGGCTTTAAGCTCTAAGCGCAACCAGCCACGCTTTGCCTATATTGCCCCGTTTTTTGTGCAAGCCAAGGATATTGCCTGGGAATATGTCAAACATTATAGCCGCGCTGTCCCTGGGGTGAAATTCCATGAAAGTGAATTGCGGGTGGATTTTCCGAATGGGGCGCGGGTGCGCCTGTATGGGGCGGATAACCCGGAACGCTTGCGCGGGCTTTATCTGGACGGCGTGGTTCTTGATGAATATGCCCAAATGTCCCCGCGTATTTGGACCGAGGTGATAAGGCCGTCGCTGGCCGACCGGCAGGGCTGGGTGGTTTTTATCGGCACACCGATGGGGCGCAATGCTTTTTGCAAGCTTTATGAACAAGCCAAGCTGGATCCAACCTGGTTTACCTTTCGCTTGAAAGCCAGTGAAACCGGCCTGTTGCCCCTTGATGAACTGGCCGCCGCCAAGCAGGTAATGAGCCCGGATCAATACGCGCAGGAGTTTGAGTGCAGTTTCCAAGCCGCCGTGCAGGGCGCTTATTACGGCGAAATGATGAATAGGCTGGAGCAGCAGGGGGCGCTTGCAACCTTATCCATCCAGCCGGATTTGCCGGTGCATACGGCCTGGGATTTGGGGATTGGCGACAGCACGGTGATTTGGTTTTACCAGCAACAGGCCGGAAGGCTGGCGGTGGTGGATTATGTGGAGGCCAGCGGGGTGGGCTTGGATTATTATGCCAGCCAATTGGCGGCCAAACCCTATAAATACGGCGAGCATTTGCTGCCCCATGATGCGGAGGTACGGGAACTTGGCACGGGCCGCAGCCGCCTCGAGACCCTCAAGCAATTGGGGATCAAGGGACGGATTGTGCCCAAATTGTCGCTGGAGGATGGCATTAACGCGGTGCGCCAATTATTGCCGCAATGCCAGTTTGATATCAATCGCTGCGGGCGGGGGATTGAGGCGCTGCGGCAATACAGACGCGAATGGGATGATAAGGGCCAAACCTTCCGCGCCAGCCCCTTGCATGATTGGGCCAGCCACGCCGCCGATGCCTTCCGCTATTTAGCGGTCGGCTGGCGTGACCGCACCCGCGCGTTGCCTACCCCCGGCCAAACCAACGCTGACTATAACCCGTTCGGGTGGTGAATGGATCTAGGGGCTATTGCATCCAGCGGGTTTGCTAGGATGGCAATATGTAGGAGAGAAGGAGTCGCTTCATGGCATCCAAAAGAAGAATTTTCACTGCTTCCTGAAGGATGGTGCGTGGCACTTCAATCGAGGTAACCACCAACAGCTGTTAAAGAAGCTAAAATACTGCCATAAACACTAGACCTTAAGTGGAATAGCCCCAAAAAACAAACCCGGATAAGCCTTACAAACTGTTAAAAGTTTTAAACATCAGCTATCTGCAATAAACGCTGACGGATGGCTTCCTGCAGTTGGGCCTGGTACATCAAAATCTCCTGATCCAACACGAAATTTTCTAGCGGCGTATTAAAAATCTTCTGGTGCATTTTCATCTTAGATGCCTGCGTCCATTTGGCCCAATCTGCGGCAATTTGATCTTTTTGTGCTTGGGTTTTATATTTTTTCTTATAACGCTTCAGATATCTTTCCAGTGGCACGAAATATTGACGGCTGATTTTCTGCATAAATTCTTCCCGTGATTTGGTGAGATAATGGTTCACCCGCAGCTGAATGCTGTTTAAGGGTTTTTCGGTTGGCCAGTTATGCAGCGGGTTGCGGTCTTCATCATAAGCAGGGACGTTATTCAGTAAATGATGGTAACGTGCAGCGCTAATGATCGAGCGCACCAAGCGTGGCTGCACGATTGAGCGGTATTGATTACTTTCCGGCTCATGGTCAGCAAAGCGGTAGAGGAAGTTTTCGGTTACCAATCCTTGCGGTTTTTTTTCATGCCCCGAAAACCCGAAAATCCGCATGGCAGCGCCCAGGATGGGGATATCGCCATATTGTGCCAAAATTTGTGGCAAGGGTCGGCCGGTTGGGGAAAACAAAAACTCGTCGGCATCGATAATAGCCAGCCATTTGGTCATTTGGGCGGTGTAGCGGACGACATGGGCATAACAAAGATGCTGGTGATTATATTGGAATAAGAAATTGGGCCAGGGGATCAGTTCTACATAACCCTCTAGGATATAAGGCTTTAAAAGTTCCTGAATATTATCGGAGCTGCCATTATCATAAATGATGATTTTTTGGATGCCAACCAACCGGTGAAATTCCAACCACTCAACCATATAAGGCGCTTCATTTTTAATGATCACCGCGGCCATCAATTGATAGGGAAAATTTTGGTCGCTGACGGCAGGGGCTTTGTTGGGGTCGCGCTCCGGCAAGTCTACAACCACTGGCTGCCGGATGACTTTTTCGGATATGGCTGGCAGGCCCAGGGAGGAAGCTTTGCGTTTACGCCAAATCCGCCATTTTTTGTTAATCCAGTAAAGAAATTCACCATTTTTGATCAGTCGAGCGATTTTTTTATGAAGTGCCATCTGTTCTCACCATTTTTTGCAACACCTAGCGCATCTTCAATATATTTTAGGCATAAGTCAAGTTACAGATGGGGAAAGGTCAAGCAAAAAACAGGTTCTAAGCTGGATAATATAGAAAACGGCGGCATTGGCTAGGGGTTGATCGGAGTGCCACAAAAAAGCCATAATTAAGGATTATATAGGCTGTAACTTTAATGATGATGGGTAAGGAAAATGGGAATCAGGAAGATAAGAACTGTATTTTTAGCAATGATCCTAAGCGTGATGCCAATTACCGGATTGCTGGCAATAAAAATTTGTTTGCCCTGCGTTGAAGCAAATATGCAGCCCTATTGCCAGGCATTAAAGGATGCTGGGTTATTAAAAGAGGGGGTGACTTTACAAGATTTTGCCAATGAAGCTGATCAAGAATTGACCACCTGCGAATCTGTATTGGCGGATGGGGCTGTTAAAAGAAGGTTCTATGGAAGAGATTTAGTTGGTCCCTATATCCCCCTCACGTCCCAAAGTTTTTGTGAGGAGATGCTGACGCTGGGTATCATTAGTGTAGAAAAGAAGCAAGCTTGCCATGATTTCTATCAAACCCATCCATTGCCCTATTGAGAGGGAATATGGGGATGATGAAACGCTTTTATTGTTATCTTATGGTCATTTTAAGCATGCTCTGTTGAGAATTGTGGGGGTGATGACTTGCAACAAGTGATCCGTCAATGGCAAGAAGTTCTGAAATTAGTGCGGAAATAAGCCTAAGCTGCGTCGTAACCTGACTAAAAAGAAAGTGAGAGGCGATGATCAAAAAATTATATGGCTTCGTTTTGATATGTTTAAGTTTGGCAATTTTGTCCCAGCCGCTTGATGCGCGCGTGCTTAGCCAATTGCCGAAATTTGAAAAATGGGTTGGCAGTCAGCCGGATCAAGAAATTTTGGGCATGACCTTGTTTGAACATCCAACCTTTCGGCAAGGTATTGAACAGCTGATCCCATTGCAGCAGTGGAACGAACTTTGGAAAACCTATGTTTTTGCCCAACCGGTCGGTCAAATGGATCATTGGCTGGTGGTTAGCGGCCATTTGAAAAATAATCCGGGCGATACGGATCTGAGTATTTTTCTAGACACGACTACCCAGCAAGTGGCAGGGGTTTGTTTAGCATCACATAGCCGGGTATACCCGTATTATCCCGATGCCAATGAACCTTCGGGTAAAGATCGCCCCTTACATATTACCCTGGTTAAAGTGCAATATTATATTCCTGCCGGTCAATTAGTTTTCAATGCAACCGACCAATTCGCTGATTGTGGCCACGGTGATGCGGAAAAGGCGATTAAACAATGGCAAGCGTTGCAAATATTGCTGGGGAAATAAGAACCACGGGGTTCAGGTGGCGAGTTCTCAGGATAATCCTAAACGGGTCGTGATATCAAGTTAGGTTTCTGGTTATGTCCGATTGATCAAGGGGAAACCGGCTTGTCATCTGGCCAATTTCCCCTTAGTAACAATAATCGGTTATCGATGAGGTCAGGAACCCGCAATTTTCCTTGATATTTTATTGATTTTTTGAGTGCTTCAATTCATTTTTCTGCAATAACCCATCCTCATTCTTATCCAGACGCTCAAACAATTTTTCTGCCCGGATCAAAAATTCCCCCTTGCTAACCACGCCATCTTGGTTGCGATCAGCCCGGTCATACATCACGTTTATCCAACGCTGGCGCTGCTCATGATGGTGACCATCCCCCTGTTGGTGGTTGCCTTGTGCTTGGTAAGGGGTGCGGTTATCACCAAGCTCGCGGTGCTGTCCGCCACTTTGTTGCTGACGGTTTTGGCGTTCTTGACGGGCTTTGTCAAATTCTTCCCGGCTGATAGTGCCATCGCCGTTTTTATCCAAATAATTAAACATCGTCTGGCCGCTTGGCGGGGTATGGCCCGGGTTTTGTTCGGGCTTTTGGGCCATGGCACTCGTTCCCATCAGAATCGACGTGAATGTGGCAATGCAAGAATACCGTAGGAAAGAATTCATCAAATATCTCCTTCATGTAAAAGATAAAATAACCTTGTTACTAAATAAGACGCGGCAATTGAAAAAAACCTGCGCTTGCGGAATTTTTTATGCAACGCCTATCATGGCATGGAACCACTTGTCACAGGATCACCGCCTGGTTGCTGGCAATTCATCATCAGAAAATAAAATATTGATAAAGCGCCCAGCGCTTATTAAGATGAAATAGCTTTTTCTAATCACCGCTTTTCCTGCGTACTGGCTTTGGCATAGGTTCAGAATGTCGTCATTTTTCAGCATCCGTTTTTTTTATAACCTACTTGGGGGAGTGTTGATGGTGGGAATGCTGGGCGCTGTCCTAGCTATTGCCGGGCCCCTTGGTTTTCTGATGACATTGCTGCTTTTTATAGGAAGCCGTTTCTTGCATGTCCGCTATGGAGGGGGGGTGTTTTTTATTGCTTTGGCCTTTGTTACGGGTCTTTGGCGCATAGGCTGGGTTTTGAAATGGCAGTGGCTGGCTGCCCCGTTAAAACGGGTTGGGATTGCCTATGAACAGGCCTTGGCAGGGTTTAGCTTAGATAAATTGTTCCAAGGCAAAATCCAGCTGGCCAAAATTTGGGTAAGTTTATGGGGAAAAGGGTTCTGGGTTTGGATGCAAGATACCAGGAATTGGATAGAATTTATCCCAATTGCCTTCTTGTGTACGGGTCTTATGCTGTTAATCTGGGAATTTTATACCCATCGGCCTTGGCGATGGCTGTTTCACGGGAAAGCGGTCACGGAAAACCTGTTGGTGCCACCCCAATTATTTACCGCCCGCGCCAGCAACAATCAGGTTGGCGCCGCTAAACCGATCGAAGATTCGGGCCGTACGTTCATTGGCAAAGATAAAAATTCGGGCGCAGCTGTTTATTTAACAGACCTGCAAGCGAATACCCATACCCTCATCTTGGGAACGACCGGAAGCGGTAAAACCAATCTTTCCTGCATGATCATGGAAAGCGCCATTAACCGGGCAAAACCGATCCTTTATATGGATGGCAAAGGCGACCGTGTTTTGGTGGATAATATTGCAAGCTACGCCAAAAAATCAGGCCGTCCTTGTTACGTTATAGGCATTCATACCCTGACAACCTATCATCCTTTTATCACAGGTGGTTTTTCAGCAAAGGCCGAACGGTTAGCCTTATTGCTGGACAGCGGTTTGGCGGCTGACCAGGCAGTTTTAAACTATTTAGCGTTCATGTTTTCTGTTTTTGAGTGGTTGGGGATGCAACCCAACCTAGGCGAAATTTCTACCTACATCCGCCCAGGGGTTTTAAAGAAACTGCTGCAGGAGCAAAAACCTGCTTCCCGGGATGGCAGGGTAATCCAGTTTAATCAACCAGCGGAAGAGCCATTGATTCCGCCAGAAACGCTTGAAGAGGTTCAGCGGCACCTGCAGGGGCTGGTTCATTCCCAGATTGGCCATGTTTTCCGTTCATCAGGGCCGTCTCAGCAATCGACATCGCCCCCAAATCCCAGCCATTTGGTAATTCCTCAAGCCATTCAGCAGGGGGCGGTGATCTGTTTCAGTTTACCAAGCTTGGACATGCCAGCGATTTTATCCAAATTGATGCAATTGATCTTAAGCGATCTAAAAGCCTTTGCCGCCCAACAATTACAAAAAACCATCAAAGACAATTTCTTTGTGATTGTTGATGAACTGGGCCCCTTAGCGGGCCCGCCATTAATTGGTTTATTGAATCAATCCCGGGCCGCTGGCTTTAATATGGTTGTAACCGCGCAAAGCCTTGGCGATATTGCGCGTTCCCAGCCTGAATACAGGGATTATCTATTAAGTCAGGTGATTGCCAATTGCAACAATTATATCATCCAGCGGCAGAATAACCCAGATGATGCCCGGATGTTGGTTGAAGTGATCGGGATGAAGGAAAAATATCAGCTAACTTGGTTAGATAGCCAGGATGGGGTCCGCCGGGTTCGGGATTACGTTATCCAGCCGGATGAAATAAAACGGCTGAAGCTTGGTGAGGCAGTGATGGTAACGAAAAGTGATCATAAGCTATATAAACTTCGCCTTTCTTTAAGCAATATATTACAAGAACAGGGGTAACCCATGCGTTATTTTGCTATTACCGTGACTGCTTTTGCCAACTGGCTGTTTGTTTGGCAGATAGGATGTTTCGTCATAGGGGTATCGCAGGGCGATAAAATATTGCCAAGATCATCCTTTGAAGCTCAATTTGGCCCATTATGGTGGATGGGCATGTCCATTGCTGTTATTGTCATTTTAGCGGTTATTGGCGCCTCGCCATTAAATGAGTGGTTTTCGCGCCTGTTTTTCCCCATGCGTCGGCTGGTTAAAAGGGAAAAAGAACGCTTGCAGCCCTTGATGCAGGAAATCATGCGCCGCTACCGGCAAAGGACAGGGAAAAACAAAAAAGTCAAATTATATATTATCGATGATCCCATACCCCAAGCGCAGGCCCTGGGCCATTCCACCCTTATTTTGACCCAGGGGCTTTTGGCAAGCGATGATGACCAAATTGCCGCGGTGATCGGGCATGAATTGGGCCATTTATACCATGGTGACTCGGCGCTGCTAATGGCAATGCGGGGGATTAATTTGTTAGCACGGATATTCGGGGGCATTGTCGCTATTTTTATGGCGGATGAACCACCGAAGAAAAGAAAAAAGGATGATAACGATGATAGTGAGGGTGCTATCAGTGGCTTTATCCTAATGGCCTTGCTGCCCTTTATGTTATTGGCAGGGGTTAGCAAGATGATTGAAGGGATAGCCTGGTTCATTGTTTCTTTAAACAGCCGACGCGTGGAATTCCGTGCCGACCGTTTTTCGGCTGAACTGGGCTATGCGGCCGGGTTACGAGAATTTTTTGAAGATATTAGCCAGATTGAATATCGCCCCAGATACGGGTTTATGGTTATGTATACCAACAGCCATCCGCCCATTGCCAACCGGTTGGAACAGCTTGAAAAATTTATGGAAAAGAAAGGCCAATTGTAAATCGGCCTCCTCAACCGGGACCGATTGACTAAAGAACAGTAAATAGCCTATATTCGATGCAGCATTAACCACCGGCGACCAAACACTATTTTCCATTTTAACGATAAATATCGCCGTATCTTTGCTGAGGTTATTATGGAGGGATAATGGAGATAAGAAACCTTACTTCTACGGTAACCCTAATTGCATTTTTTGTCCTATTTCTTGCCATATTTGCAAAGCGGTTGCAGGGTTGGGGGTGGGAAGGCCACTGCCGAAGCAACCCCTGCCGCCGGGGGTAGGTGAGAACCTGCCGCGCATATCAGGAAAGGCGGCTAGTGGGGAAAAACGGATATCAACCGATCCCGGCCAGCCAGAACCATAAAATTGCAAGCGCTGGCGGAATTTTTGTGCAATGACACCGTTCTGATCTTGACTGGCACTCGCTGGCTCTAAAACAGAGGTGCAGATACCTACCCGGGCGCCATCGCCAATTTCTTCGTAAAAAAAGACATGATGTTCCGGGCAGCCTTGCCATCTGCAATTAAATCCCATCACCAGGACAAAATTATCAACTTTCACCACTTGCGCGTAAGAATCTTGCTTCAAGATGCTTTGCCATAATTGTTCTGCCATTAGGGGAGGCATATTTGCCTCAAGCAAATGTAAAAAAATCGCCTTGAATTGCGGATCTTCATATAAGATTTTCCCCTGCTTATTTCCCGTGCCTGCGAAAGGATTTTGCCCCACCCAGCCACTGAGGGTGTAATATTCGTCCGCAAACACGGGGGAGGGAATTGACGCCATTAATAAAAGTAAAGTTAAACCTATTCTTCTTAACCAACGGATAGAAGAAAAAGGCTAAAAAAAGAGGCGAGCTGCATCATGATCTACTCCTGAATTTTTATGGATGATGGGGATCGTGCTCAATCAAGTTTTTTTCAAGCATTTGCAAATTTTTAAGGATTAGTGAGGGATTATGGCTGGGGTTGCCGCAAGCATATCCTGGTTCTTGTCGCAATTCCTGCATGGGCCTTGAAAAGCTGTATCCCTTCCTATCTGGAAATGAGGTGAAGATTTGCACTGCCAGTTCCCCAATCAGGGCAGGGGTCAGGGAGCTTAGGGAAATGAGGGTAGAGGGTAGGGAAAGGATACAAACAGTGATATGTTGGTTCGTGGTATCAACCATCAAAACCGATAAATCAACGCACATGTTGGGATCACAGCGATAACTTTGGACGATCACCCAATCTTGCACTTGGGTGATTTTAGGGTACAAGTCGGCTGTATGGATTTGCCGCACCAAATCATCCGCTTGTTGCTGCAACTGCTGCCGCAAGTAAGCAAGGTCGGGTTCAGGAATATTTTCAAAAAGTTCCGGCTGGCCCAGGAGGAATTGGTAAAAATTCACCTGTTGGCCTTGTGCACCCAATCTTCTCATATCTCCGGGATAATACCCCACCCAATCGGCAATGGTTGCTGCCCCTAAATTACAATCATATTGCCGCTGGCCTGCAGATTCGCCTACATATTCACAACTGGCGCTGACATTTTGGCCCTGGACTTTAATCAAAGGCAAAGCGAAAGCCAATATAAAAACAAAATAAAAACGAATTCCTATCATGTGATCAAGCACCTCAAAATTATTTGCCCAACCGGTTGGACAGCGCCATGATTTGGTCAAAGAATTGCCAACGGGTTAAAATCTGTTGGGCATCCTGAGTGGGGGAGCCGCAACCATACACATATCCGGGCAGTTGACTGGTGTTCCCAAGATTAAGGTTGATCATATATCCGCCATCTTTTGAGCCGAAGATGACCAGATTCTCACCGGGTATTTTAAAAGGCGAATCCCCGTCATAGGCCTGTTTGCCATCCATCAAGCATCCACCGATCTCACCGGAAACGGTGTTATAGGCAATCATGCCTACATCATAACAACCATCATGGTCACAACCGTAACTTTGCCCGACCAACCAATTGCCAATTTTGGCAACAATCGGGAAATGATCACCTTCATCTAATTCGCTGATCTTTGCGGCCACTATACATCCGTCATCGCCTGCAAATTTGGCGGAAATTTGGAAAGATGCTACATCGAATAAAGTGAAGGACAGTGATTGGGCTTGGATGCGGTGGTTGGAGGGATGGCCTATATACGCATCAAGGGCAGGAAGCCCTGCAGGGGATGGTTCACAAGCGCTGGCTGGTTGTGGGAAATAAAAACAGGATAGAAGTAGTAAAACGATGGGCGGAATATTTTTCACAGCTAAAAAGTCCTTTTAATGGTCATCATACAAATCATTACCGGATGATTATGGCATGATTATGGCTTTTGGTATATCCTGCGAAATATTTTTTATCGGTAACAGGCAAAGGGGAAAAGATAAGAATGATCAAAATATCTAGGGTTCTTCTGTGGCTTCGCTGTTTTTGCCTGATGGCATCCTATCCCGCCGCCGCCCAATCGCCTGATCCGGGAATTTCTAAGGGTCATCAGTCCTTCCAGGCAATATGGGGTGAAGATTGGCAGCAGCAGTTGCAAAAATTGATTGGGCCAGAAAATTGGTCTTATATGAATCAGCTGCCGCTGGCCATCACCCGCCAACAGGTTGACCAAGCGGTTGTTGTCATGGGTTATTATTGTAGGAAAACATCTAATCTCATGGAATTGGGGCCAGGACAAAAATTTAAGGAAATTTGTCCTTACGGTTTTGCAGCCATTATAGATCAAAACCAGCAGCAATTAAGGGGGGTGATGATTGGACAGATGGTGGAACAAGGCGGGGGGAGCTATGTCATGCTTGAAAGCTTTATCCAAGGACCGGGGAATGTCATTCACAAGCGCCAGCAATCGGGATTACCCAGCCAGCAAGGTTGCAAATGGCCGGTGCAAGGGGTGCGCCCCGAATTGTTGGCGCAACAATTATTGCAACAAATTTTTCATCTATCCGTTGATTATGGCTGCTAACCAGGGGAACATTCGGTAGGGATAATTTCATCCGCCATCCTTAATGTGTAGGGCGGTTTAACCTTGTGGCCCAGTACCTTAAGCGCCATCCCGTTGCGTTGGTTGGAATATTTGGCTCATTTTTTTATCAAAGGCTAGCAATATTTGAAAAAGCAAGAAAATTCCCTATACTAACACCACCACATTTTTAGGGAAGGAGCTTTATGATGCTGGTAATTGATGAAAAATAAGTTATTACAAATGCCACGTAACAGGCTGATATATTTACGGTCAGCAATTTTTTAAGTTTTTAATGCAACAATAAAACATGCCTTATTTTTTTTATTGACATTGGTAATAAAGGTGGGTATCGTGAAAGTATGATGTTTAAAGAACATTATAAATATAAATAGGCAGTTTTTACACGTATACCGTATGTTATCAGGGAAGAGGTTGAACCAACACTTTAACGAGTGTTGGTTTTTTTTTGCCCAATCCCCGGTTTTTCAATTTCCCAAGTTTACATGACCCAGGTCAAGAATACGTGCGGCCAAGCAATCCATCCTATGCCAATCGACCTTCTGCAATTGAAATCAATCATTCATCAGCTAAGCACCGTTTTGCCAGGCAACGGATGATGCCCTTATCTGTCTTCAGGGCCATGATATTTTCAAAAATATCCTGATTATTCATTTGGCTGCGGTGGCGGGTGTTTCGGTTTGCCCATGGCCTGCCTGCTATTTTACCCAACAATTTTCATTTTATCTTTTTCAGGGGCACAGCATGTTCCAACCGCTTCATTTGCCAAGCCTTGCATATGTTGTCCAGCATATGCGCAGAGATGACCGGCGCGAGATTTTTGCCACCCGCTGGCGGCAGGATGAGCAGGAATTTGCCCAGCAGCTCTATGAAGGCACCAATTTTGGGCAATTGGCGCTCAGCCATGACCATACGCCCGTTGCCGCCTTCGGTGCGGTTGAAATGTGGCCGGGCGTATGGTCGGTCTGGCTGTTTGCGACGGACGATTGGCCTGCGGTTGGGGCCAAGGTGACCCGTCACCTCCGCCGCCAATTCATTCCCTTTATTTTATCAAAGCACGCGCACCGGGCGGAATGTATGGCGATTGCGGATAGGCCAGTGGTTCATCGCTGGCTGAAATATTTGGGGGCAGAGCCCGAAGCCGTTTTGCGAAAGTACGGAAAAAACCAGGAAGACTTCATTCTTTTTTCATGGGAGAAAAAATATGTGCAAAGGACCATTTAAAACACCGAAACCACCAAAACTTCCCGAAGCACCACAACGGTCGGATGCGGATGTTTTAGCGGCGATGGAGGAGGAAAGGCGCCGCGCGCGCCTGGCCAAAGGGCGTTCATCAACCTTACTTTCGGCGGATGAAACTGTTTTAGGGGCGGCCCCCAGTTATACCAAAAAATTGTTGGGGGAATAAAATATGGCAGTTCCCGAACAGCGCGCCTTGGAACTTATCCGGCGGCAAGAACAACTGGCGGCCGAAAGGATGCCGCTTGAACAACATTGGCAGGAAATTGCCGAATTGGTTAACCCGATGCGGGCCGATTTTACCCTGGGCAATGGGGTTTTTCCGCGTCAGGCGGGGGAAAAACGCCTGCAAAAACAATATGACGGCACGGCTTCCTTAGCAGCCGAGCAATTGGCGGCAGGCCTGTGGGGCATGATTACCAATTCCGCCAATGAATGGTTCAGCCTGCAAGCGCAAGATCCGGCGCTTAATCAGGAATTCACAGCACGCCGTTGGCTGGATAATGCCAGTCGCCGCATGCGTGATGCCTTTTCAGCCCATGGCGGCCGTTTTTATAGCCGTGTCATGGATTTATACGCTGATTTGGTGTCTTTCGGCACCGGTATTTTTTATGTGGAGGAGGCGGTTGGGCAAAACGCCGTCCATTATTCCTGCCGCCCCTTGATGGAATGTTTTATTGCCGAAAATGATTGGGGCGATATCGATACCGTCATCCGCAAATTTTCCTGGACGGCCCGGCAAGCCTTGCAACGTTGGGGAAAAACCTGCGGCGAGAAAATCATGAAAGCGGCTGAAAAAGAGCCAGACCGTAAATTCACCTTCCTGCATGGCGTGATGCCACGGGAGGATATTGACCGGCAGCGCTTCGATGCCAAAGGTAAGAACTGGGCCAGTTTCTACGTGAATTTGGAGGAAAAGATTTTACTGGCGGAGGGGGGGTTCCATGAATTCCCTTATATGGTGCCGCGCTGGTCAACCCGTTCCCGTGGCGTTTACGGGGACAGCCCGGCGATGCTTGCCTTGCCGGATGTGAAAATGCTCAACACCATGTCCAAAACCATGATCGTTGGCGCGCAGAAGGCGGTTGACCCACCCCTGCTGGCAACCGATGAAAATGCGGTGCGCGGTATCCGCACCAGCCCGGGTGGGATCATTTATGGCGGGTTGGATGCCAATGGCCGCCGGTTATATGAGCCGTTATTGACCGGTGGCAATTTGAATTTGGGGCTTGAAATTGAAGAACAGCGGCGGGGTGCCATCCGCGAAGCCTTTTTCCACTCCCTCATGCTCCTCGTGCAGCAACCCAACCAAACCGCGACCGAGGTGTTGGTGCGGCAGGAAGAAAAATTGCGCCTGATGGGCCCGCATCTTGGGCGCTTGCAATGCGAATTCCTGGATCCCTTAATCAGCCGCCAGTTTAATATGATGGTGCGGGCCGGGGCATTCCCCCCGTCACCGCCGGTGATGCAGGATTTGCTGAAATTACGGGTGGAATATGTCTCGCCCTTAGCCCGGGCGCAAAAATCCAGTGAAGGTACGGCGATTTTACGGGCGGTTGAGGCTTTATCACCCTTGGCGCAACTTGATCCCACCATCATGGATAATATTGATGCCGATGCCTATGCCCGCGCCATTTTGGATGCGTTCGGGGCACCCGCCCGTATCCTGCGTGACCCGCAAGCTGTGGAGGAGTTGCGTGCCAGCCGCGGGCAACAACAAAGCATGCAATCGATGTTGGCGGCGGCTAAGCCAATGGCCGGGGCCATGCGTGACTTGTCGCAGGCAGGCTTACCGGTGAAAGAGGTAGCTGATCAGCTGGATATGGCCATGGCCGAACCACCGGATCAGGAAATGCCGATGCCGGTTTCATGATAATCATCCATTTTCAGGAAAGGATACGATAATGGTTCAACCCAGAAAATCAGGGGCCGCTTGGCTACAACGCCTATTTGGCCCGCAGCAATCGATGGCGGTGGCTGAGGCTTACCAACATTGCCTGGATCCCAACCAGGCGAGAAGTAAAATGATCCTGGCTGATTTGGCGGTGTATTGCCAGGTGCGCCATACAAGTTTTACCGCCAACGACCCCCATCAAACCGCCTTTAATGAAGGGGCCAGGGATGTTTTTTTACATATTATGGAAATGCTGGGCTTAACTGCCGATGATTTCATTCAACTACAAAGGAATTATGAAGTATGAACGATATGACAGCCAATGCCGCGCCAGTTGCGGCCAACCCAACCGCCGCTTCCCCTTCAACCACCACGGCTGTGCAAGCAACAGATTGGGTGCAGAATTTAGACCAGGATGCCCGCCAATTGGTGCAGGTCAAGGGCTATCGCAGCCCCAATGATTTGGCCAAAGCCTATATGCATGCCGAACGGGCGATTGGGTCGGAGAAAGTGGCCATTCCGGGTAAGGAAGCCAAGGCTGAGGATTGGGCACAACTGTGGAATAAATTGGGCAGGCCCCAAAAACCTGATGGCTATGAGCTGAAAAAACCCAGTGAGGCTGGTACCTATAATGAGGAGTTGGCGGGTTGGTATAAGCAAGCGGCGCATCAAGCCGGTTTAACGGGGCGCCAGGCGGCGGCTTTGCATGACACCTTCGTGCAATATATGCAGCAGGGTGAGAAAATGCAAAGCCAGCAGCTTGATGCCAAACGCCAGCAGTTGGAGCATCATCTGGAGCAGGAATGGGGGCCATCTTATGATGCCAATTTGACCACCGCCCGCCGGGCAGCACGGTTGTTTGCGGATAATCCCGACATGCTGCAAAGTTTGGAGCAAGCCATCGGCGGCCCGCAAATGCTGCGGATGTTCCACCGCATTGGCAAACATTTGGGTGAAGACAGCATGGCAGGGGGCAGCGGGCGCGGGCAGGGCAATGTGTCCGGCAGCCAGGCGCGCGCGGAAATTGCGAGGTTACAGGGGGATGGGGAATTCAGCAAAAAATGGCTGGATAAAAGCCACCCTGAACATGAATTCGCGATTGGCCGCATGCAAGATTTACACCGGATGATGTTAGGGGATAGGTAGGAAGTTAATTAGGTTAAGAATAATTTAAGGATTCTACTAAATGAGAAACAATTGATTCTTTTTATTTTATTGATTATTTATTGCTTATAATAGTTGAGTAAAAAGGAATTTATTATGGCTGCCAAACAATTGAAGAAATCTAAAAATGAACTGAATTCTCCTGCGGTAAGGCCAGTAAATTGGAGAATTAAAGCAGATATGCCAACCCTGTTTGCTAATCAAGTTTTATTGGTGCGTAATAAATACGAAATGCATCTTATATTTGGTCAGTCCGTATTGGGTGTTAACACTCCGATTTCTGGTCAGACTGAAAATGAAGAGCAGCCCTTGGAGGCAATATCCATAGCCAAGATATTTCTTTCACCAGAAATTATGAGACAAACTTTAAAGCTTTTAAATGAGCAGATGAAGTTGCATGATGAAGAGGAGAAAAAACATGGATCTAAATAATAGCCAATTCTATATCCATATTGAAGAGGCTGCTTATGGAGCGGCTTCTACTTCTCCTGCTTTTAAAATAATGCAAGATGAAGCTGATATTTCATCAGAAACATCAAATACCCAAGTTCAATCATATACAAATTGGGTGTCTTATGAAATGTTTGCCATTAGCAAATCTTTTAAAGATTTATCCATTGAAGCTAAAAAAATTTCTGCATTAGAAATCTTAAAGAAGGTTGAAAATATTCTGCCTAAAATCAGGCAGTATGTAAAAGATGCCAAGTATAAGATTAAACACGACACAACTACTTATTTGTTAAGTAGCCCTGCTAATGCTGAAGAATTATTTAAAAGTATGGAGCAATTGAAGCAGGGAAAAGTAATTGTTAAAAATTTGGCTGATTTGTGAGGATAGTTTTTACGGAGGATGGCGATAAACATTGGGAATACTGGAAGAAAAATAACCCTCAAAAAATCAAAAAGATTAAATTATTGATTGAGGATATTATTGATCATCCATATACTGGCATAGGCCATCCAGAACCTTTAAAATACGAATTAAGTGGCAAGTGGGCTAGACGCATAACTAAAGAACATCGCTTGGTTTATGAAGTAACGAGTGATGGCCTAGTCATCTACCAATGCCGCTTTCATTATTAAAACAGGGTTCTCCCTTTTTTCATTTGCCCTAACACCACCACCTTCCACTTCCCCCTTTCATTGATCCTTTGATCAATATCCAAAGTTTCACTGGCCTTGATATTTGCGGAGACACCGGCCGCCAGTGACCGGTTCCGCTGACCGCCTGAAAGCAGGCCGCCCGGGATTACCCATAAAATGGGTTCAACCCCCAAGGATGGGCGCAATTATCCAGGATGGGTCCAGCCCGGCTGGGCACCCCCTCTGAGCAATGATTTTCCTTTTAACCCATGCTCTGGAGGTATATATGAGTTTTCAAGTTGATACAGCTTTTGTGAAGCAATATAGCAGCACCTTGCAGTATCTGGTGCAGCAAAAGGGTTCGCGCTTGCGCGCCCTGGTACGGCAGGAATCCCTAACCGGTGAGGAATGTTATTTCGACCAAATCGGTGCCACCGAAGCCCAGGAAAAAACCGCCCGCCACGGTGATAGCCCGTTGATTTCCACGCCGCACAGCAGACGTCGGGTCAACCAGCGTGATTTTGAATGGGGCGATATGGTGGATAAACCCGATAAAGTCCGCTTACTGGTTGATCCGGCATCCAATTACCTGCAATCGGCCATGTGGTCGCTCGGCAGGCGGATGGATGATGTGATTATTGATGCGGCCTTGGGCACGTCTTACACCGGTAAAAACGGCTCTGTGATTGTGCCCTTGCCCGCATCGCAGAAGATTGCGGTGGGCGCCACTGGCCTGACTTTGGCCAAATTATTCGAGGCCAAGGAAAAGCTTGACTCTGCCGAGGTTGACCCCGATGAGCCGCGTTATATTGCGGTCACGGCCCGGCAAATCACCAATTTGCTGAACACGACCGAGGTTAAATCATCCGATTACAATACGGTGAAAGCCTTGGTTCAGGGGCAGATTGACAGTTTCATGGGCTTTAAGTTCATCACCACGCAGCGCTTGCCTAAAGATGGGGCGGGGGACAGGCAGGTAATCGCCTGGGCGCAAAATGGCTTGCTGGTGGCGGTTGGCCAGGATATGCAGGGCCAAATTGCCCCGCGTCCCGATAAAAGCTTCTCCACCTATGTCTATGCCTGCTTATCTTGCGGGGCCAGCCGGATGGAAGAGCAAAAAATCATCGAAATCGCCTGTAAGGAGTAGAGGGATTATGGCAAAATCATATGGATATCAGATGAACAAATTGCGTAATTTACGGCCGCAAACCATGCCTGAAGTAGGGGATGTGGGCGGTCGGGTGCGCTGTTTTAATGAAAAAATCACGCTCATCGGCCAAGGCATCGGCGATGTGATTGAGGCGGGGTTCTTGCCGCGTGGCGCCCGCCTGCTTTACGGCGTGTTGACCAGCGATACCGCGCTTGGTATCAGCACCCTGGCGGTGGGTATTAGCGGTAACCCCGCCAAATATCAGGCAGCTACCACCTTAACCGTGACCGACATCCCAACCTTGTTTGGCAACACCCAAAATGTGGGCGAAGCCTTAACTGGGGAAGAAATCGTGATCATCACGGTGGGCGCTGATGCCTTGCCGGTTGGTGGGGTCTTACGCTTGCAATTGTTTTACACGCTCGATTAAGTGGTCGGAATAACGGGGTGGGGCAGGAAACTGCCCCATCTATTCGTTTTTATTATGTTCCCATATATCTTGACGATATCATGACCAAACCTTCAGGCAGCACATAAAAATTTTAACTTTTAAAAACTATTGATCCGTAAACGGTCTGCCCGTTCAACCGCCCGCAACCATTGATCCATGTCGGAATAATCGATTGGGTTAGGGTATCCGTCAGGGGCCAGCCAGTCGGGGCCAATTAGCAGGATGGCCAAAAATACGGCCAAGGGGAAACACAGGCACAAGCGCGTACCAAAAAGAAAGGTTTGTTTGGTGACAAACCATAGGCCCCGAAACATGCCCCATATAAGTTTCTCCCGCAGGTACAGCGGTAATAAAAGGGTGCCAAATACAATCAGTAGGATTTGCTTGATCCAGGAAGGGATAGCAGAGGGTTTTTGGGTATCCAGGTGGCTGGATACACCACCCACTATCGATTTTTTCATCAAGTCAAATTGGCCAAATATCCAACGAAATGGTAAAATGACCAGAAAAGCCCCTGTCCCCCAAAACAAAATCGCTTTTATCTTGACCCATAATTTGGCCAGCAGCTGATCATATGCATCGTTGTTTTGGGGTTGGGTGGCCGGTTTTGCTTCGTCTTTCACAAAACTGTTCATGACCCATTTCGACATCCGTAGCCATAGGGGAATGAGGGATGAAAACACCGGAATATATTGCCAGAATGGCTGATCTGATAAAATAGGATTTCGCTTTGATGCTGCAGCTGGCAAAGGTTGTGGTATGGATGGGGCTTTATCCGCCTGATCGCTGGGCAAGGTTGGTTTAGGCGGGGTTATTGTGTCCGTGCGGGAAATTGCGGCAGCTGGCCTGCGGGAAGCGCGGCCCACAACACTGCTGCTTTTATCCAGCCGCCGCCAATGCGGGCTGATGGGTGGTTTTTCTTGCTTGCTCATCTATCTTTGCCTGATTTCGTATCCTTGCTTGGCCATTAACATCGGTAAAGCACCGGCAGGATAGCACGGGATGCAGCACAATATCAACGGGATGTTGGACAGTTAAGGATGAGAGGGGCAGGCAGGGATAAGAAGCCTTGATGCCACTCGGACAAAGGTGGGCGGCTTTTTGCCAGTTGTTTAAAGGTTCGCCTTGCTGGTGATGGGGGTTGACCGCCTGACCACCGCCCGGTTGCGAAGATATTCTGATACATCCATTTTGGCGGTTGGGGTAACGGTTGAGGCAGGTTTGCTACCAGCCTGCGCAGAGGTGGGTTGCTGATCCATGTGATTTTGCCTGTTGCGTGCATTTTAATGTGCTGGTGATGCCATCATGCCTATCATCCTTTGAAAAAAACAAGGCGGCTTGATAACAGTTTTTATAAAACAGCCAATCCTTAACGATCCCATCCTAACCGCATTATATAGGGAGGTTCCATGTCTTTATCCATTGTTGCCATTTGTAACCGGGCGCTCGATTTATTGGGGGCTGATCCCATCACTTCGCTGGCTGATGACAGCAAGGCCGCTCGTCTGTGCCAACGTAATTATGAAGGGGTGCGCGATACGGTGCTACGCGCCTATCCTTGGAATTCAGCCATGTGCCGCGCTTTATTGCCAGCCTTGGCCACGGTGCCAATGTTTGGCTACCGCTTCCAGTATCAATTGCCAACGGGGCCTGAGCCAGCGGCTTGTTTACGGGTATATCAGGTGATAGCAGGTGATGATTACCGGATTGAAGGGCGCCGCTTGCTAACCGATTACCCGCCGCCCTTACAGCTGCTCTATATCGGCCAGGTCTTGGATCCAAACCAGTTTGACCCGTTGCTGGCCGAGGCGATTTCCGCCCGCCTATCCATGTATTTGGCGGGCAATTTAACCGAAAGCGCCAGCCGCATTGAAACCATGCGCAGCCATTACCGCGAAGTCCTGCAGGAAGCGCGTGCCATGGACGCGCAAGAGGGCCGTGCCGATATGATTGAGGCCGATGAATGGCTGCACAGCCGCCGCTAACATAGCCGATGAACATCAAGGGGGTCTTATGCCGCGTATATCACCGATTTTTGCAACCTTTAATGCGGGCGAATGGTCGCCCAGCCTGTATGGGCGGGTGGATTTGCCCAAATACCAAAATGCCTGCCGCACCCTGTTAAACTTTATCCCGCTGCCGCAAGGGGCGGCCACCCGCCGCCCGGGCACACGCTTTGTGGCGCTGGCCAAAAATATGGGGCCAATGCGGCTGATCCCTTTTGAATATTCAACCACCCAGGCCTATATGATTGAAGCCGGGGGCAATTATTTCCGCTTTTATAAAGACCGCGGCCGCATTGAAGCCATGCCGAGCATACCGGTTGAGATCGCAACACCTTACAAGGCCGAGCATTTGGCGGGGCTAAAATGGGCGCAATCGGCGGATGTGCTCTATCTATGCCACCCGCTGTATCAGCCGCATAAATTATCGCGCCTGAGCCATACCAATTGGCAATTGACGCCCCTTGAAAGCAGCGATGGGCCTTATAGGGAAATCAATATCAGTGACACCACGCTGCAACCCGCGGCGACTAGCGGCGCCACCACGATCACTGCCACGAACGATGTGTTTGTGCCAACCGATGTGGGCCGGATGGTGCGGTTGCAACATGCCGATATTTGGGGTTGGGCCAAAATCACCGCGGTCACCAGTTCCAAGGTGGTGACGGCAACCGTTAAAGGTAATTTTAATGCGGTAACGGCCACCAAAAATTGGCGGTTAGGGGCGTGGGATGAGGGGAATGGCTGGCCATCCTGCGTCACCTTTTATGAGGAACGGTTGTTTTTTGCAGGCACGCGCAAACAACCGCAAACCTTGTGGGCCTCGATGGCGGGTGATTATGAAAATTTCGCGCCATCCACCCGTGACAGCAAGGTGCTAGCAGATAATTCCCTGAATTTTACCATCTCGGATGACCGGGTCAACGCCATCCGCTGGTTAAGTGCTGGCAAAACCTTAGCGGTCGGCACGGTGGGTGGTGAGTTTTCGGTGCGTGCCTCCACCCTCAATGAAGCCTTGACGCCTGATAATATCACGGTGCGGCGGGAAAGCACGGTGGGTTCGGCTGACCAAATGGCGGTGCGGATTAACCAAGCGGTGCTGTTTGTGCAGCGGGCGGGGCGCAAATTATATGAAAGCGCCTACAGCCTGGACAGTGACGGGCTGGCCGCCCCTGAAATGACCTTGCTCTCCCGCCATTTGACACAAGGCGGCATTACAGAAATTGCCTTTCAACAGGAACCCTGGGCGGTATTGTGGGTAACATTGGCGGATGGCGGCTTGCTGGGGCTAACCTATTTACGTGAGCAGGAGGTGGTGGGTTGGCACCGCCACGGGTTGGGGGGGCAGAATGTGCGGGTTATGTCGATAGCGACCATTGCCGGTATTAGCCAGGATGAATTATGGCTGGCGGTTAAACGCGGGGTAGGGGATGAGGGGCAACAGATGATTGAGGTCATGGAAAGCGAATTTTTGCCCAATCATTCAACCGACACCAAAAGCGCCTTTTTTGTAGATTGCGGCTTGACTTATGAAGGGGCGGCAACCCTGCATATTCGAGGGCTTGACCATTTGGTGGGGCAAAGGGTGCAGATACTCGCCGATGGCGGCACCCACCCCGATAAAACCGTGGAACCCGGCGGCCAGGTAACGTTGGATCGCCCCGCCCGGCTGATCCATATTGGCTTGCCATATGAAAGTGTCCTGGAAACCCTTGATCTCGAGGCAGGATCGGCCGAAGGGTCAGCCCAAGGTAAACCCAAGCGGATTACCCGCGCAACCGTTAAATTGTTGGATAGTTTGGGCGGCAGTTTGGGGTTTGACCCCCATTATTTGGAAGATATACCTTTCCGCGACAGCGGCATGCCTATGGATCAAAGCCCCCCGTTATTTAGCGGGGATAAGCGGGTGATTTTCCCGAAAGGCTGGGACCGTGTGGCACGCCTGATGGTGCGGCAGCGGCAACCCTTGCCGATGACGATATTGGCCATTGTGCCGCAGATCACCACCATGGATGGCTAGGCTTTTAATCAAGCTGTTCAGGAAGAGTATCGTCATAGCATTTTTATAATTCCTGATCTTCCTTAGACTTATCATGACGAAGGCAGGGGATTTTTCTTTTAAAAAACTGTGTCATCAACAAGAACATATAATGAACATATGTTGATTTCAATGGCAGTCCTATTCAAGTATTTTCAAATAACGGAGTGGAGGTAGGGATGGGTGAGTTTAAGGAACGTATAAAATACCGAGGAGAGGATGATCCGGCAACTAAAGGCTGGGGGGAGGCTAAGGATTCGCCCTTTAACCCGAACGGCATCAGCCTTAGCCTCAATAGCGGGTGGGGGCAGGCGGCGGGGTGGGGTCATACCGGCTTTGATGCAGGGATGGATGAGGGGGGCATGGATGATTTCACGCTGCATTCGCCCTTGCCCGCCTTAACCCCCAAGCCTGCCGCAACCTTGATCAACGCCCATGCCTGGATGTTAGATCATATGATGCAGGGCAAGAAGCTGCCCACCAGCAAATATCTGCCCGGCCAGGTGCTGGAGGATGCGGATTTGTTAACCCACAGCTTGGCCTTGCAGAAACAAGCTGATGAGGCCGCAGGGGTTAACCAATCAGCCGCCAGCCATGTACCCCAATTGTTGCAAAAACATCAAACCCTTGCCTCCTCGGCCACCCTGCCCCAACAGCAAGCCTGGCATCTGCATAAGGGATTGCAATTACTGCAAGACGCTAGGGATGAGGGGATTATCCCCGGGGAGGATGCCGAACGCTTAGGCGATAGCTTTAAACGTTCCTTAGCCCAAGACCAGGCTAACCTGTTATTGAACAACGCCCCCCATAGCATCGCCCAAGCCTTGCATACCAATCCCTTGCTGGTGGGCTTAAACCCACAAGACCGCCAACGGCTTGAGCAACGGGCCGAGCGCCGCTTGCATTCCCTGCCGCTTGATCACCAACGCCAACAGCAACAAGCCTTGTTGCAACAGACCGGCAACCGCCTCAAGAACTGGTTCAGCAAATCCCAGGATTATCTGGCCAAGGCCGGGCAATTATCCCCCTCTGAGCTGGCTGATCTGGAATTGACCCAAGCCTTACCCCAACACACCCTTAATCTATTGTCACAATTAAGCGCCCATGCCGTCACCCAAAGCGCCAAGCATCAAGCTTATTTGGACCGTATCCAGCAGGGGTTTAAGGATCAACCCCTTGATCCTCATAACCAAGATGATCTGCAAGCCGCGGATTACCATTTCCTTCTTAATCATGGCAAAGACAGCGATCAACAATTATCCGGTACCTTACCTGATCTCTTCCGCTTAACCGGGATTGTCCCCAAATCCGCCAAGCCTGCCCTCAACCGCCTGATCCACGGCCGGGATGGCTTGAAGTTCAGCCAACGCTTAGCAGAAGCCTGGCAAACCAACCCATCCTTAGCTGCCCAATTGCCGGATGAGGTGTTAGCCCATAATTTTGCAGCCTCCACCCTCTTGCCCGATTGGCAATTAGGCGGGGCCGCCGATCCCCACAACCGCCTCTATAACCTCCTCACTTCCCCAACCTTGCCGCCCGTCCCGGATAGCAAAGACCCCACCATCTTGGGGCAGCAAACCGCCCAGCGGATCATCGCCCTGCGGCAATTGCAAGATGACCTTAAAACCTTCGAATACCAAGCCGCCCATCATCCCGATCAGATGGTGCAAGCCAGGCTGCAGCCCTTGATCCAAGCGCGGCGCGATGAATTGGCCCAACTCTCGGCTGACCCCCAGAACAACGTTCCCCAAAACCTCCGCATCATTTCTTTAACAACTGAGCAACTGAACCAACAACTGCGCCTTACCCCCGGCGATGGCGCTTTCGCTTCCCCAAGCCTGGCTGCTCTGCCCCGTCTTCCCAAACCCCTGAATCGAAGGCGTTCGGCATGGTCAGATCCTAAGCCCGACCGCGATCAACTCTTGCCAGGTAATGTATCCCGGCTTCCCCTCACCACGGACGCAATATGGCCAACGTCATGATACGAAGGCTGAAAAGCTGATTGCCGCTTTCTTGGGCCTCACCCCAGAGCAATTGCAACAGCTGGCCCCATGATCCTGAAATGGGCGCTTTATCTTTACCTCCCGGTGATCAATACCTTGCCAAAGCCCTTCATATCGATCCGGCTTTGGCCGCCTTCCTCACCGTGACCGTCAAGATGACAAATATATGAGCAATGCCATCCGTAATCTTCTCGTGCAAATGACGGGTCAAGACCCTAAAGCCTTGGGCTTACCAGAAGAAGGCACCGCTGGCTTCATGGACAGCCGTCCCGCCACCGTCCACTTCCTCTCCCTTTTAAACCAATTGCTCAAGCTTTATCAAACCCACCAAATCTCTTATCCCCAACTGCTGCAAACTTGGAACAGTTTGCAATTCTTCCGTATCGACCAAAGCGATGACACCTTAGACCGCCTGGTAAGTCCTGGCCAGCCCAATCCCGGCTTCCTCACCCCCGATATGTTGGATAAACTTGCCCCGGCATAGTGGTAAGTGGGGTCCTAGCCTTAACTGGCGGCAACAGGGCTGGTCGAAGATTAATGGAAATGCCGCCTCCGTCATTGGGAAGAATTCGTTCCTTTACGGGTTTTGAGGATATCCGCAATTCCATCTCCGGTGGATCCCAGGGTTGAGGCAGAAACCGCAGGGGGCGTATATTTTACCAAACAGCTTCCGCTTTACCCTATGCTGCCCTTGGGGGCTTCCCGGCCATGTTGGCCGCTGGCGCTGGCGCTGGTGCCAGCCAACTCGCCGCTGAACTCGGCGCACCCCCAAATGTGCAGATGTTGTTGGACTTCATAATCGGACATAAACTTACCCAAGCCCCGCCCCGGTTCCCTGGCCATAATGCGCTATCGGTCACTCCAACCCCAACCTCAATATCCACCCAAGCCAGGGCAATACCAATATCCCCACCAATCCAGGCAATGGCTTGCCACGGCAACCCCAGGAGCACAACCTCAGGGAATATCACAACCCCAGGCAATCCCGCCACTGCCCTGAATCCGGGCGCTGTCACGCCCGGTAACAACATTGGCAATCAACCCCTTAACCCCGGCAATCAACTAGCCAACCCGAATAACTCCTTAACCCCTGGCCAAGCCAATCTTGCCAACCCCCAAAGTACGGTAACCCCTGGCCAACAGGCCACTACACCCAACTCCTCAAAAACCCCTTTACAGAACAATATAGGAACTGTACAACCAAATACCAAGATCATTGGCATCTATTTATGAATAAATGGAACCCCAATATTACCAAATTATAAGGGTGGCCATGTCAGATCTTTTAAAAGACAAGCATTATTACAACGGGCTAATGATCCGAACAGAATTTCAAACTTTATTAATTAGTTAGCTCTTTTGAAAATGAAGAAATTTTAACGCTTATTCAACCCGCAGCAACTCTTCAAAATACATCAAGAAATACCTGTGACCATGCGGATTCTTTGGAATTAAAAAATTTGATAAAGCAAAGAATAATAATCAATGATTACTCAAAGCAAACTTCATTAGTATTATCATTCACACCAGATAATACGCAATTGACAGTTTGGGATCACAGGGGGGAGCCAAAACTTTGAAGAATACCTAAAACAAGGATGGGTATTAGAAAGCAGGGTGATGGAGAATATTATATTTTACAGCTTACCCCAGAATTATTAAGTTTTAAATGAGTAGAAGGAGAAGTCTAAAATATTTGAAGAAAAGATACCTAATAAACTATTATTTTCTGGAACTCTTATCGTTTGAGTCCATCTTTTAGAAGGTGATGAAAAAGGACGATCTATGTCTATTCAACAAATTGTTGATTTGTTTAAAAGCCATAATAACAATGAAATTGAAAATTCTCTAATCGAAGAAATAGAAAAAATTAGAAATAATAAAAAAGATTTAGAACTAATAAAAAGCCTTCATATTTATCAATTAGGATGCCAAACATGGGACCAAGTCAAGATTTGTTGGCCGAAAGCGAGGTGGAAAAACCTTTAAGGATGCTTGATAAATGTGAGGCAATGCGTTTAACGAAAGGGCAGCTTGGCTGCCCTTTTTGTCCGCTGTGATCACCAGGAAATCCCGCCACTGCCCTTAATCCTGGCGCTGTCACGCCCGGTAACAACATTGGCAATCAACCCCTTAACCCCGGCAATCAACTAGCCAACCCGAATAACTCCTTAACCCTGGCCAAGCCAATCTTGCCAACCCCCAAAGTACGGTAACCCCTGGCCAACAGGCCACTACACCCAACTCCTCACGAACCCCTTTACAGAACAATATAGGAACTATACAATCATCACCACAACCGTATTTTACTTCCAGTACAGGTAAGACTCAGAAATTTAAATTTACAAGACGGGATATACCTTTTTCTAACCAACAACTCTTAGAAGCTGCTAAACTTCCCAAAGCTAATAGATTGACTGCTGCAGGTAATGCTTACCAAAAACACAGTAACGGACCAGGTGCTTCAAATCCGAATTTACCCTTATCTGGTATAGCCCTAAATTAATTAAGATAAGGTTATAAAAATAAATTTACTTCACAATTTTATAAATGGGTGCTGATATCAAAACAGTTTTCTTTTTATTATCTGTCCTAATTTCCACTATTAAGTGTTCCATCATTAAGAGGTAGAATAATGCGTAAGATATTTAGCCTACTTTTGTTATTCTTTGCTTTCTTTTTACCATCCTTTACCTCCCAAGCCCAGTCAATCATCTATGACTTGGATAAGCTAACCTGCTTGGACTTTTATAAACTTTCTCTCTCTGAGAAGGAATCAGATAAGCTTCGACAGGATCAACAAGACCCAAATGATCCACCTTTTCAGTATAAGAACAATAAAGCTTTAATGATGGTCATTTGGACTGATGGTTGGTTAAGTGATACATATGAATACCAGCCATTTAAACGTATTTTAAAGGTAAATCGAGCTCTTAAAGATACTTGTGAGCAGCCTTTCACGTTGTTTACATCATCTTTTAATAAAACCTGGGAAGAATATAATAAAAATGAGATGCATAATTTAGAACCATGGGCTTTTCCGAACTGGACATGTGGCCAATTTTTAGTGGAATTATTAGAAAATAACGCTGATGTGATAGACTGGACAATTTGGTTCGACGGCTTTTTTACCAAGGGGGCAGAATTTAACTATAATAAGCTCGAAAAAAATACTGATGAATTACCAAACGAATGTTTTCGTCAGTTAGAGCGCAATATTCTGTCAGTCATTAAGGAAATTGGTCAATATTAAGTATCACTGGAACCTTCAAATTTGTTTGTTCAGTTTTTGTTATAAGTAAGAATAATTATCGGGTTTATGGGGGAGAGGTATGGAATATGCTAATATTATTTAGTTCAGTTTCTAGTTATATTCATTTTATGCTTAAAAAGCTTGTTGATAAATAAAACTGAAAGTTTTATCTATGGCAATCATTATGGAAAATAAAAATGACAAAATCCATTCGCAAATTTGTTCATACGGCCCTCGCTGTAATTTATTTACTCGCTTCCTCTTACCATATGGCAAAAGCTGATCAGCCCCAGACATTCGATTTAACGAAGTTAACGTGTAAAGGCTACCTGAACATCTTTTTTGAAACCTATGATTTGCATAATGACCCTAAAACACAAAATATCAGGCATTTATGGTTTGAAGCCAATCTTGTCATCATTTTATTTGTTTGGGCCGATGGGTATTTGAGCAGCTCTCTAGGGTGGGAGCCCGAAGAGCGCATGGTAAGGAATATTGAGCAAACAAGTGCGCAGTGTGCGAAAAAACCTGATGCTTTGTTTTTAAATGTTGTCCGCGATATTTTCGACCATGAACCCTTAATAAATGAAAGGGTTTTTTCCTTAATTCATCAGAATTGCCGCACTTTCATCGCGGGTTTTGATGAAAAAATGGAAAATATGGTAAAGATAATATGGGTTGATGGGTTTTTTTCCAAAAAAGAAACGTTTTTTAACTTAGCAAAACTGGAAAAACTGACGGATGATCTTTTAAAAGAATGCCCGAAACAGCCCAATCGTGAAGTTTTGTCTTTAATGAGAGAATTAGGAGCTTATCAACAGTAATCGAAAGGTTGGATATTTCTTTTTCTTCGTAAAATATATCAAAACAAGCAGCTTATGTTTAATGATGCCTAACAAATGGGCTATTTGATCAAAGAAAACCCTATTTTAAGAAAAGCGCTTCCATTGACCCTGATATCCGATTAAGTTTTATTGAAGATATTATTATATAAATTACTAAAAATATAAGCCCAAAATTTGAGAGATAAATATGGTTGAGGAATTATTAATACAAATGCTAGCCTTAATAGCGTTAATATATCTAGGAATAGTGTGCGTTATAAGAATTTTCAGGCCAAAAGAATTAAATTATGTAACAAAATTGGTTTTACGAGAAACCATTATTCAAAGATGGTTGATAAATCTTCTTTTCCTTCTAGGTGTTTGGACATTATTTAACTTATCTTTTCTATGCAGCCTACCCTGAATTAATAGATGATCAAGGCAGCGGAGCGCGTATAAGAGGATTGTCAATGTGGGTATCGATTTTTAGCACACATATTATCAATAATTTTATAGTCAATTTAATAAAACGTGCTTCTGCAACCGTGATCCCTGATAAACAAAATACCTGAAAAAGTTACCACTGTTTTTTTAACTTTTTTATCTTCCCCGGTAATCTTCCGTCAGCAGTAATATCAAGCTTGCTGGTGCCGGGATTTAAATTCCTACCCGTACTCTCTCAAAACAAGCAAGCTATTCTCAAAACTATTTCTTTGATGGGGAATAGGAAAAGTGGATTTCGCAACCCGAAAATCAAGAATAATTCTGAAAAATCTCAAAGAACTTAATCATTCTAAATTGTTAACTATTAAATCATACGAATGGAGGACATGAATGTGCAGCATAGCAATGGGTGGATTGGTGATGGGGGCGGCGGGCCAGGCCTTTAAGGTGGCGGGTGATTTTCAGCAAAGCCGGTCGCAGGCCAGCATGTATAAATACCAGGCCAAGGTGAATGACCAGCAAACCCGGTTGCATGAACAGCAGCAGCGGAATGTGGCGGAACGGCAATTGGCGCAACAACGGTTGGGGGCAGGGGCGCGCGGCGTGCAGATGGGCGGCAGTGCGCTGGATAGTTTAACCGACCAACGGGGGGATAGCGAATGGAACATCCTGGCCGACCGCTACCAGGGCAATGTGCAATCCAGCCAGCTGCGCTGGCAGGCCAAAGCCAGCAAACGCGCTGGCAATTTAGGCATTGTCACCGGCGCGTTGGGCGTGGGCAGCAGTTTATTGACGGGGATTGATAATAATAATAGGCGTAATGATCCAAAACCTCCGAAGCCTTTAACAAAAGAATAAGACTATTTTAAATAGCCGTGGAGTGTTTTTAAAGAAATGAATAATAAAATATCTATACTATAAGCAATCATTTCCTTCAGCTTTAGTTTCAGTGATTTTATTGCTATTAAAATTTCTTTACAATATAATTGTCGAAGTCGCACTAGAACCACTATAACAATGTGACCGTTCTTCATGGTTTAAGAAGGAAGATAAGTTAAATATCTTAGTATTTCCAGATTCAAAGATTTGATCAGGTGCTCCTCTTTCAGCTAATAAAGCTGATCAGTTTGACCTTTCCAGGAATCTAATTTGGCAAAATATCTTCTTTAGAACTGTTGACTGACACCCAACCAACAGGAATAGGGCGCTTAGGCTGGCGGTAATCAAACGGGTTTGGTGTTTCATGGGGCTTGCTCCTTGGCTGGCAGTATTTTGGTCATTCTTTGATCGGGTGAGTTAAACAACTTACCCATCAATCCCACACCTTAATAACAGCTGATCCGCTTGTCTAGGGGGTGTTTTTATGACAATAAATCTCATTTTTATTTCCCCAAAATCAGTATTTTTACCCCCAACCCTAGACCTGCCCGAGGTTTTCTGGTAGGGTCAGCTTATTGATAAGCGGTTTTTGGGGAAGGAGTGATGTTTGATGAAAAACATCGTTCTGATATTTAGCCTATTGGCTTTAGGGGCTTGTTGCGGGGATTGCAGGCCGCCGGAGAGGCGGACGGGCTTGCCGTTTCCAGCTGAGGTGAAACCTCATTCACTGGAGGTCATCAATCCATGAAGAAAACTTTCCCCCTTATGATTATTTTCAGTTTATGGATGCTGGCGGGTTGTTGCAAGCTATCTGCTACGGGGAATGGCTGTCAAACCTGGGAAGAGCGTGCAGCCGAATGGCAAAAAAACAACCCATCTGATCAATTGCCACCCGCTGGCCCCGTACCGCCGCCTTTCCCGCAACCAGCCGCGCCTTAACCAGCATGGCTATGCCTGATCATGACAGGTTAAAAAGGAAAGGGCTTGCCTAAGATTTTTCGGATAGCTGAGGGAGGTATCGCCCTGGCTTTTCATAAAAAACCGGTGCTGTTTTTAAAAAATGTTAACCCGCGAAATCTGCCCCCAATGCTTGAAGGGTCAGATATATCAAACAGAGGGTTTTATGGGTGAAAAACGCGGATAGGGAAGCTATAGAATCGGAATTTACAAGGCCTTTTTTTTCCTCTGGTAAAGAGTAAGAAATTACAATTTTTTCGCCCTTTTTCTGCTGTAAAGAATAAAAATGAACAAAATATTTGCCCCCTAACATTCTTGTTCTTATCGGCCTTGGCCGCCTGCCAAAGCTATCAGGAACGCCAGGCCGTTTATGTGGAAAAAATCAATGGGTGGGTAGGCAAGCCTGAGGCCGCGCTAGTGGCCACCCTTGGCGCCCCCACCAATTTCTATGACCGCCAGGGCAGCCGCTTTTTAACCTATCGCCGCGTCCGCATCGAAAGCACCCGCGTGCCAGCCGATTGTGAAATGGGCCTGTTCGGCCGTTTTTGTTATGGCGGTGAGGTGATCAGCAACCAATATATGTGCCAGGAAAGCTTTGCAATCCGCGCTGGCGTGGTGCGGCGCGCCAATTTTGATGGCGATGGCTGCTTTTAAATGGTACAATGGCTGTAGCAATCAGGTGGGTTGCGGATCGATTGCTGCCATTGACCGTTCGTGAGATGAAAGGAGCCATCATGAAAAAAATATTTGCAGGTCTGTTCGGGGTTGGCTTATTAGCCCTGGCCGGTTGCCAAAGCTATGAGGAAATGCAGGCTGTTTATGTAGGCAAATTGAACCAGTGGGTGGGCAAGCCCGAGGCCGCGTTGGTTGTCAATTTGGGCGCCCCCAGCAGTTTTTATGACAGCCAGGGCAGCCGCTACCTAACCTATCGCCGCAGCCAAATTGAAACCAGCAGCACCCCGGGCAATTGTTACCCCAGTGCTTTTAACCGCTGGCCCTATAATTGTTATGGCGGCCAAACTTATACCAGCCAATCTTTCTGCCAGGAAACCTTTGAAATCCGTGGTGGTGTGGTGCGGCGGGCTTATTTTAATGGCGATGGCTGCTTTTAAATGCTATGATTAGGCGTCTATGATACAGGAGTGGGAATGGCCAACCCGCATTTAGCGGCAGCCCACCCCCCTTCCACGGCGGAATTTGAAAGGAATAAAAATGAAGAAGATAATCTTGGCCCTGATGGGCGCCAGCCTGCTAACACTGGCTGGTTGTGCTAGCGATAAGAATGATCCGTTGCAATATGAAAAACGCAAATCCACCTATTACCGCAATTATTTAACCCCGTGGGTTGGTAAAAACCAGGAACAAATCTTGGCAAAATTTGGGGCGCCTTTCAGCAGCCGCAACACCACCATGGGCGCGCAAAACTTTGTCTATCGCCTCCCGTCACCCAATGGTCACGGCGTTCTATGTGAAGTGACCTTTGATATCGTTGGCACTATCGTGCAGCAGGCTGATTTCAACGCGGAAGTGGCTGGTAATGTCCGCCGCCAACCCGCCCAGTTTGACGAAAGCGGCTGTTTCTAAAACATATCCTATCATCACCGCTTGGCTGCCTTAAACGGGCGGCCAGGCGGTGAGACCACTATCAGGAAGTGAACAACCTGTGCCTAAAAAACTGATTTTTATCTTTTTATCCTTGATTGCCCTGTCATCCGCCTGACCATCAACCAATCGAAGAAATCAATTATGAGCAACACCTAACTTTTTATTGGCAAGGTGGTGAACAGGCGATTAAAATAAATGATGGCGATCTGTTTACCGGTTGCGGCGGCGGTCTTGAGGGCGATGCGGGCGGTGTGCTGAAGCGTTTTTTAACTGTGCATAAGGGGGATTTGTAGGGTGTCAAAGGGTTTTAGCGGCCTGATCAACATCTTGTCCGCTGGTCAATGATTTTGGTTGCTTGGCCTGTTGGGAAATAGCTGTATGATTGTGGCGATAAGGTTTGTAAAAATGGATTAGCATTTAATCCCCAATCAGCCTTAACATGCCGCCTGTTTACAACTGCATAGAAACCAGATACAAATAATACAGGCTGGCAGATGCCGATTTTTTTGCTGAAATAATCGGGTTTGCCATCCTAATTTTAATAACCTTAAGGTTATATTCTATTTGCTAAGGAGAGCCTGATGCTGGTTGAAATATGGTGGATTATGGTGGGGGTTTTTTCGGTGTCTTTTGCAGCCCTTGGCTCCGGCATCGCGGCCATACTATGCCGCTATTGGTGGTCGGCCCAACTGATTTCGATTGGCTTGTGGGTGTTGTGTTTTGTCGTGGAACGCTTAATCCAAGGCCGTACTGGCACGGTCATGATTGAAATGACCACCGGGCAAATGGCCAAGCGCGTCATCGCTTATATAGTGGCAGGGGCGATCATGACTTTTGTGGCCCGGATTTTCTCTAAATTGACCGAGAAACGCCGCCAGCGCACCTTGGTTGACGAGGATTCATCGCTGTAATTGCTTGCGCTTGATCTGTCAATCTCCCCAATCATTTCATCAAAATGTTGTTGATTCTCAACAATAAGCGGGGTTTTTAGCGCTTTCTGCAACCTTGCGACCCAAGCCTATTCTAACCAAGAAAATCTAAATGTTACCAACCCGCCAATTAAGGCGGGTTTTTTTATTTTCAGAAAAGGAGTTAGCCATGACTATCAACACCATGATCAGCCGCATTGCTTATAGAGGGGATGGCATGACCCGCAATTTTGCCATCCCCTTTGTTTTCTTTGATGCCGATGAAATCGAGGTGATTGAACGGGATACCATCAGCTCCAGGGAAATCCGCAAGGTTTTGGGGGCTGATTACGCCGTGGCTGGCGGTAATGGTGCCATTGGTACCTTGACCTCTAACCAACCACCGGCGGCGGGTGTCACCATCACCGTGCGGCGCGATACAGCGCGCACCCAATTGGTGGATTATACGCCCAATGATCCTTTCCCCGCCGAAACCCATGAACGGGCGCTTGACCGCCTCACCGTCATCACCCAGGAACTGGCGGAAATCTTAGGCCGCTCTCTTACCTTGCCCGTATCCTCACCCCTATCGGGCATTACCATCCCCGAGCCTGGGGCCAGCAAGTTTTGGCGGTGGAACGCCACCGGTACCGCCATTGAAGTGGCTGACATTGGCAGCTTGGGGGCGGTTGGCCTGCCATTATCGATTAACCAAGGCGGCACGGGCGCCATAACTGCCATAGATGCCCTGGATAATCTGGAAGCGGTTGGTGTCCACATTTACCAGCAACAATCTTTTCTTTAATCCCCTGTATTTTAACCCTTAATTGGAGAACATAAAATGGCTACAAAACCAGAATTTGCCAATAAACCCCGTCAATCCAGCGCTGCCCTGATTTTCGGCAACACGGCCCGCGATGGCAGCGGCATGATGGAAACTGTTTTTACCGCAGGCTCAAACGGATCGCGACTGGAGCGGTTGCGCGTTACCGCAACCACCGGCACCACAGCGGGCATGGTGCGGTTGTTCATCCATGATGGGGTGCGGACAAGGCTGCTTGAGGAAATATCCGTAACCGCCGTTATTCCAAGTGCCAGTGTGAAGGCTTTCCGGGAACTAGTGACTTTTGCCGGTGGTTTGATGCTGCCACCCAACCATAGTTTGCGGGCCTCAACCCATAATTCGGAAGGGTTCCATTTGTTAGCGGAAGGGGGGGATTTCTAATGAATAACGGTTTTTTTGGCTTTCCCCTGGCTGATTTAAACAAATCAGCAGGTGACAGGGTCAATGTTTCCAGACGATTGCTACGAATTACTACCCTTACGACCAGCGGCAACTGGGTGAAACAAAAGGATGTTGGATACATTATTGTTGAATTGCTGGGTGGTGGTGGGGGTGGTGGGGGCTCGCAAGGAGTGGCAAATTTTTCCTGTAACGCAGCTTCCGGTGCGGGCGGTGGGGGTTGCCGTAAAAAGATCATGGCCACTGCTTTGGCAGACAGCGAGGCCATAACAATTGGCATAGGAGGGACGGGCGGCTTGAGTACCCCAACTTCTGGTAGTCAGGGCGGTACAACATCGTTTGGGACGCACTGCAGCGCATCTGGTGGGGAGGGTGGTTTTTATACTATTTCCGCATCATCGGGTGTCACGGGGTTCACTGCCCTTGGCGGCGTAGGAATGGGGGGAGATATTAATTTTAGAGGAAGCCCTGGTTTTAACGTTGGAACGCAATACGGGTCTTATTGCTCAAGTGCTCCAGCAGGAAACGGGGCACTTCCTATAGGTGGGCCAGGGGCGCGTGGTTATAATCTTAAAAACATTACTGATGCTTCAGATGGTGATGATGCCACTGCCAATTCTGGTGGTGGTGGTGGTGGTGGAGTTAGTGCTTATAGTGCTGCTAGCAATCGATCTGGCGGGGATGGTGGCAGCGGCCTTTGTGTTGTTTATGAATATTCATAACGGGAGGGAAATATGAAAGCAGTACGTTTGCAATTAGAGCTTAAGCGCCAATATTGGTCGACACCGCTTTGGTATATAAAGGAGGTATATGCAACCTATCCGGCCCTGCCAATGCACCCCGATCTTACCAATTCGGAAGGGTTCCATTTGTTAGCGGAAGGGGGGATTTCTAATGAATAACGGTTTTTTTGGCTTTCCCCTGGCTGATTTAACCCAATCAGCAGGTGACAAGGTAAATGTTTCCGGACGATTGCTACGAATTACTACCCTTACGACCAGCGGCAATTGGGTGAAACAAAATGATGTTAGATACATCGTTGTTGAATTGTTAGGCGGTGGCGGTGGTGGAGGTGGGGCTAAATCGGAATCCGGACCAAGCTACGGCTCTGCTGGTGCTTCTGGGGCTGGAGGTGGCGGATGTAGAAAATATATTTTAGCAACATCCCTTGGCGCGACCGAGGCAGTAAGTATTGGTGCAGGTGGAACCGCAGGAGCAAGTACACCAACGGATGGCTCAACTGGCGGCACTAGTTATTTTGGTGCGTTTTGCTCAGCATCCGGTGGTCAGGGAGGCCAAGCTTGCATTATTAATAGCCCTACCACTGCTGGCTCTGCCGCCCAAGGTGGAATTGGAACAGGTGGGGATGTTAACTGGCGGGGCGGTTCTGGATTTCAAATTTGTTCTATTTATAGCTGTATAAGCCCCTCTTTCCCAGGCGGTAATGGAGCTATGCCAATTGGTGGCAGCGGTGCAATGGGTCAAATGAATAAAGTAATTGCCGACTCTTTTACAGGGCTTAATGCCGATGCTAATTCGGGCGGTGGGGGAAGTGGTGGTTTGTGCAAATATTCGACTAACGACACAAGAGCAGGCGGTACAGGCGGCAGCGGCCTTTGTGTTGTTTATGAATTTAGTTAAGGAGAGATGATATGGTTAAAGCCTGCAGATTAGAACCGCGTAAATATGCGGAATATAGCGATGAAGAGCGTTGGTATGTGGTTGAGGTTTTTCCGGGCTATCCCGCCCCACCTTTGCACCCAAGCCTTGGGGATAGTTCTTTTTCTAAGGTCAGGAATGATGCACCGGATTGGATCAGGCAGCGTTGCTATTATGATGGGGGGAGTGCAACTTATTATCCCGAACCGCCCAATATTTTGCCTCCGGCATCCCCGCCGCCAAAACCAACCTGGTCGCCCGTTATGCCAACAGATCCATCATCCTTGGCATTTCCCCTTATTTCAACGGCTGGGAAATGATCCGCTTTATTAGGAATGGCCAGCCTTAAGCTGGCTTTTTATTTGTCTGCCTTCAATCAATCACGACCAAAAAGACATAACATTAAAGGAAAACATGATGACTGAACATGAAAGGGACCGGTTGACCAAACTCGAAGTCACCAGCACCCAAATGGCCCAAGATATCCACCAAATCCGCCTGACGGTTGAACATTTACGGGAAGCTTTCCATATGGGGCGTGGGGCGGCTTTTGCCGTGGTTAAGCTGGGGGGGGTTTTATTAGGCGCCATTGCCCTGGTTGCCTGGGTCATGGAACATTTGCCAGCCTGGTTAAAATAGGGGTGGGGGACTGCCAATGATTTCCATAAAACCGAAGGCAAAAATATCATTTTTTCAAATGGAGAGGGGATATTCGTCATGAGCAATAGTTCAAAGTTGCCGCGCGGCATCCGCAATAACAACCCCGGCAATATCAGGCGCAGCCAAGATCCCTGGCAAGGACTTTCTGAGGTTCAGACAGACAAGGATTTTTTCCAATTTAAGTCTATGGCTTACGGGATCAGGGCTTTAGCGAAGGTTTTGATCACCTATCAAGACAAATATGGGTTGCAAACCATTGCTGATATGATCAACCGCTATGCCCCGCCTTTGGAAAACGACACCAAAACCTATGCCTTGATCATTGCAAACCTTATGAAAAGAAAGGTGACGGACAAGATCAATACGCATGATTATCAGGATTTGAAAGCCTTGCTTGCTGCTATGATCCAGCAGGAAAATGGGGCCTTATCCAAAAAATATATGACGAATGCTGTCATGGATAAAGGCTTGATGATGGCAGGGGTTGAGGCTAAAGCCAAACGTTTGTGGCATTCACGCACGATCCGTGGCACGGCCATCGCTGCCGGTGCGGGCAGCACCATCGCTTATCAGGCCATCAATGACAGCTGGCAGCATTTATCGCCAGCGTTGCCGTTCTTTGAACGTTTGGGTCAATATTGGCCCTGGGCGTCGGCCTTGCTGATGGTTGCGGGAATTGCCTGGATCATTTGGGCTAAACTGGATGATCGCCGCCGCGGCTTATAATCATCACACTTTCAAGGCACCCCGATGCCTTAATAACTTATGGACATATTTGAACGGAAAGGGGAGGTCTCATGATGGCAATCGTTACTTTTTTGCAAATGGCCGGATCGCGGCTATGGAAAACTATGATGGCGGGTTTGGGGATTATGGCCGCTATTATCTTCTTCTGGCGCAGGGGTGCTATCTCCGAACGCCAACGGCACATAAAAAAGCAAGCGGAAATATCTAAACGCCAGCAACAACGTGCCGCCGAAGCCCCGCGCGGCAAACAGCCAGTGATCGATTATCTGAATAAAAAAGGGTTGTAAAAATCGCTTAATATTTAGGAAGGGATCGCCATGCCGCAATGTCAGGTACAAAAAATCACAAAGAATTGGGTGATCGGGTGGGCAGTATTGGTGGGGGCTTGTCAACCGGCTGTGATCAATTCTTGTCCGCCGCTGCCGGTATATACCCAAGAATTTTCTAGCGAATTGGCCAATGGGCTACAAAATTTCCCCGCGGATCATCCGCTGTTGTTGGCGATTGAGGATTATATCCGCCTGCGCCTGCAACTCAAGGAATGCCAGCCCTTTTGATCAGTAGGGTTGACTTTTGTCCTTGAAGCGGGAATCCTGTCGTTTCAAGAAAAATTCGAATGTAGGAAGAAAGATGCTTCATTTATATAGCTGGCCTACCCCCAACGGTCATAAGATTCATATCATGTTGGCAGAGTTGGGTGTGCCTTATCAATTGCATCCGGTCAATATCATGAAAGGCGAGCAATTAACGCCCGATTTTTTAAAAATCAACCCCAATAATAAAATCCCGGTGCTGGTAGATGAAGGGGAAACTGCCTCAAAAACGCTCACCATTTTTGAATCGGGCGCCATTTTATTTTATTTGGGTGAAAAATATCAAAAATTCCTGGGCCAAAATACTTCCGGAAAATATCAGGTATTGCAATGGCTGATGTTCCAAATGTCAGGCTTGGGCCCCATATTAGGGCAAACCCATCATTTTAGGCACTATGCACCGCAACCGGTTATCTATGGAATTGAAAGATTTACGAAGGAAGCCAAACGCCTATATCAGGTTTTAGACAAACAGCTGCAACAAACCCCCTTTCTGGCAGGCGACTATTCCATTGCTGATATGGCGGCATTTCCCTGGGTCAGGTTATGGCAAAAGCAAGGCCAGCAAATAGCTGATTTTCCCCATGTGAAACGCTGGTTGGAAACGATTGAACAACGCCCAGCCGTCCAGCAAGGATTACAAGTGATGGCAGAATTTGCAGACCAGTTACCAAAACCCGCCGCCTGGACCAACCAGTTTTACCAAGAGAATAGGCAGTTGGCTTAAGCAGGACATATGGATTTAGTTTCTCAGACTTTATCAATCTTAGCCCTTTAAATACCCTGTTTATATATGGGGCGATTAGGGTGGGAATTTCAATTGTTTGGATATATAATTTGGGTTAAATATAATCCCTCAGCGGGGGCGGTCATGCCAGCCGCTGCACGGTTTTGGGCCGCAAGGATCTCAGGGATTTTTGAGGCGGGCCATTTGCCATCCCCAACCATTTTTAATGTCCCAACCATATTGCGGACTTGATGATGCAGGAATGACCGTGCCTTGACGGTGCAAAGAATCACATCACCTGTTTGATGGATGGAAAATTCATCAATCGTCTTAATTGGTGATAAGGCTTGGCACTGTAATGCCCGGAAGCTCGTGAAGTCATGCTTGCCCATCAGGCAAGTTGCTGCCTGTTGCATGGCACTGATATCAAGGGGCTGCTTGACCCACCATACCTGTCCCCGTTTTAGAGCGGGTGGCGCCAGGCGGTTCAGGATATAATATTCATATATCCGGCCAATCGCTGAAAAGCGTGCATGGAAATCACCGCTGGCAAATTCCACCGCTAGGAAGGAAACCGCATGGGGTTTTAGGTAGAAATTACCGGCTTCTAAGACTGTTTTACAAGGATAGGGTTTTTCCAAATCAACATGGATCACTTGGCCTGAGGCATGCACCCCCGCATCCGTCCGTCCCGCCGCATAGATAGTTGGTTGATAGCCGGTAAAGCGGAAAAAAGCTTCCTCTACCACCTGTTGGACGGCCAGGCCATTTTCTTGCCGTTGCCAGCCCACGAAAGCAGACCCCTCATATTCTAGGGTAATTTTATAGCGGGGCATCGGTAACTACCTGGCCCACCGGCAAATCAAAGCCCCGGATAAAATCAAGCGAGGACAAAGCTTTGCGCCCCGGTCGCTGTAATTCCAACAGGCGCAGGCTTTGGGTATCACCGCAAGCAATTTCTAAAGGGTGACGGGTGATGGTGCCGGGTTTGGCCGGGGTAAATGTGCCTAATTCCGCCCGTAAAACCCGTACCCTTTCCCCCCGCCAATCAAACCAGCTGCCAGGCCAAGGGAAAAAAGCCCGGATTTCCCGCTCCAAAACCGCTGCAGGTTTTTGCCAATCCAACCGGCCTTGCTCTTTGGTTAATTTACCGGCATAAGTCACCAGCTTTTCATCTTGGGGTACGGCGGATAATTGGTGGTCAAGCAATTGATGGATGGTTTTCGCCATCATCTCAGCCCCAAGCAGGCTAAGGCGGTCATGCAGGGACTGCGCGGTATCCGTGGATTGAATGGGCAAAGATTGTTGCAGCAAAATATCACCCGCATCGAGTTTAGGAACCACCCGCATAATCGTGATGCCGGTTTCAGGGTCCCCTGCCAATAAAGCCGCCTGGATAGGCGAGGCCCCGCGCCAGCGTGGCAACAAGGAGCCATGGATATTGATAAAATCAGCTGTCACGGCGGTCAAAATAGCACGGGGTAGAATGAGGCCGTAAGCCGCCACAATCGCCAAATCAATCTTCAAATCAACAAATTGTTGGCGGGATTCGGGTGATTTGAAATTCTCGGGGTGGAAAACAGTTAATTGATGTTGGTTGGCCACGTGATGGACGGGCGATAATTGAATGCCCTGTCCCCGCCCCGCGGGGCGCGGGGGTTGGGTATAAACTGCGGCCACCTCATAAGGTAATTGCAATAAGCTTAAGAGGGCAGGGACGGCAAAATCCGACGTTCCCATAAAACATATCCGGGGCATGGCCATCCTTTTCTACTTAGCTATTCATGATAAAGTGGTCGGTTGTACCCGGCGTTGTTTTAATAAGCGCCGGTAAATCACATCCCGCCGCAATTTGCTGATATGATCAACAAATAAAACGCCTTTTAAATGATCGATCTCATGTTGGATACAGGTGGCCAGTAACCCTTCGGCAGTCAAGGTTTTGTCGCGGTTATGCTCATCCCTATAGCGCACCCGCACGCTTGCGGGCCGCTCGACTTCGGCATATTGATCGGGTAAAGACAAGCAACCCTCCTTATACAGGCACCATTCATCAGATACCCATTCAATTACCGGATTTGCCATCATATAAAGCTGGCCGGGCAGGTCGGGGTTTTCATCATTGCCAATATCCACCACAATCACCTGCAAATTTTGTCCCACTTGGGGGGCAGCCAAACCAATGCCTGGGGCTTCATACATCGTATCCGCCATTTGCCGCATGAGTTGGGCAATCGCCTGACCAACCGCAGGTACAAGGCGTGCGGTCAGTTTCAAACGCGGGTCGGGGGCGGTGATAATGGGTAAGGCGGTCATTTTCTCGGCTTTATGATTAAAAGTCAATATAGCACCCTAGTATTTATGGATTATTTGATAAAAATCAAGAAAACATCCATCATTTTTTTAAGCATATATAGCGGATGGCATTTATGGGGTTCGTTTTTTGAAGTTGTGCTCGATTAATTTTTTCTACCCCTCACCATCTATCTATGCCCGCCATGAATGGGGGACCACCAAACATTTGTATTAATAGGAGCATCAGATTAGTAGGGATCCTGGCGCTACCCATATATATGATAATCGGGATACTGGGGTTCAGGGTATGCCTAGCCCTATTAACCCCCTGTTTTTTCCTATCAAAATTCTTGAAAGCCCTAAAAAATACGGGGATAAAGGTGGACATCTGTCAATTTTTGCTTTACATAAATGGATTGTCAGCAATTTAAACAGCATCTGATTGAAATACCAGGTAGGGAGATAATAAATGGATGGATTAGACTTATCATCAATTTTGGTGATTTTGTTTGTGTTATTTTTTATTTTGTTGGTCGTTACCGGTACCAAATCAGTGCCGCAGGGTCGGGAATATACGGTCGAACGTTTTGGCCGTTATACGAAAACCTTGCATCCGGGGTTGAATTTAATTGTTCCGCTGATTGACCGAATTGGCGCCCGCATGAATATGATGGAACAAGTGCTGGATGTGCCCACCCAGGAAATCATCACCAAGGATAACGCCATGGTAGCGGTGGACGGGGTGGTGTTTTACCAGGTGCTGGATGCCGCCAAGGCTGCCTATGAAGTTAGCGATTTGGAATTGGCAGCATTAAACTTGATCATGACCAATATCCGTACCGTCATGGGTTCGATGGATTTGGACGAATTGCTCTCGCAGCGTGATAAAATTAACCATCAATTGTTACGGGTGGTGGATGAAGCAACCACGCCTTGGGGAATTAAAGTCACCCGTATTGAAATTAAAGATATTGCCCCGCCCCGTGACCTGGTCGATTCCATGGCTCGGCAGATGAAGGCCGAGCGGGATAAACGCGCGGCCATCTTGGAAGCCGAAGGCTTAAAACAAGCAGCTATTTTGAAAGCGGATGGGGAAAAGCAACGCGCCATTTTGGAAGCGGAAGGCCGTAGAGAAGCAGCCTTTCGTGATGCTGAAGCGCGGGAACGGGCTGCTGAGGCGGAGGCCAAGGCCACCGAGTTGGTTTCAAAAGCCATTAGCGAGGGAAATGTGCAGGCCATTAATTACTTTATTGCCATCAAATATGTAGATGCCTTGCAAAAGGTAGCCTCAGCCCCCAATCAAAAACTGATTATGATGCCGCTGGAAGCGTCTGGGATCATTGGCGCGTTGGCGGGGGTTGCCGAATTGGCTAAGGAATCTTTTGCACAAACGAAAATGACTCCTGCAAATCGGCCGACAGGGCAGGGTCCTTGGACTAATTCCTAGCAAAGGGGACTATAATGATTGAATTTTTTAAACATCTAGAGTTTTGGCACTGGTGGATTTTCGCTTTTGTTTTAGCAATTCTTGAAATCATAGTGCCGGGTGCTTTTTTTATTTGGTTTGGATTGTCATCTCTGGTGACAGGGGTTGTTTTATTAACTATTCCCAGCCTTGGTTGGGAATGGCAGTTTGTATTTTGGGTGGTGTTGGGGTTGGTGACGGTGATTGGTTGGCGCGTTTGGGTGCGCGCGCATCCCAATCAAAGTGAAGATAATAATTCCTTGAACCGCCGTGGTCAGCAATATATGGGCCGGGTGTTGGAGCTCGATGAGCCTATCATCAACGGCCAGGGCAAAGCCAAACTTGGTGATACGGTTTGGCGGGTAAGCGGCCCGGAGCTTGGCAGAGGCCACAAAGTTAAAGTGGTTGGTACCAACGGCACCATCTTGGTGGTTGAAAAATACCAGGGTTAAAACAGTTCCGAAATAACATGGGGGGCGAAAGCCCCCTTTATTTTTTTACCTAACTGAATTTTTAGAAGAATAGAGATAAAAAACCTTTTGTTGATTTACTGTAGGGTATTAGGACTACAACGGCAGATGAGTTAATCTTGATGTATAACTCCCCAACCTATTGATAAATTTCCTTGGGCATCTATAGAGATCATCTGTTAAGGGGGTCAAAAAATATTTGCTGCAATTCACCCGTAATTCTGATTGTCTATAAAAAATTTAGGTTCACGATACGGGTTTGCTGAAATACTTAAAGGTTATCGTGGAAATGCTGCCTTCTGTTCATCCATCTAAGATTGCGATTATAGGATCCGGTATTGCAGGGCTAAGTGCTGCCTATTTATTGCGGCAGCACTATCATATAAATCTTTATGAAAAAGAAGGGCGCTTAGGCGGCCACAGCCGCACCATCAGACTCCCCCACCCCAATCGTGACATTATGGTTGATACAGGTTTTATTGTTTTTAATAACGCAACCTATCCTCATTTGACCAAACTATTTCAACAGTTAAAGGTTGACATCCAATCCAGCAATATGTCCTTTGCCGCCTCGATCAATCAGGGGGATTTGGAGTGGGCAGGTTCATCGTTAAATACCTGGTTTGGCCAGCGTAGAAACCTGTTGAATTTGCCAATGTGGCGTGGCTTGGTTGATATATTGAGGTTTAATAAAAATGCCCTGCAGATTATTGAGAGGTACCCGCATATAACCTTGCAGGAATTCTTGAAAATTGCTCGTTTGGGTAGGTGGTTTCAAGATAATTATCTGTTGCCGATGGGTGCCGCAATCTGGAGTTGCCCGGCGGATCAGATGTTGCAATTTCCAGCTCATTTCTTTCTTCATTTTTTTCATAATCATGGGTTGTTATCGGTTAACCGCCAACCTACCTGGTTAACCTTAAAAAACCGGAGTATGGATTATATTGATCGGTTGATTGATATTGCTAAACCCAATTTGATACTATCTGCGGGTATTCGAGCTATCGAACGCTTGGAAAATCAGGTTACGATTATCCATGCGGATGGACAGCAACAGCGGGTTGAGCAGGTGATTTTCGCTTGCCATCCCCAAGAAATAATATCCTTGCTGCCAAAAATTACCAAACAAGAAGCTGCCATTTTTAACAAATTTTCCCGTCAGAAAAATAAAGTTTATACGCATAGTGATCCAAATTGGATGCCCAGACGTAAAAAATGTTGGAGCAGTTGGAATTATCTGACATCCATTCAAAATGGTGAAGTAAAGACTGCTGTTACCTATTGGATGAATAAATTGCAAGCGATTCCAGATCATATACCTCTTTTTATAACGCTAAATCCCTGGCGGCCAATTGCTGCAGAAAGGATTTTGGATGTGACAGATTTTTATCATCCTGTGTTTGACAATCAAACCTTGCAAGCACAGCAAGAAATGGAAAAGATTCAAGGTCTTAATCGCAGCTGGTTTTGTGGCGCATATTTAGGCTATGGTTTTCATGAAGACGGTATTGCCAGCAGTGTCAAGCTTGCTCAGAAAATGGGAATTTCCTCATGGTAACGGCAACGCGTCTACTGGATGCTACTATTTTTCATGAGCGCCACTATCCTGTTCGCCACAGCCTTCATCATAAAGTTTGTTATTTTGTTTTGAATATGGCTGATATAAGCAGGTTGCAGCATATTAAATCCCTTTCTCTGAATAGGTTTAACTTTCTAAGTGTGTATGAAAAGGATTACGGTTTTGATGCAACGAGATCTTGGGAAGCACAATTGAAAGAAACATTGTCCCAGCATCATTTACCAATCCCTGCCCAGATCGTTTTAATGACTTTACCGCGGTTGCTTGGTTATGTGTTTAATCCGGTCAGTTTCTGGTTTTGCTTTGATGATAAACAAAATTTATATGCAGTGCTGGCTGAGGTAAATAATACATTTGGCGAGTGTCACGGATATTTATGTGCTTTAAAAGAAGGCCGCTTCATCAATGCCGCAAGTCGGATTACGATAGGCAAAAATTTCCACGTTTCACCTTTTTGTGATATCAAAGGCGAATACGAGTTTTCTTTTGATCTGCAAAACACCTATATTGACGTTCACATTAATTATAAAGTTGATGGCAAAAGCCTTATTTCCACAGTAATTAAGGGGCCAACCCAAGCTTTAAGTAACCAGAATATCAAACGGTATTTCTGGTGCCGTCCCTGGAATGTGGCAAAGGTGATTTTGTTGATCCATTACCATGGTTTATGCCTTTTTCTCAAAGGGCTAAAATACCGCCCTAAACCGTCAAAACCTAACAATAACGTGAACTGAAAAGATGATGAAGGATCACCAAAAATTCCTGCGTGCCTTGGAAAAATGTCCCCTTGGCTCTCTTGATATTATCACACCAGAAGGTGAAAAGCTAAAATTTCAAGGCGATAAACCCGGACCTCACGCTCACCTTGAAATTAAAAATTGGGCAATGATTGATCTGTTGTCTAGGCGGGGTGATATTGGTTTTGGCGAGGCATATGTGCTGGGCTTTTGGGAAAGCAGCGATGTGGCTGAATGTATTGCTTACGGGGCTTTGAATATGGCTTATTTAAAAGAATATGCTGTATCAACAAGGTGGCGGCAATTGGGCTTTTATTTGTATAACAACTTTGTCCGCTTGAACAGCAAACGGGGCAGCAAAATCAATATCCGTCAGCATTATGATATTGGCAATGATTTTTATCAACACTGGCTAGATCCTAGTATGACCTATTCTTCGGCTTTATGCCTTAGTCCTGAAGATGATTTAGCGCAAGCCCAGCAAAATAAATATCAACGTATTTTGGATATCGCCAAGCCGGATCAAGCACGTATTTTAGAAATTGGCTGCGGTTGGGGTGGTTTTGCGGAACAGGCCAGTGTTGCGGGTGCCAAAGTCACCGGTATTACGGTTTCTTCCCGCCAATATCAATTTGCCCACCAAAGGCTTGGGGATAAAGCTACCATCATGTTAGAGGATTACCGCAATATCCGTCAGGTTTTTGATTATGTGGTATCGATTGAAATGTTCGAAGCAGTAGGGGAGAGATATTGGCCCCAATATTTCCGAAAAATAAAAGATAGTTTATATAAAGGGGGAAGGGCCCTAATCCAGACGATTACCATCCAAGATCACCTGTTTAAATCCTACCGCCAGGAAAGTGATTATATCCGTCATTATATTTTCCCAGGCGGGATATTGCCTTCCAAACAACGTTTTGTGGAAGAGGCGCAGAAAGCGGGATTTCTGGTTAAAAGCTTGCTAGAGTTCGGCAAGGATTATGCGTGGACTTTGCGGCAATGGCTGAAGAATTTTAAGGCAGCGCGCCCTCGGATAAAAAATATGGGGTATGAGGAACCATTTTTGCGATCATGGGAATTTTATTTACACATGGCATTGGCGGGTTTTAAAGTTGGCCGGACCGATGTCATACAAGTGGAATTAGAGCGGGTATAAATCATGCCCGCGCCTCTAGCGATAGAATTTCCTATTATTTCTATCCGGTGTGGTCACGTCGTTCAGATCAATAAAACAAACAAGGGGATATAATGGACCAGAAACTAGCACCGATGAACAATTGCCTGAAGAGCTACCAAGATAAAAAACCGCAATTGAATTTGTGGGAATTTTTTCAAGGCAGGATTGAGGGTTGGGGATCGCTTTTTGATTGGCAAGGACGTGCAACCCGTCGCTTTTCTGTATTGATTGAAGGTAAGTGGCAAGGCCAGGATGGGGAGCTGCAAGAATGGTTTGTTTTTGAAGATGGGGAAAAAACGGAGCGTACTTGGAAAATCCATTTTTCGGATGATCATCATTTTACGGGTGTGGCCCATGACGTGATTGATCAAGCGATTGGGCAACAGCTGGGTAACGCCACGAATATCCGCTATAAACTGCGGGTTCCTTATAAAAAATCAGCTATTGATTTGCGTATGGATGATTGGATGTATTTGCTGGATGAAAACACCATTTTGAACCGGACAAAAATGAAGAAATTCGGCTTAAAAGTGGGTGAAATTGTTTTGTTGATGAAGCGCAAACCATGAACCGCTTATGGCTCATTGGTGCAAGTGAGGGGATAGGACGGGCGTTGGCCAAACTTTTGTCATCACAAGGCTACCAATTGGCTTTATCGGCCAGGAATGCCGACCGCCTGCAAGAACTCATCCAGGAATTAGGTCAGCCACATTTGAATATCCCGCTTGATGTGGGTGACAGTTTGACAATTGAGCAGGCTTGGCAACAAATCCAGCAGCAATGGCAAGGTATTGATACGATTGTTTATTGTGCGGGCTATTACCAGCCGGTATCTGCAGATGCCATCAACCTCAGTGAAGTTGAAAAAATGGTTGATATCAATTTGACGGGTGCGTTCCGGGTGTTAACAGTTGCCATTCCCTATTTTATCCAGCAACAGCGAGGGCATGTTGCATTAGTTGGCAGTGTGGCTGGATATCGCGGTTTGCCTGGGGCTATGGGATATGGGGCCAGCAAAGCCGGCATCATTCATTTGGCTGAAAACTTGGTTTGTGATTTATCCAAATACCATATCCGGGTGCAAGTGATAAACCCCGGTTTTGTCAAAACCCGTTTAACCGATTTGAATGATTTTCCTATGCCTTTCTTATTATCGCCGGAGCAAGCTGCCCGTTCCATTGCTAAAGCCCTGCGTCAGAAAAAATTTGAACATCAATTTCCGTGGTTTTTTGCAACCTGCTTAAAATTCATGCGCTATTTACCCGCAGCCTTATATTTTAGTTTAGTTAAAAAGAAATAAAAATAGCCAATTTTATTATTATCGCTGCTTCAAGTGGCATCGGACAAGCAACCTCTCTGTTGCTCCAACAAGCGGGGCATCAGGTTTTCAGAACTGCTCAAAACCTTGATAAAATAACACCCGATGCCATCCTTGACGCCGCTGATTTTCAAGCGGTGGATTTGCTGTTCTTAGAAGCGATAGCCAAAATGGGGAGTGTTGATGGGGTTGTGAATTGTGCGGGGTCGTTACTTTTAAAACCCGCCCATTTGGTTAGCCAGGAACAATATCAAAAGGTAATCAATGCTTCCCTGACCACTTCTTTTGCCGTGGTGCGGGCAGCTGGTAAACAGATGCCAAAAGGGGGATCGGTTGTATTGATTTCATCTGCTGCCGCCATGGTTGGTTTGGCCAATCATGAGGCTATTGCCGCGGCTAAAGCGGGAGTCATCGGATTGGCTTTGTCTGCAGCAGCCACCTATGCCAGCAATCATTTGCGGGTTAATGTGGTGGCGCCGGGGCTGACTGAAACACCCCTAACGTCTGCCATAACAAGTCATGAAAAGTCACGCCAATTATCAGAACAGATGCACGCCTTGGGTCGATTGGGTCAACCACAAGATATTGCCCGTGCCATCGTCTTTTTGCTGGATCCTCAAAATAATTGGATTACCGGTCAGGTTTTGGCGGTTGATGGCGGCTTAAGCCACATACGTCCCAAGGCAAAAATGTAACTGATGCCAAGCCAGTCCATGGTTTTTAATGGATGCAGTTATTGGTTTTGCAGCCCTATATCAAGTGGGGGGATATTGGCATCCTGATATTCTTTGCCCACCGGCTGAAGCAAGCTTTTCATAGACATGAAGAATTAGCCTTATTCTATGGTTTAGGCAAAGTGACCTCATAGACATGCAGTCCTAAATATTTGCTAAGCAGCGGGTTTTTATCGGATGCTACAATTCTTTTCCACTCTTCATAGGGTAACGTTTTATTTCCCCCACTGACGCTCACCTAGGCTTTATCTTGGAATAACGATACTTGCAGTTGGGCAGGCCATTCGCCATATTCATCTACCTCATATAAACCCTGTATGGCCGCACCGTTTAAGAAAGAGGTGCGCCAAACTTCCTGGCCTTTCTGATTGATTAAAACCCCCATTAACTGATGGTACACATCATCATGCTGCCACTCGCCTTTGGCGTATGTGCGTTGTTCGCAAACCACCAAATATTCCTGCCTGGGCGTTTCTTGTAAATCCCAACTGAGGCAAGCGGCCTTGCCAGTGGGTGGTTTCGCGGGCAATATAACCTTGCGCCATAAAACTTTGCCATTTTTGTCATATTTGGCAAGTTCGGCTTGAAAAGCCGACTGCCAGACTTCCAACCCTTTGCCGTTGTAACTGAGCAGCAGCATATTACCTTCCGTGTCGATCAGGAATTTTCGGCTGCCACCTGCGGCCTGCTTCTCTAAATTAATTTGGGCCTGATGATCCACGCTGCCGCCTTGCTTAAGAAAGATGATTTTGTAACTGCCTTGAATTTTAGATTTTGCATCCAAAGCCCCACTGTAAATGGATAGAGCATACTGATCTTGTTTCACACGCCATAAACGAATGGTATGTTCGTCATCACCATTAATGATCACCCGCGTATCTGCTTGAATATCAATCATGACTTTCTGGGTGGCTGTGCGTTTCCCATCCTTATCCAACTGGTCCATCAGCACGGATATCTGGGTTGATTGAAACCCCACCTCGCCGCTGTTTTGTAATAATTCAACACTATTGGCCGGGTCATAATAAGCGACCACATAGTGGGTTCTTCCTATAGCCAGCGCATCCACATTCAATGGGCTTATTAAGACACCTGCGGGGGCTTGTAAGACATATTGCCAAAGTGGACGGGACATTTTATCAAGTAATGTCAAACGGGCTGGCTGCTTAACCCACGGATCGGTTTGGTATAACAAGGCCTCGGTATTGTCATAACGGCGTAAAAATTGATGGATCAAGGGTTCAGTGATCAGGATGCGTGCTTGTGAATATAGATGATTGGTTCCCAAATCTGTATAGAAGCGTCCAACGGTTTGGTGGGCATAAGATTTGTCTGCCAGCATCTCCTTGTCAGCGTATAAATTGCATTCCAGTGTCATCGGTGCGGTCAAGCTGTTGCCGAATAACAAAGCGGGGTCGGGGTTACTTAAGAAACCGCAAGTGATGAATTGGGTATTCAACTTTTTAACCGTTTCATCGGGTTGCAAAAGGGGAAGGGGTATTGACAATTCCTGAACGGCCGAAGACGGGGTTTGGGCCAGTGCGATTTTGTTTACCGCTATGAAGGCCAGTAACAAGAAGGCAGTTTTTTTAGGAGACATTAAAAAATCTTTCCTGGTAAGCGAATAATAACAGCGGGATCATTACCTAATCATACTTATCCTGTGGCCAAAAAGGAATATGTAAACATCCACCGCTTGGCTGCATGAAAATAGAAAACTTTAATTTTTTGGCCACGGTATGACAAACAGCCGCGTCCCCAACACGGCGCTAATGGTTGCTTGCTTGCCTTGATCTTGTTGCTTTTGCCATTCCTCAAATGTTAGAACCGCTGGGGGATTGCCTACCAGGTTGCTATAATTGTTAACGCTAATCATCAACTGATTATCTAGGAAACTACTGGTAATAATGTAGCCATTATCATCACTTGAAATAATTTTATATACACTTTTAATCAGTTGGTCTTGCAGGATAGGCAAGCGCTCTAGTTCCCTGCCATCTTTATCCAGAACAATCGCCCACATCTTATCATAATTAGTATCCCTAACCCAGTAGTTTATGTAAAAACGCTGTTGGCATAAAACCAGATAATTGTTGTCCGGCGTTAGGACCATATCCCAAGTCAGGCAGGCAGCACGGCCATTTTTGGGTTGATCAACAGGGATTTGATAATCCCACTTCTTTTGGCCTTTTTGGTCATACAGGCTTAGTTGTAGTTGATTGGGCAGCAGCCAAGATTGGGTGGATGGGTGGCCATAATTGAGTGACAAAAAGTTTCCATCCCTGTCAATCAAGAGTTTTGGGCCGCCCTGTGTAGCCGCCCCCTTCAGAAAAACTTCGAAATGACTTTTATGGGTGCCATCTGGGTTGAAAATAATCATCTGATACGTCAGGTGTGGCTGTTCGTTTGTTTCATTTGTCTTAGAGAGGGAATGGCTTTGAAGACTTATAACGTATTCCCCATTTTGTAATGGCCAAATTTGAATTGCCCTTCCTGCTTGTTTCAGAACTCGGGTAGTGGCATCTATTAAAAAAGGTACAGAATTTGCATAAACAATTCGACCTTGGGAATCTATTTTCTCAACCATAACCTGGATATGTGTATCATCATACCCATTTTCTGCGGTGCCTAGTGATTTAACGGGCATTTTGGGGTCATAATAGGCAATCACAAAGCCATCCTGAACTTCAATCACACTGATGTCCTGGGTGACCATAGCAGTAAGGCTTTGATGTTTTAAAAGATATTCCCACAATTGGTTGCCTTGCCCGTTAATTGCCACAATACTGGCAGGGTTCGGGCGGTTTTTGAAAAAAATAGTTTTGCCATCGGTGAAGCTCAGCAATAAATGATAAGGTTTGGGAATGGATCGATTATGCGTATATTGGCCTTGGGCGGATATATCATCTACCCATAAAGAAACAATGCCATTATTTTTAGTGGTTAGTAAGCACGATATGGTTAACCCATTGCGGTGAGCTTCGCTATCTTGGGTAACCGAGTGGTAACGTGGGGAAAAACTGCATTGGCCAAAATTGACTACCCCGTTCTGCCAAATTTCTTTGGACGGTAAGGGTAGGGAGATGTCTTTCGCTTCCATGGGTTGCTGGGCAAACGCCTGGAACAGAAAACCGATGGACAGGAAAAAACTTAATCCAATAATTTTAAACATCTATTTTCTCCTAATATTTCAACTACTGTTTTTAATCATCATCCCGTCCGGTTTTAAGGGCGGCCAGGAAGGCGGATTGGGGAATTTCCACGCTGCCATATTGGCGCATCTTTTTCTTGCCCTCTTTCTGCTTGTCCAGCAATTTGCGCTTGCGGCTAATATCACCGCCATAACATTTGGCGGTCACGTCTTTGCGCATGGCGGAAACGCTTTCCCGGGCGATGACCTTGGCGCCAATCGCGGCCTGGATGGCAATTTGGAACAACTGCCTTGGGATCAATTCCTTCAACCGTAAACATAGCGCCCGACCGCGGCCTTCCGCGCGTGAGCGGTGAACCATGCCGCTTAAGGCATCAACCGGCTCGCCATTCACCAGGATATTTAACCGAACCAGATCGCCTTCGCGGTATTCATCGATTTGGTAATCAAAACTGGCATAGCCACGACTGACCGATTTCAAGCGATCATAAAAATCAAAAACAATTTCATTGAGCGGCAGCCTATAAACCAGCATGGCGCGACTGCCCACATGGGACATGTCTTCCTGCTGGCCGCGGCGATCTTCACATAATTTTAAGACTGCCCCCAGATATTCCGGTGGCACCAAAATGGTGGCTTTAATCCAGGGTTCTTCAATATGGTCAATTTTGACCTCATCTGGCATATCGGCCGGGTTGTGCAACTCCATGACATTGCCGTTGGTTAAATGCAAACGGTAAACCACGCTGGGGGCGGTGGTGATCAAATCTAAATTGAATTCCCGCTCCAGCCTTTCTTGAATAATTTCAAGATGTAATAGCCCCAAGAAACCACAACGGAAGCCAACCCCTAGGGCAGCCGAGGTTTCGGCTTCATATTGGAAACTGGCGTCGTTTAAGTGCAATTTATCCAAACTGTCGCGCAATTGGCCATATTCGGCGGCATCGATGGGGAAAAGGCCGCAAAATACCACCGGAATGCTGGCTTTAAATCCTGGTAAGGGTTCGGTTGCAGGTTTGCGGTCATCGGTCACGGTATCGCCAATCCGGCAATCAGCCACTGCCTTGATGGCCGCGGTGAAAAATCCCACTTCCCCCGGGGTTAAAACATCAATCACTTCTGATTTTGGCCGAAAAACGCCTACCCGTTCCACTTGGTAAGCCGCCGCTGCCGCCATCATGCGGATTTTCATTCCCGCTTTGATGAAGCCGTCTTTGATCCGCACGAGAATGATAACCCCCAAATAAGGGTCATACCAGCTGTCAATCAACAGGGCTTTTAAAACACCATTGATATCACCTTTGGGTGGGGGCAGGCGGTGAACGACCGCTTCTAATACGTCTTGGATATTCAAGCCGGTTTTGGCGGAAATCAACACCGCTTCCGAGGCATCAATGCCGATCACGTCCTCAATTTGGGCGCGCACCCGTTCTGGGTCAGCAGCGGGCAAGTCAATTTTATTCAGGATAGGGACAATTTCATGTTTGTTATCGATGGCTTGATAGACGTTGGCCAGGGTTTGTGCCTCAACCCCTTGACTGGCATCCACCACCAGTAACGATCCTTCGCAGGCCGCCAAACAGCGGCTAACTTCATAGGCAAAATCCACATGGCCAGGGGTATCCATCAAATTCAACTGATATTCCTTGCCATTCTTGGCGGTGTATTTCAAGCGGACGGTTTGGGCTTTGATGGTAATGCCGCGTTCACGCTCAATATCCATCGAATCGAGCACCTGTTCTTTCATCTCACGCGCGGTCAGGCCACCGCAATATTCAATTAGGCGGTCAGCCAGGGTGGATTTGCCATGGTCAATATGGGCGATGATCGAGAAGTTGCGAATATGCGATAAATCCGTCATGGGTGTCCGGTAAATAAAAATGGTTAATCGAACGGTACTATTCCGTTCGGCAGCATATCAAGTTTTCAGTAACAGGCAACTGCACAAATGAGAGATTGCAAGAAATTTTTAGGGGCTATTCCATCTAAGCGGGTTTACTAGGATGGAAATATGTATGAGAGAAGGGGAGTTGCCTTGATTGAGCATTTTGTGATGGGTGCAACGGCGCGTGCGGTTGTACTACGCATGTGTACGATCAACTCCCGCACCACTATGACCACTTGAAGCGAACGGTGGAGATGCTGAAATCTTTCAGTAAAAATATAAACAGCAAACCAATATCTTAACGGGAAATATCATACTAATTACTCTTTTTTGGAGAACTTGATCTGGGTCAAACAGACCCATTAGACACTAGATGTAGTATTGTTTTATCTAAACACACCAACATATAGTTAAAACAAGGGGGATTCCATGCAACGTACCGAAGTCACAATACCTGCACCAACCACCTCAAACGTGCCTAGGGCATTGCAGCCTGCGCCAGTGAAGCCGAACGTCTTCTCGCTTTCGGTTCATGCTTGTTTAAAAGAAGCATTTGCGGCATCGGGTGAAGGTAATTTCGATGTGTTTATGACATTGCTGTCCACTTCAAAAGGAACGCTGGCCGACAGTGCTATGGAAAGCGTGATTGAGGACGAACTCGCGGCGGCGGGTTGCGTCAAAACTCTTAAGTCTTTTATTCTGAACCGTAACCGTGCCACCGTGCAGGATACGCTGGTGAGCTGCAAGCAGGCCGTCGAAGAATATATTTTGCGGCAGGACTGGCGCGTGAATGCAAATGCTAACACCGCCTACAGTAATGCAGGGCTGATCAATAATTCGGCGGGCAAAATCATCGCTAATTACTGGCTGAATAATGTATATTCTCCCGAAGAAGGCCAAGCACACCGTCGCGCCGATTACCATATCCATGATCTCGATTGCCTCACGGGCTATTGTGCGGGCTGGAGTCTTCGAGTGTTACTCGATGAGGGCTTTAATGGCGTGGCAGGCAAAGTCTCTAGCCGTGCGCCGAAACATTTCCGTGAAGCGCTGGGGCAGATGGCGAACTTCCTTGGCATCCTGCAATCCGAATGGGCGGGCGCGCAGGCGTTCAGCTCGTTTGATACCTACCTTGCGCCGTATGTGTTTAAAGATAAACTTCCCTTCATCGAAATCAAAAAAGCGATCCGCCAGTTTGTTTACAACCTCAATGTTCCGGCGCGCTGGGGTCAAAGCCCGTTCACCAACATCACGCTCGATATTACGGTGCCGCCGGATCTGCGCGATAATTGCCCGACGGCGAACTACATTCACCTGTTCCGCGATATTGATGATCCGGAAATCATAGCAGAAGCGGCAAAACGCGGCGTCACCAATCTTGAGGATATGACCTACAAGCACTTCCAGCCAGAGATGGAACAAATCGCCATCGCCTATTACGAGGTGATGACCGAGGGTGATTCGCAGGGTCAGCCCTTCACATTCCCTATCCCAACTGTTAATGTGATGGAGGATTTTAACTGGGATAGCCCCGTTGCCAAAGCATTGTTCGAGAACACCGCGAAAATCGGCAGTTCCTATTTCCAAAACTTCATTGGCAGCCAGTATATGCTGAATGCAGAAGGCGAAAGGGTGCCAAACCCCGATGCCTATGCTCCCCACGCGGTGCGCAGCATGTGCTGTCGTTTGCAGCTCGATCTGCGTGAGCTGATGAAGCGCGGTAACGGATTGTTCGGATCGGCTGAAATGACCGGTTCTATTGGCGTCGTCACGCTCAACATGGCGCGTCTTGGCTATCGCTTCAAAGGCGATCTGCCTGGGTTGATTGCCGAAACCAAGCGCCTGATGACGCTCGCAAAATCTACGTTGGAGAAAAAGCGCGTGTTCATTCAAGAAATGTATGATCGCGGCTTATTTCCCTATACACGCCGTTATTTGCCACATTTGCGCAACCATTTCAGCACGATTGGTGTGAACGGGATGAACGAGATGGTGCGCAACTTCACCAGCGATGCCTATGACATTACCGACGAGCGCGGTGCGAAGATATGCTTGGATATTCTCGATGTCATGCGAGTAGAACTGAAGAAGTTTCAGGAAGAAACGGGGCATCTTTACAATCTGGAAGCAACGCCTGCCGAGGGCACGACCTACCGTTTCGCCAAGGAGGATCGCAAAACCTATGGTGAGGCCATTATTCAGGCTGGGTGCGGGGAGAACATCTACTACACCAACTCCACGCAGATTCCAGTGGGCTATACCGAAGATCCGTTCGAAGCCCTCAACCTGCAAGATAAACTGCAATGTAAATACACAGGTGGTACAGTGCTGCACCTTTACATGAGCGAAAAGATTTCTTCAGGCGAAG